>NZ_CP007264.1:658785-988178 GCF_000585495.1 Thermococcus nautili
CTGCGGGGCCTACGCGAGGGCCTGCGTGAAGAACTACCTCGCGAGGCCGATACGGGGCGAGCTGTGCCACGAGGCCGGTTTGAGAATCCTCATCGGGACGGTGGTTAGATACTCTGCCAAATACGACCTTGGAGTTGAAGTTCTTCTCGCCTACTACCGCGACCACTACTTCAGGGCGTTCCTCCGGTTTAAGAGCGGGGCGAAGAAGGCCGAGAAGAGCCTCGCCCAGCTCGGCTACCTCTGGCAAGATGAGGACGGAAGGTTCACCTACGAGAAAGCCTTCCTCCCGGAGAAGCCCAAGGCCTTCGGCCCGATGTGGCTCGGCCCGCTGAAGGATTCGGAGTTCATGGAAAGGCTTTCAAAAGAGCTTGAGACCTTTAAACCGGCTCATAAGAAAACAAGGTCCTTTGTGGAGCTACTCGCGGGCGAGCTCGACGTTCCGTTCCACTACGACACCCACGCCCTCGCGCGGAGGAACGGCCTGGAAGTTAGGAAGGTGAGCGAGGTAATCGAAAGGCTCGAGAAACTCGGCTACAGGGCGAGCAGGACGCACTTCTCGCCGACCGCGGTAAAAACCGATGCCCCCTTCGAGGTGGTGCTCGATGTCCTCAGAGGCGATTGAGCTCGGGAAGCGCTTCTACCTCGACGAGTGGGCCGACGCGGAGCTGTACGAGAGGCTCGCCGAGTGGGAAAAGGACGAGAAGATAAAGGCGGAGTTCAAGCGTCTGGCCGAGCTTGAGCGCTGGCACGCCGAGTTCTGGAAGTCCTTCCTCGAGAGGAGGAACGAGAAACCGCCGAGGCCGAGGGTGAACCGCCTGACGGTATGGAGCGTTAAGCTCCTTCGGAAGCTCCTCGGGCCGGGTTCCGTCGCTTCTCTCCTTGAGATGGGCGAGAACAGCGCGATAGAGAAGTACTTCCGCTTCCTCAACGAATACGCCCGCGAGATGAGCGATGAGGAGCGCGAAACCCTGAGGAGGGTAATCCTCGACGAGATAGAGCACGAGAAGTTCTTCCGCGAGGAGGAGAAGGCCTTCCACGTGGAGAACATCAGGGACCTCGTCCTCGGAATGAACGACGGCCTCGTCGAGATACTCGGAGCGGTTACGGGCCTCTCGGCGGTTTACCCGAACAACCCCCAGCTCGTCGGGATAAGCGGTCTCATCGTTGGTGTAGCGGGAGCGCTCTCGATGGCGATAGGCACCTTCGTCTCGGTCCGCTCGCAGAGGCAGGTCAAGGAATCAATCCGCTCCAGGACCGAAGTCCTCTTCGAGGTCTCGCCCGAGAAAACGGCCGAGGAACTCAGGGAAAAGCTGATAGAGGGTGGAATGCCCGAGGACATGGCGAAGGAGATAGCGGAGAAGCTCAAGGGCAACCCCGATGCCGTTAAAAAGCTCCTTCTTCCAGAGGCCGAGGAGAACGAGGTTCGCGCCGCATTGTACACGGGCTTATCGTACCTTCTCGGCGTCGTCTTCCCGGTTACACCCTACTTCCTGGCCTCGAACTCGCTCACGGCGCTCGTCTTCTCGATACTCTTCGCGGGTTCGGCTCTCGCGATAGTGGCGACGCTGATTTCGCTCCTCTCGGGAATATCGGTCAAGAAGAAGGTCGCGGAGATGGTAACTACTGGCCTCGGCGCAGCGTTCCTGAGCTACCTCTTCGGAAGGGCGATGGAGGCAATCTTCCACGTCTCGGCGCTTTAGAGGTAAACCACCTCAACGCCGAGCTTTTCGGCTATTTTTCCCTGTTTCTCATCGGCCGTCGCGAGCTTTCCGTACTTGAGGGCCTGGGCGATGTAGAGGGCGTCGTAGATTGGTATGCGGTGCTCGACCGCTATTTTCCCTGCCTCCGTTAAGTAGTTGGTCCCGTCCTCGAGGAGAATGACGTTCGGGAGGAAGTCTATTACCTTTGACCGTCTCTCAAATTCCTCCCGCGATATCTCCCCGTACAGGACGTGGTGCTTCCAAAGGGCGTTGGAGACTTCCGCGAGGGCGTAGTCCAGCGAAACGGCGTCGCCCATCAGGAGTTTCTCTACTTCCTCCCAGCCCGGCTCGATGAGGACGTACTTCGCCAGAACGGAGGCGTCAATTACTATCACGGTCCTCCCTCACGTACCTTTTTGCGGTTCCTGCCTTGGCTGGCGTTCCACCCGCGAGCAGCTCGTGCATCATCTCGAGTGTCCGCTTTTTTTCCTCCTCGCTTATCCTAGTCGCTATGAACCGCCGTATCTCCTCGCTCCAGTTGATGTCGTACTTCTTCATCTTCTCCTTAAGCTCGTCGGGAACGCGGACGCTTATGACAGCCATACAACCACCGTTTACAGAAACGCATTACAAAGATATAAACGTTCCCGTCACACCTTCACGTGCTTCCACTTTCCTTTCTTGAAAATCCACCAGTACATGGCCGCGCTCGTGAAGGTCTCGAGGCTCATCGCAATCCACGCCGCTACCACGCCGAGACCTGAGAAGTGGAAGGAACCGATTGTAAAGCCGAAGCCGAGGAGGTAGGCAGGAATAATTCTGAAGAGGAGCTTGCTTATCGCGGTAACGTACATCGGGCTCTTGGTGTCGCCGGCTCCCCTTAGAGCCCCGCTGAGGACGAAGACCCACGCGAGGGGAACCTCGCTGATTCCAACGATTATAAGGTAAATCCGGGCGAGGCGGAGAACCTCTGCGTAGTTCGGGTCGTTCGGGTTGAGGAAGGGCATGACGAGGTAGCGCGGGAAGAGGATTAGCACCGCGCCCATGACACCCATAAAGAGGCCGGCCATCTTCATTGCCTCGTAAACCGTTTTCTCTGCTTCCTCAGGTTTCTTCGCCCCAAGGTTCTGGCCAACGAGGGCTGAAGTGGCGACGTTGAAGCCGAAGGCCGGCATGTAGGCGATGCTCTCAATCCTGAGGCCTATCTGGTGCGCCGCCAGAGCCACGTCGCCGAAGCGGGTGACTATGCTCATGTAGAGGAAGTTGTAGAAGCTGAAAAGGCCCCTCTCAATTAGGGCGGGAATTCCAATGCGGACTATCTTCCCCACTATCTCGGTGTCGAAGCGCCAGCTCGGCTCGAACTTAAGGATGAGCCTGTTAGAGAGAAGGAGAGCCAGGAGTACAACGAAAGCAGAACTTATGCCTATTCCAGAGGCCCATGCGGCTCCCACAGCCCCGAGCCTCGGAAAGCCGAGCTTCCCGTAAATTAGGAGGTAGTCAAAGAGGGCGTTGAGGACGTTCATCAGGATTCCTACCTTCATCGGGGTCTTCGTATCGCCCGCACCCCTGAGAGCGGAGTTAATTGTGAAGACCACGAAGCGGACGGGATAGAAAAGGAAAACAACCTTGAGGTAGGCGTAGGCGAGGCTCAAAAGCTCCCCCTTCGCACCCATAATCCTCAGCACGTCGTCGCCGAAGAACCAGCCGAAGAGCAGGACGGGGATTCCGAGGAGGAAAGAGAGGTAGAGGCTCTGCTCGAGAACGAGCTCCGCCCGTCTGAAGTCCTTCGCACCTACCGCACGCGCGACGAGGGCGAGGGTTCCGACGGAGACCGACATCATTATCGGGAACATGAACCAGCTGACCTGTCCGCCGAGGCCCACCGCGGCTATTGCCAAAGCACTCACGTGGCCGACCATCAAGGTGTCCACTAAGTTGAGAAGGGTCTGAGAGATGTTGGCGATGATAGCGGGCCACGCGAGTTGCCATATCCTGCGCTGGGTCTCGTTGCGGAGTATCATTAAGACGCCCCTCTAAACGAACAAAGGAGCGTTTTAGTTAATAAGGGTTGCGGTCTCGGGAACGAATGAACAGAATAGAACACGAGGAAACAAAAGAAAAAGGTTCAGAGGAGGTTCCTCTTCTTCTTCCACTTGTGGCTCCAGCTGTACTTCCTCATTCTCCTGCTCCTGCCGAAGCCACAGGCGGCGCAGTAGCCCTTCTTAACGTTGAAGGCCCTCCTACCACAGCGCCTGCACCTGATGTGGGTAGGAGTCCTGTTGCGCTTGCCCTTCGGCGCGGTTCCGGCTCCCATGGTATCACCCCGCTAAGCTCACTCTATCTCGACCGGGGAGATGGCCAAGACGTTGTCTCCCCTGATGACGATTTTACCGTACTTCTTAACCTCCTCGCCGTCCTGCATGAGCGAGGCGTCGGCGAGGACGACGTTCAGGTGGATGTCGTAACCGATGAGCCTTCCCCTGAACTCGCCACCCCTCTTGAGGAGCACGAGGACGTCCTTGTCAAGGGACCTGTGAATAACATCGAGTGGTCTTTCCGCCATTTTCACGCACCTCCAAACAATCAAAGCTCATAGCCTAAACGACGGGAACGGTTTATAACTCTTTCCGTTTTTGGGCTTCGTCAGAGTTCCAAATTGGGCCCCAAAACCTTTTTATGAAATTCGCCCGCTCAACTCTCAGGTGATAGAGCATGGGAGAGAAGCCCGACAAGTACGAGATTCTTCAGGATTTGATGAGGAGGCGAGGCTTCGCGTGGGGCAGCTTTGAAATCTACGGAGGTTCACGCGGATTCTACGACTACGGCCCGCTCGGCGCGACGATAAAGAGGAAGATAGAGCAGAAGATAAGGGAGGCCTTCCAGAGGGAGGGCTTTTTCGAGCTTGAAACTCCTGACATAACGCCCGAGAAGGTCTTCATAGCGAGCGGACACGTCGAGAAGTTCGTCGACCCGCTCGTCGAGTGTAAGAAGTGCGGCGCCCGCTTTAGGGCCGACCACCTCGTCGAGGAAGCCCTTGGCATGGACGTCGAGGGGTTATCCGCTGAAGAACTCACGAAGCTCATCCGAGAGCATGACATTCGCTGTCCCGAGTGCGGCGGCGAGCTGAGCGACGTCTGGTACTTCAACCTCATGTTCGAGACGAAAATCGGCCCCTACGGCGACCAGAAAGGCTACCTGAGGCCCGAGACGGCCCAGGGCATATTCGTGAACTTCAAAAGGCTGAACGCCTTCGCCCGAAACAAGCTCCCCTTCGGCGTCTTCCAGATTGGGAAGGCTTACAGAAACGAGATTTCGCCGAGGCAGGGCATGCTCCGCCTGAGGGAGTTCACGCAGGCCGAGGCGGAGATATTCTTCAACCCGAAGGAAACCGAACACCCCCACTTCGACGAGGTCAAGGACGAGGTTTTGAGGCTCTACCCGATAGAGCACCAGCTCAAGGGCCTTGGCGAGATTGAGCTCACCGCTGATGAGGCGGTAAAGAAGGGCTACATCATGAACACTTTCTTCGCCTACTACATGGTCATGGTGAAGCGCGTCCTCCTCGACATCGGCATCCCCGAGGACAAGATACGCTTCCGCCAGCAGTTGCCCGAGGAGCGCGCCCACTACTCGCGCGACACCTGGGATGCGGAAATCCACAGCGAGCGCTTCGGCTGGGTCGAGTGCGTTGGAATAGCGAACAGGGGAGACTACGACTTAAGCCGGCACATGCGCGAGAGCGGGGCCGACCTTACGGTGCTCATCCACTACGACGAGCCGAAAATCGTGAGAAAGCTGGAGGTTTCCCTCAACCTCAAGCGCGTTGGTCCGAAGCTGAGGAAAGACGCCAAGAGGATAAACGAGCTCATTAAAAGCTGGGACGAGGAGAAGAAGCGCGAGCTGATCGAAATCCTTGAGAAAGAGGGCAAAATCACGATAGAGGGCTACGAGCTGGAGAGGGACGACTTCATAATAAGGGAAGTCGAGGAGAAGATTACCGGCGAGAAAATAGTCCCGCACGTCCTCGAGCCGAGTTTTGGCATAGACCGTCCCTTCTACCTGCTCCTCGAGAACAGCCTCGTCATCGAGGAAGACAGGACGTACCTCAGGCTGAAGAAGGACATGGCGCCGATTGAAGTTGCCGTTCTCCCGCTCGTCGCCAAGGAACCGCTCAAGGGCATTGCATACAACGTTTTCAGGAAGCTCCAGAAGGCGGGCTTTATAGTCGTCTACGACGAGAAAGACACAATCGGAAAGCGCTACCTCCGCTACGACGAGATTGGAACGCCCTACTGTGTAACGATAGACAACCAGACGCCCGAGGACAACACGGTGACGATTCGCGACCGCGACACGAGGGAGCAAACGAGAGTTAGCATCGAGGAGCTACCTTCAAAGCTCAGGGAGCTGATTTTCGGGGAGGGAGTTTAACACAGGTCTTCGATTATTTTCTCCACACTTTTCTTTAGTTCTGGCAGTTGAAAGCGGATTATCGTCCAGACAATCCCCAAATCAACACCAAAATAGTGATGAACAACGACGTTTCTAAGCCCGACGACACGCCTCCATGGTACACTCGGGTAAGCACTTCTTATTTCATCGGGCACGTATCGGGAAGCCTCTCCGATTATTTCAAGGTTCCGGAGAACCGCATCCACAGTCTTTCGATCATTTATGAAGTCTTCAAAATCGTAACCCTCCGTATACTCCTCGATTCTGGAAATCGCCTCAAGCATATCGTTCAAGAAAAGACAGGGATCTCGCTCAGACATAGACAAGGTCCCCCTTTATGTGCTCCCAGAACCGTCCTCGGCTCATGGCGGCGTTTTTCGTGATTAAGTCCACCCTGACACCGAGAAGCGACTCAAGGTAGTCCTTCAAGTCCACTATCTCCCATCCGATGGGCCTCTCGAACTCCACGAGAATATCGACGTCGCTCAGCTCCGTCTGCTCTCCCCGGGCGTAGGAGCCGAAGATGGCAATTGAACTAACCCCAAACTTCTTATGAAGCTCCTCCTTGTGCGCCCTCAGAATTTCCTCAATCTCCACGAGATTCAGTTTTGCCATCATCATGATTCCGATATCAAAATATTAAAAGTTTCAGGTGTGTCAGCACTCTTGTTTTCCCCGGGGCGGATAAAAAGATATAAACCGCCTGTCAACAATGTAGCGTGAGCACTCATGCCCGTGTATGAAGTTGTGATAACTGTTGGGTTCGAAAACGATAAGATTGTATGGGAGGACGTCTTCCGGTACGTCGTCATGGCCTCCACCAGGGAGAGGGCCATCGAGCTGGGAATCGGTGCACTTCCAGACCCGTACTCCGAGATGGTTCTTGACGTTTCCAGCAGGGAACTTACCGGTGAGGGGGTCGTCTGCAAGGGGTGGCCACCGTGAGAGTCCACCTAATCTACCGCCGCCTTCCGAACCGGGTTCTCGAACGGGACGACGAGGTTGTGGCAGATTTAGGAGACATAATCGTCGCCAAAGCCAAGTTTGAGGGAATGCTCGCCCCACTGAGGGTGAACGGCGTTGAGGTCATCAGAAACTGCTACACCATGCTCTACTTCGCCTTCGTCGGAAAGAACTACGACATCTTAAAGGTCTACGATGAGCGGGGCAACTTCAAGGGGCTCTACGTCGATGTCTTAGCCTACACGAAGCGCGAGGGAAACACCTTAGAGATGCTTGACCTCTTCCTCGACGTCTTCATTTTCCCGGACGGGGGAGCGTTCCTCCTCGACGAGGACGAACTTGAGATGGCCCTCAACTACGGGCTGATTGACAGAGAGACTTTCGATTTTGCTTACTCCGTCGCGAGGGAGATACTCAAAAAGGCCGAGCGCGGTGAGTTTCCACCCGAAATCGTGTGGAAGTACGGGGAGGGTTCAAAATGAGCGCGAAATTCATAAAGGAGACGAAAGAGGGAACGCTCCTTCTCGTTTACGTCCAGCCAAAGGCAAAGAAGAACGAGATTGAGGGAATCGACGAGTGGCGTGGGAGATTGAAGGTCAAGGTGAAAGCGCCACCTGTTGGAGGAAAGGCGAACAAGGAGCTGGTTAAGTTCCTCTCAAAGGTCCTTGGGGCTGATGTCGAACTGGTTCGCGGGGAGACGAGCAGGGAGAAGGACTTGCTGGTCAGGTTGAGTGCTGAGAAGGTAAAGAAGAGGCTGGGATTTAACCAGAAGTCTTAAATACTAATCAGGATTAGTACTAATCATGATTGGTAAATTCATTGACAGGAAAGACGAACTGGGCCTGCTGGAGAGGGAATGGGAGAACACACCGTCCTTTGTCGTGGTGTACGGCAGAAGGAGAGTTGGGAAAACAAGGCTTCTGAGTGAGTTTGCAAAGGGGAAGAAGGTATTTTTCCATACGTTTACTGAGGGCACTAAAGAGGGGCAGATAGAGGCCCTCAGGAAGGAACTCGCGGAGTTTTTCGGGGATGAACTGTTCCTCAGCTTCTCGGACTGGTTCCCGCTCTTCAAGTACCTGGCCTCCAAGATACGCGGACGAACGGCGGTAATCCTTGATGAATTTACGTACGCGGTTAAATCCGACAGAGAAATCCTGAGCGCCCTCCAGAGGGCGTGGGACCATGAGCTCTCGCGGAGACCAGTAATGCTTGTTCTCTCCGGCTCGCTCCTCGGAATGATGCGAGATGAGGTTTTAAGCTATTCTTCCCCCCTCTACGGCAGAAGAACCGCGGGCTTCATGCTGAAACCGTTGAATTTCAGGCACTCCGTTGAGTTCTTTGGTGACTGGGATTACGGACTCAGGGCCTACCTGCTCCTCGGCGGTGTTCCGGCTTACCTTGCCATAGCATCGAGGAAACGGAGCATTGAGGAGCTTGTGGAAGAGGAGTTCCTCTCCCCCCTCGGCTATTTCTATGATGAGCCATACATAGTCCTCGCGGGAGAGTTGAGGGAGCTAAAGGTTTACTTTTCGATTCTCGCGACAATAGCGGGTGGAAAACACAGGCCGACGGAGATAGCAAACGGCCTCGGCATCGAGGGGAGGAGGATATACCCCTACCTCGAAACCCTAATCAGGCTGGGCTTCGTGAGGAGAGAGGTTCCCGTGGTAGGAAAGGAAAAGAGGGGCATCTACCGGATAAACGACCCGTTTCTGCTCACGTGGTTCTCGCTGGTTTACCCGAACAGAACCGCCATAGAGCTCGGTCTGGCCGATTTCGAAAGCGTTTTTGAGAACCTCCAGAGGGCCCACTCCGTGCGGTTTGAGGAACTCGCCAAAGAGTTTCTCGTCGAGCTGAGTAGGGCCGGGAAGTTGCCGTTCCGCTTTACGAAAATCGGCAGATGGTGGCGGAAGGGAGAGGAAATTGACCTCGTTGCCTTGAACGAGCGGGAGAAGAAGGTGCTCTTCGTTGAGGTGAAGTGGAAGGAGCTAAGTGAGCGGGAAACGAGAGGAATTTTGAGAGATTTGAAAAGAAAGGCAGGGCTTGTAGGGCTTGATGGCTGGGAATCGTTTTATGGTCTCGTGGCAAAGCGGGCTGAAGGAAAAGGGGAGATGAGAGAAGGTGGCTGGCTCGTCTGGGACTTGGAGGACTTTAAAAATACCATCCGCTGAGAATCACAGAAAAAGAGAAAAGCCCCTTCCGATAAAAGGCCAATCACTTCAAAATCCCCAAACTCCTGTTCGTCTTCTTTATGCTCTCCCACTTGTCTGCGAGCTCAAACATCGCCCTTATCGCGTCAATGTTCTCCGGAACGACGTCGCTCTCCTGGTGAACGGCCTGAATGTAAAAGAGCCTGTTTCCGCGGACGCTGATGCTCTCCTTCCAGACGGCAATCTCGTAGAGGTTGTTCCACTCGCGGTGCAGGTCGCGGGCGAACTCTATGAGCTGGGCGGTGCTTTCGAAGCCCTTCTCCTTCTCGAAGAGCAGAACGCGCGTGGTGTTCTCGAAGATATTGACGACGTCTTTCGCCTCGACCGGCTTCTTCAGCTCGACCATTACGCTGTGAACGTGCATGAGCGTCGTCGGAACGACGAAGGCGCTCGTCTCAATGTTAATCGGTATAACCGTCTGGACGTCCGGCCCGTGGTGCGAAGGCACCGTAACACTCGGCGTTATGGCGTTTATTGGACCGCGCTTCGTGTCGTTGGGGTCGGCCGCCCTTCTAATCATGACCGCGTAAACGTAGTCTATGTACTCCTGAATTGCGCTCAGCGTCCTTGTTAGGCCCGTCGTGTTGCAGGAGACGACGCGGACGTAGTCCTTTCCGAGGGCCTTCTCGTAGTTGGCCTGGGCCACGAAGGAAACATCGGCAACGCTTGCCTTCTCACCGCCCTGGAATACGGCTTTAACGCCGGCCTTCTCGTAGAGGGCCTTGTTCTTCGCCCCCATTCCTCCGGGGGTGGCGTCAACGATTACGTCAACCTCGTTGAGAAGGTCCTCCAGCGTTCCGGCGACCTCGAAGCCGGCCTTCTCAAACCTCGGCAGGAACTCCTCGCTCGCGGCGTAAACCGGGATTCCCAGCTCTCTCGCGCGGTAGGCCTCGAAGTCCGGCTTGGTCTTGGTTACGCCGATGAGCTTCATATCGTCCTGCTTCGTGACGGCGTAGGCGACGCGCTTTCCTATCGTGCCGTAGCCGTTGATTCCGACCTTAACCCTGGCCATGGCAACCACCGGCGGGTTTTACAGCGATAAAATACTTAAACCTTGTTTTCACTCGTGGTGAAAAGCACTTCAAGAAGTGGCCGTTTTGACATTCTCCTGCAAAATCCCTCCGCTGGCGTTATAAGTCCAGGAGTTGAAACATCTCCGGTGGTGGGAATGTTCGCGGAGATACTGACGGTAGGCGACGAGCTTCTCACAGGGAACACCGTTGACAGCAACTCCGCCTTCATAGCCCAGAGGCTCACCGAAAGGGGCTACTGGGTGCGTAGGAAGACGACTGTGGGGGACGACGTGGAGGAGATAACGACCGTCCTCAGAGAAATCCTCGGCAGAAAACCTGAGGTTCTCGTGATTTCGGGCGGTCTCGGGCCGACTCACGACGACGTTACGATGCTGGCGGTTGCGGAGGCCCTCAACAGGAAGCTCGTCCTCTGCGAGGAGTGCCTTGAGAGGATTAAAGCGTTTTACCGCGAGCTTTACGAGAAGGGTCTCATAGACGACCCCGAGTTAAACGAGGCGAGAAGAAAGATGGCCTATCTGCCGGAGGGCGCGGAACCGCTGGAGAACACCGAGGGTGCCGCGCCGGGGGCTTACATCGAGCACGGGGGTGTTAAGATATTCGTCCTTCCCGGAATGCCCCGCGAGATGAAGGCGATGCTCGAGAAGGAGGTCCTCCCGAGGCTCGGGAAGAAGAAGTTCGTCCAGAGGAAGCTTCTGGCAGAGATAACGGACGAGAGCAAGCTCGCGCCGATACTCAACGAGACGCTGGAGCGCTTTAACGTTAGAATTCACTCCTCGCCGAAGGGCTTCGGGAAGTACATCGGGATAATCCTCTTCGGCGAGAGTGAAGAGGAAATAGAGCGCGCGAAGGCCTTCATGGAGTCGAAGGGAATCCGCTTCGAGGAGGGCTGGTAACCTTTAAATCCTTCCCTCCAAGTTCGTTAGGGGTGAGAGGGTGCAGATACTCGAAGAGAAGCCCAAGGAGGGCATAGTGAAGGTAAAGGCCGAAACGCTGGACGACCTTTGGCACCTCTACCACGTCATAGACCCCGGGGATATAGTTTACGCTAAAACCCTTAGGAAGCAGGCCCAGAGAACGGACTCGCTGAGGGCCGAGAAGGTCGAGGTCATTCCCGTCTACCTTGGCGTCAAAGCTGAGAAGATAAACTTTCACAAGTTCGCGAACCAGGTCCGCGTTACCGGGCCGATAGTCTACGCGAGCAGAGAAGATGTCCCCCTCGGCAAGTACCACACGATAACGATTGAGGAAGGAACGGTCGTAACAATCCAGAAGCCCCGCTGGAAGGAGCACCACATAGAGCGCCTTAAGGAGGCGATTGAGGCCTCGAAGAGGGCCAAGGTCATGATTGTGGTGATAGACGAGGGGGAAGCCGACATAGCGCTCGTTCGCGAATACGGCGTCGAGATGGTGGCGAGCATAAGGAGAAACCTCGGCGGGAAGCGCTACAACACCGACCGCGAAAGCGAGGAGAAGCGCTTTTTCCACGACTTGGCTAAGACTATGGCCGAGCTCATGGAGAGGGAGAAGATTGAGAAGGCGATTGTAGCGGGCCCAGGCTTCGTCAAGGAGGACTTCCACAAGTTCCTGCGTGAAAACTACCCCGAGCTGGCGAAGAAGGTCGTCATCGAAGACACCAGCGTAACCGGAAGGACGGGCATCTACGAGGTCATCAAGCGCGGAACCGTTGACAGGGTCTACCATGAGAACAGGGTTGCCAAGGAAGTCCAGCTCGTTGAGAAGGTCCTTGAGAACATCGCGAGGAACACCGGGTTGGCCACCTACGGCCTCAGGGAAGTGGAGGAAGCGGTGAACTACGGGGCCGTTGAGACGCTTTTGGTTCTCGACGAGCTTTTGAAGGGCGACCTGAGGGAGAAGGTTGAAGAGCTCATGGACGCCGTAAGGTATTCAAGGGGTGAAGTTGTCATCGTCAGCTCGGAGCACGAAGGGGGAGAAAAGCTGAAGGCCCTTGGCGGCCTCGCGGCGTTGCTGAGGTTCAGGGTGAAGTGAGCCTGGAGCGCACGAAGGAGAGGGTGAGTTCGGCGAGCTTTATCGCGTTCTCCGCCTCTTCTTTATCCGGCTCGTGGAGGGTTGGATACCTCGCCTCAACGGCGTAGGCGGTTAGAACGTCAACATCATCATCGAAGAGCTTTAGGAATTCCGAATCCACTTCAGCGCACAGGAGTATGAGCTCTCCAATATCGTGGGTTCGCTTGATGGGCCTTCCTCTCGATACTAAAAACGCTTTTAGAGCTTTCTCTGCACACTGCTGGGCGTGAAAAGTTGCATAATCATAGAATTCGAGGGAAAGGCTGTTCTTGGCCAGCATAAGGTCTTTCTCGGCCTTCTGGAGCCACTCTCTGAAGCTCAAATTTTCACACCCTCCCTGAGGGCGTAGTAGTAGATGAAGCCGGTATCGTCTTTGACCTTCTCCAGCTCGTCCCTTGAGATGAAGAGGATATCCGCCTTGATTCCCTTCAACAGGAGCTCCCTGTGCATTCGTTTGTAGGCTTCGAGTTCCATTTTCCGTTCTACGGGCTCTGACAGAACAACCAAAACGTCCCAGTCGCTGTTGGCTCTAAAATCTCCCCTAGCCCGGGAGCCGAAGAGGATTATCTCGTCAACTTCAAGACCCAGTTCGCGAGATATTCTCAAAATTACATTGTGGATAAGCTCCGAGCTCATGGGTGATACTACACCTTCCCTCTATTTATCGTTTGCCATAAAGCTCCGCGTAGGGGTCGCCCTCGAACTCCGGGAATGGTCTTTCCTCGCTACCCTCCACGAGAACCCTCTCTTTCTCCTCCGTGAACTCGCCGAGCTCAAAGGCATTAATTCCATTTTTATGCAATTCTGCAATTAATGAATTAACCTTTTCTGGAGGCGTTATCGCTATCAGCGTTCCCGTCGAGGAGACGCTCCACGGTTCCAGCTTATAGAAGTCGAGAACCCTCTTCACGAGGGGGTTCAGCTCGAGCCTCTCGGCGTAGACCCTGAAGCCAACTCCCGAGTTGTCTGCAATCTCGTGGAGCGCCGTTAGTCCGCCCTCGGTAGCATCGTGCATCCCCCTGACGAAGGGCTTCGCTATCAGAGCATCTGGAAGGACAGTTTCAAGCCTGTAAAGCGAGCGGAGCTCCTCCATCTCCTCGGGAGTCAGAACCTTTCTCAGCTCTTCGGCGCGGAAGTAAGCTGAGGAGACCGCGAACTCAAGGGCAACTTTGTTCGTAACGATTATCCTATCTCCCGGCCTCGCGAGGGGAAGCTTGAGCTCCTCCTTCCTCACGAGCCCCATCGCCGTTGTGGTTGCGGTCGGCTCGGAAATCGGGGGATAAACTCCGGTGTGCCCGCCGATTACCGCCGTTTTATACCGCTCGCACTCCCGGTTGAGGTCTTCCATCGCTTTTCGGAGAAACTCCTTCGTTGTTCCCGGCGGGAGGAGCAAATCAACCACGAGCCACCTCGGTCTCGCTCCAAAAACAGCCACGTCGCTTGAGGCAAAATGGTATGTGAAGAAGCCGAAGGTCTCAGCGGGGACGCCGAGCGTCGGGTCGGTTGCGATTACGAGGTAGTTCTCATCGTCGTACTCGAGAACCGCCGAGTCAAAGCCCTCCCTCGGCCCGTAGATTACCTTGGCGTCCTCAACGCCGAGGTTTGGAAAGATTACCTCACGAAGAACGTCGTTCCTCAGCTTTCCGAACGGGAGCATTGGAATCACCCCGGAACTTCTTTATAACTTCCCTCACCTCTTCAAGGGTCTCCTCGTCCGGGCCCCAGGCCATTATCTCGAAGCTCGGCACGCGGACGCTTACCCTGACCTTCCGCCTCCTCGCGATTCTGCTGACCTCGTAGTTCACCCGGTAGGCCAGGTCCATCAGCTCCTTCGTGACGATTTCCTCGCGGTCTATATACTGCAACGGACAGCCCTCGCGCCACTGCCTTCTCCGGGCGTGCTCGTACATGCGATAGGGCCTTATACCTGCCTCCTCGGCGAGCCGTTCAACAACCTCGGCGGGGTATTTAATCAGGGGGCGGAAGAAGGGAACGCCTATCCTTGGAATCTCGCAGAGCCTTATGTCGCCGGGGCACTGGTCAAGCAGTGCACCGATTATCTTGTCGTTGGCGTTGTCGCCCTTCGCTAAGACGTCAAAGCCGTTGTTGAGGGCGAACCACTTGGCGTTCCAGAGCATGACCTTCTTGCAGTTTATGCACACCGGCCCCTTCCTGCCGGTAGCCTCACGGAGAAGGCCGTCCGTGATGTCAACCAAATAATGTTCAACGCTGAGGTTCTTCGTGAAGCGCATCGCCCAGTTGAGGGTCTCGCGCCAGCTCCAGCGGTGGAAGAACGTCAAAGCGGAAACGTCGAGACCCGCTTTCTTGAGCAGGTAGAGAACGAGCGAGCTGTCCTTTCCACCGGAGAAGAGGACGAGAACCTTCTTGCGGTGAACGCCGGACTTCCTGGAGAACTCCCGGATTTCCTCAACGACATTCTCAAGCATGGAAAAACGTAAAGGACGGGGCTTAAAAACCTGAGCCTTAGAGGTTGACCTTCTCAACCCACTGCTCGGCGAGGTCGCCGAAAACCGGGAACTTGTAGAGCTCGCCCTGATAGGCCTTGACCATGCCCACAATCCAGGCTATAATGGCAACGAGGGACAGCAAGTACGCGATGAGCCAGCCAATAATCGGTATGAACTCGAAAACTTTAATCGCCACCGTGAAGAACAGGAACATCACAGTTGACTGCATCGCATGGAAGCGGACAAAATAGCTTTCTTTCTCCAGCAACAGTAGAATTATTCCGGTTAGCCACCAGAGCAGGTAGGCAAGCAACCCCTCCAAGTTCTCATCCATCCCGAGGGATGTCCTTCCAATCTCCTCACCCATGGTGATACACCTCCATTCTTCTCTATCGGCGCCCCTATAAATACCTTTGCTACGGTGAATGAAAAATCAGGGCGGTTTTCCAACTTCCCCGGTCTGAATTCGAACCTCTGAGTTTTGTTAGGCTCACCAAAGATTTATTAAGGGTCTGAATGAGTTCAAATAGAATTAGGAAAACCTAACGGTGATGAACATGATTGTGCCTTTACTATCACTGGCTCCCGGCGAGAGGGGGGTTGTTGTTGACCTGCGTGGGGGGCCCAACTTCAGGAGCAGGCTCTACGCGATGGGGCTGGCTCCAGGGGCGATTGTCAGGGTTCTTGAGAACTACCCGAGGGGGCCCCTCATCGTCGAGGCAGGCGGAACGAGGCTGGCGCTTGGCAAGGGAATGGCGGCGAGGGTGTTCGTAAGGAAGCTCTGAGGTGATAGCATGGCGATGCGGGTGGTGGCCCTGGCAGGAAACCCGAACGTGGGCAAGACGACGATATTCAACGCCCTAACGGGTATGCGTCAGCACGTCGGCAACTGGCCCGGCGTTACAGTTGAGAAGAAGGAGGGCGTTTTCGAGCACAGAGGGGAGCGATTTCTCGTCGTTGATTTGCCCGGAACCTATTCGCTCACAGCCCACTCCGTTGACGAGCTCGTTGCGAGGAACTTCCTCCTCAACGGAAACCCGGACGTCGTTGTGAACGTGGTTGACGCAACGGCTATTCTGAGAAACCTCTACCTGACGATGGAAATCTTTGAGATGGGTCTGAAGAACGTAATCATAGCCCTCAACAAGGTTGACCTGGCCGAGAAGAAGGGCATCAGAATAGACACCCTCAAGATGTCAAAGGCCCTCGGCGTTCCAGTGGTTCCGCTCAGCGCCAAGGAAGGAACCGGAATCGAGGAGCTCAAGGAGAAGATATGGGAGATGGCGCACGGGAAGATAAAGACGAACCCCGTTTTACCGCGCTACGACCCCGAGGTCGAGAGGGAAATCGAGCACATCTCCAAGTGCCTTGAGGGAACCAAGCTTGCAGGCCGCTACCCGCTCCGCTGGCTGGCGATAAAGCTCCTCCAGCGCGACGACGAGGTTATGAAGCTCGTTTTGAGGTACCTCGGCGAGGAGAAGCTGAAGGAGATAATGACCCACATAGGCGAGGCCGAGGAGCGCTACGGGCGGGCGATGGACCTGATTATAGCCGGCCAGAAGTACGAGTTCATAGACGGCCTTACCCATGAGTTCATGAGCTACGGGAAGGCAAAGGAGACGCTCACAGACCAGCTTGACAGAATCCTCGTCCACCCCGTTTACGGCTTCATAGCGATGGCCTTCGTCTTCTACCTCGTCTTCAAGTTCGTCTTCGCCTTCGGAATGCCCCTTCAGGGGATTCTGGACGATGGCTTCAGCAGGTTCGGCGAGTGGCTCGCTCCCCACATAGCGAACGAGACCCTGCGCGGCCTCCTCGTGGACGGTGTGGTCAGCGGAGTCGGCTCGGTGCTGAGCTTCTTCCCGCTCGTCTTCCTCCTGTTCCTCGCGCTGTCCTTCCTCGAAGACCTCGGCTACATGGCGAGGGTAGCGGTGCTCATGGAGGGCATCCTCAGGAAGTTCGGCCTGCCGGGCAAGGCAATAATACCCCTCATCCTCGGTCTCGGCTGCAACGTTCCAGCTGTTATGGCCACGAGAACGCTCGACGAAGAAAGAGACAGGCTCGTTGCCATGTTCATCAACCCCTTCATTCCCTGCTCTGCCCGCTTGAGCGTCATCAGCTTCCTCGTCGGGGCATTCTTCGGCGGCGATGCACTCGTCGCTCTGGCAATCTATCTGCTCGCCTTCGCGGTGGCGTTGCTCTCCGCCAAGCTCGTGAGCAGGTTCGTTTCTGGCGAGGAGAGCCCCTTCGTCATCGAGCTCCCGGAGTTCCTCCTTCCAAGCTGGAGAAGTCTGCTCCTCCACTCGTGGGAAAGGAGCAAGGAGTTCGTCCAGAAGGCAGGAACGGTTATCCTCGTCGGCTCGATAGCGATATGGTACCTCAGCAACTATCCGGTACCTATGGGAACCGGGAAGAGCTACGCCGAGAGGCTCGGCCACCTCGTTGCGCCATACCTCAACCTCATGGGGCTCGACTGGAAGGCCGGGGTGAGCCTAATCTTCGGAATAATCGCCAAGGAGAACGTAATCTCAACCTACAGCATTCTCTACAGCGGTCTAAGTGGTGAGGCCCTCAAGGAAGCCATGATGAGCGCTATGAGCCCCCTGCAGGGCTTCGTCCTGGCGGTCGTTACCACACTCTACATCCCGTGCATAGCCACGATAGCGGCCATAAGGGCCGAGAGCAACTGGAAGTGGGCGCTCGCTGTGACCGTCTACATGGTAACTGTCGCCTCGCTCCTCGGAATCCTGATATGGCACGTTGGAACGGCGCTGGGGTTGTGAAGATGGGCAGGATGGAGGAAGTGCTGAGGCTCATCAACGGGGGCAAGCGGTTTCCCCAGGACATCGCGAGGGAGCTCGGGACTACCGTTGAGGAAGTGGAAGGAATAATCGAGCTCCTCAAAAGCCTCGGCTACATCGAGGAGGTTGAGCAGGGGCCGGCCTGCGAGACATGCCCGCTCAGGAAGGTCTGCTACGGGAAGTGCCTCGTGCCAAGGGTGAAGGTGCTTAGGCCGAGCTTTAGGGTGGACAGATAGGGGTATTTATGAACACTTTTTTTCATTTTGTTTTTATGTTCCCCATGACTCCTGAATGTGATAGGGAAGCCCAGTTCAGCCCCGTAAAATACACCCGTTTTCGCGATTGTCAGGATTTTTGCCGCATTCACGTCAAATTTTTGCAAGTAGTCACCGCCGGTTAAACGTTTCACCCTCGGTAATATATTTTATGGCCGTAAAATATATAAGAGTGCCGATAGTAGGCTTAAACGGTGAGTGCCATGAAAGCTGTCATCCTTGCAGGCGGTTTTGGAACGAGACTCAGGCCACTCTCATCAACGAGGCCAAAGCCGATGATTCCCGTCCTCGGGAAGCCCAACCTTCAGTACATCCTTGAAGCGCTCGAGAAGGTTCCCGAAATAGACGAGGTAATTCTCTCCGTCCACTACATGAGGGGCGAGATAAGGGAGTTCATAGACGAGAAGATGTCCGACTACCCCAAGGAAATCCGCTTCGTCAACGACCCCATGCCACTCGAGACCGGTGGCGCGCTCAAGAACGTCGAGGAGTACGTTAGTGATGACTTCCTCGTGATTTATGGCGACGTTTTCACGAACTTCGACTACCGCGAGCTCATAAAGGCCCACGAGGAGAAGGGCGGACTCATAACGGTCGCGGCAACCAAAGTCTACGACCCGGAGCGCTTTGGAGTCCTTGAGATGGACGAGAGCGGAAAGGTGCTCCACTTCGAGGAGAAGCCCAAGAGGCCCAAGAGCAACCTCGTCGATGCCGGAATCTACGTCGTGAACAAGAAGGTTCTCGAGGAGATTCCGAAGGGCAAGGAAGTCTACTTTGAGCGTGAAATCCTGCCGAGGTTCGTCGAGCGCGGCGAGGTTTACGCCCACAGAATGCCGAAGGGAACCTACTGGGTCGACCTTGGAACGCCGGACGACCTGTTCTACGCCCACCAGATTGCCCTTGATGAGATGGCGAGGGAGAACGGCTACTTCCACATAGCCGAGAGCGCGGAGGTTCCGGAAGACGTTGAGATTCAGGGGCCGGTCTACATCGATGAAGGCGTCAAGATAGGGCACGGCGTCAAGATTAAGGCCTACTCCTACATCGGCCCGAACACCGTGATAGAGGACAGGGCCTACATCAAGCGCTCGGTCCTCATCGGGAGCGACATAATCAAGGAGCGCGCCGAGCTGAAGGACACGATACTCGGCGAGGGAGTTGTAGTTGGCAGGGACGTAATCATCAAGGAGAACGCCGTCATCGGTGACTACGCAAAGATTTACGACGGGCTCGTGATTTACGGGGCGAAGGTCCTGCCCTGGAAGAAGGTCGAGGAGTACGAGGCCTACATCAAGATAAAGCTCGACCCGACTAAGGTCCGGCCCGGCCAGTACCCGGACCGCTGTCCTCTCGGCCTGCCGGAGTGTATCTACAAGAAGTTCAAGGCAATAGCCGGCGAGAAGCCGCCGTGCGACGAGTGTATTGAGAACCAGTGGCTCTTCTGAGCTTTTTAACCTCTTTTAGGTCTTCTTTGGGTCTTATTGCAACTAGCCGACCAGGAACTCTACCACGTCCCCAACCGTCGCCACCTTTCAATTCTCCTCGAGTCTTATTGCAACATTTTGTCCCACTGCGAGGCTATCATCACTAAATCTACTTTCAATTCTCCTCGAGTCTTATTGCAACCGAAAATTTTGATGATAGCCAACCCCACCAAAACGTTCTTTCAATTCTCCTCGAGTCTTATTGCAACGCATAAGCTAGAGTTTGTAAACACGGGTAGTGAAATAACTTTCAATTCTCCTCGAGTCTTATTGCAACACGTCCTGACGAATCGTGTAACTGGCCCCCGTGAAGTGTTTCAATTCTCCTCGAGTCTTATTGCAACGTCGCCAAGCCCCATGAGCATCACCGTTTATTCCTTAGTTTCAATTCTCCTCGAGTCTTATTGCAACTGCCGTAAAAAGAAGAACAGTGGTGATAGGGGTGGGAGTTTCAATTCTCCTCGAGTCTTATTGCAACACTCTTGCCACCCAGCAGAACCTCAACCAGACCTACGGTTTCAATTCTCCTCGAGTCTTATTGCAACACTCCTGAAGTAGCGGTCAACTTTCATCATATCATTGCTGTTTCAATTCTCCTCGAGTCTTATTGCAACGGGGAGCAAAACTCGTCCTTCCGCCCAACGAAGAGAAGAGAACGCCGGAATATTTAAGCCTTTCTGGAAAACTGTACTAATGCCCTGATGTGCTGGCCGTTTCCAGAGGCTCCAAAGCCCGTTAAAAAGGGTTTAAAACCTGCCACAAGATGTTTTTAAAAATTAATCGGTTTTGAGCACGCTTTCAATCCAACAGGGCTCTCTCGGAGAGTTATTTAATCCCCTCAAAAAATCTCGTCATGTTATCCATAGTTTGCTGTCACGAATCGTTACAAAACTGTTAACCCTATTTTCGATTTCAAATCCCTTGCCAAGCAAGAACCGGGAGAAATCCGTCTCGATAAACCGGAATTCCGCCAGGGGAAGAACCTATGCGGGCAGATACCGGAAGTTGCTTGCCACGTGTCATCTCGGGCTTTAAACACGCGCCCGTCAAAATCCCCGCCAAAAACCTTAAATAAAAGGTTGTTTTTGCTCCGTTAAGGGAAATCCAATGAAGAAGTTTCCGGCGTATCTCGCTTCTTGGGAGGACATTGAAAGGTGGGCCAAGGAAGGGGCCTGGAAGGTTCTGGAAGACGGCTGGAGACCTGATGTTGTAGTTGGCCTCGCCCGCGGTGGCTGGGTTCCGGCGAGGCTCTACTGCGACTACCTCGGTGTCAAGGACCTGGTCAGCCTGAAGGTCGAGCACTGGGGAGTAACGGCAACCCCGGACGGCAAGGCCAAGCTCAAGTACGGTAGCAACTACAACCTCGAGGGCAAGAAGGTCCTCATCGTCGACGACATCAGCGACACAGGCGAGAGCTTAACCCTCGCGAAGAACTACGTCGAGAGCCAGAAGCCGGCCGAGATAAGGACTGCCACGCTCCTGACAATCAAGGGCTCGCGCTTCAAGCCCGACTACTTCGGCGAGGAAATCGACTGGGCCTGGATAGTCTTCCCCTGGAACTTCGTGGAGGACATGATTAACCTCGTCGGCAACATCCTTGAGGAGAAGGAAGCGGTAAGCACCGACGAGATAGTCGAGCTCTTCAAGGAGCTCCACGGCATGGAAGTTCCAAAGGGCAGGCTCGAGGAAGCCCTCAGGATGGCCGAGCGCAGGAAGGTTTTTAAGTTCCGCGACGGGAAGTGGCGCAAAGCCTGAGGGTGTGGTACCTTGGACAGGGAAAAGAAGGTCCAGGAGATTCGAAACCACAGCGTCTACGCGCGGGAAATCTACGATATGCACAGCGAGAGCATTGACAGAGTTATCGACGACTACGAGAGCCTGAAGGAGGACTACCTCAGCGACCACTCGCGGGCGAGAATCGTCCGCATCGTCTTCAACGAGGACAACGGCCTTCCTTTAGCCATTGAGTTCAATAGGAAAGACGACAGCTTCAAGGGCTTCACCATAGCCATCGGCAAGCCCCACATAAAGAGCAACGGGCTCATGGAAAAAGAAAGTCAGGAAGACTGAAGCGGCTGGACGTAGAACCCAAGCTCTATTCCCTTTTTGCTCCATATCTCGTAACTGCTCAGGTAATAGGTAGGATTCTCGAACAGCGCGGTGAGGTTTGCGTTGGTTCCCGCTATCCAGACGACGTAGTTTTCTGGATTCACAGGATTCCGCACGGCGAGCAGGAGGGCAACGCTGGAGGTATCGTTCAGCCTGCCCCGGACTACGGGGTCATTCTTGTCGGCCGTCAGCACGAAGGAATCCACACTCCAGCCGGGGCTTCTCTCCAAGGCGAGAGACCCGTTTTCCAACTCAACGAAGCGCAACGGGAACTTCTCCTGGAGCTCCCGGGCGATGGAGTTCACTCTCGGATTGCCAACGAGAACGACGTTCTCTTTAAGGTCTTCCTGAGTCACGTCAACGTCTGCCTTGAGAACGATTTCCGTTCCTATGAACTCTTTTCCATAGAACTCACCAAGGATTTTCGCAACCCTCTCGGCCGTTGATTTAATTGCCGCGTTTTCCTCCCCTGCTCCACCAGTTCCGTAGATTACCAAGAGCTTCCTCGTGACCGAGGCCCTGTCAAAGGCCCTCAACGGCGTCACAGGGACGTTCATTTCGTACACCCTGCTAACGTTGTCGCTGGATGCAAACTTCCGGAGTTCCTCCAGTATCTCCGGGGCGTATTCGGCAAACGGTTTCCCTTCCTTCCTGGCAAGCTCAACGTACTTCCTCGTCAGGTTGTACTGGAACCCAATCCAGAACTCGCCCCAGGCCTTCTGCATGTTAATGGCCAGGAGAGCGTAATCGGGGTCGACCTGGCTTAGTGCGAAATCCGCCCACGCATCGGCGAAGCTCTCGTAGAACATGTTGACCGAGGAGAAATGACCGTCGTACCGGGTTAGGTAGGGCATGTCCTCCCGTATCGCCCAGATAAAGTACTCCATCTGGCCCAGCTCAAGGAGCCTCTCTCTGAGCACCGGGTTGATGATGTCGTGGCCGAGTTCATGGTAGATGAAGTTGAGGTAGAGGAGTTCATCAAGTCCGGGGTTGTCAATGTAGTCCCTGTTCAGAGGGAGTTCCATGAAGTCGTCCTTGGCTGTTTTGTAGCTCCAGAGTGTCCTCTGAGGGAATCGCCTGATAAGGGGCAGGTTGCCGCCGGCTCCCCACACAGTTGTTCCGTTGTCCTCCTCGATGAGGTTGTGGCCGTGGACTATGACGAAATACGGGTGAACGAAGAGGTACCGTATCCCCGAAACTCCCGCGTATTTCTCCATAAACTTATCTGGTGGCAACTTCTCAAGGGCGCCGGCGTAGATTGAAAGGTCCTCCCAGTAGGTATCAATGTGGCTCCGATAAAACGCCGAGAAGTTAGTAACCCTGGCAAAATCCCTCAAAGCGGGCAGAAATTCGGCCAGAAACTCCCTATCTCTGGGCGGTAGCGTCTGCGCGGTGCTGGTGTTGAGGATTTCTGAGACGTTTATCTCCTCAGGGTCTGGGTAGTTTCTGATGAAGTACTCAACCACGATGTTGGTGTGGCCCTTAACCCTTGGACCGGCATCCTTGAGCCACTTCCGGAGTATCAAAACGGCGCTTTGGTTTCTGAACGGCCCGAACCACGACTCAACGTCCCTCGCGTATGCCCCTCTGTCCGTCACGAATGTGTCGTTGCCAACGGCGAGGTAGTAAACGATTCCATAGAGCTCCAGTGATGGGGGAATCTCGACTGTAACGTTGGGTGTCACGTGGTGGATGGTAGTTCTTGGGGGCGCGTTCGTTGCAGGGGTGTTCGTTGGAGTGCCGGACTGCCCTGGACTTCCAACACAGGCGGAAGCAACGACGGCAAAAATCAGGAGAACAGCAACTACCACATCCCTTCCCTTCACAGCAACCACCGGCAAATCTCTTCTTAAACGGCCGGGATTAAAAAGTTTCCCCTATCTGCGTAAACTATTGACTCATCCAGAGCCTCCCAAAGATAGGCTTTCAAAAGAAAAAACTTAACTTCCCGTTCGTGTCAAAAGATGAAAGGAAACTCAGCTTGGCGGGAGCACGTAGAACCCCACCTCCACTTCTTTTCCCGTGTAGATTTCGTAACTGCTCAGGTAGTAGGTCGGGTTCGTGAAGAGCGCCGTTAGGTTCCTGTTCTCGCCTGCAATCCATACGAGGTAGTTGCTCTCGTTGTAGGGGTTCCTGATTGCCATCAGAACGCTCGCGTTGGCAACGTTTCCGAGGTTTCCGACGGCGACGCTCACGTTTCCGTAAATCCTCCTCCAGGGGCTCTTCTCGTCGAGGAGGACGAAGCTCGTGACGTTCTCGGTGTGGGTTAAGAGCCACGTTCCGTTGACCTTCTCGAAGCGGAGCGGGAACTTGCTATCGAGCTCCCTCACGAGACGGTTCGAGACCGGACCGCCGACGAGGACGACGACCCCTTCAAGGTCAGAGTCCGTGACGTTAACGTCCGCTTTCACCACGACGTCCACAGGTTCGACCCACTGGGAGTAGAACCGCCTCAGGTTCTCCGCTATCTCCTCGGCCGTCTCCTTATCCTTTTCAGTTCCGGTCGGGTCCGGGTTTGCCGTCCCGTAGACGATGACGACCCTTCCAAGCTCCGCGCCCCTATCAAAGGCCCTCAGCGGTGTGACCGGAACCTCGCGGGAGTAAACCTCACTGACGTTTTCCGGCGACGCGAAGTTTCTCATCTCGTCGAGGATGCTCCAGACGTAGTCCGAGAAGGGCTTGCCCGTTTTCCGGCTCAGCTCCGAGTAGTGGGCGGTTCTGTTGAGGAGCCACCCAATCCAGAACTCTCCCCAGGCCTTCTGCATGTTGATTGCCAGGAGCGTGTAGTTCTCGTTTATCCGGCTTATCGCGTAGTCCTCCCACGCGTCGGCGAAGCCCTCGTAGAGCATCCCCGTCCTGCTCCAGAAGTGCATATCGTAGCGCGCTAAATACGGCATATCGGCCCGTATTGCATCAACGAAGTAGGCGAGGCTGGTTAGATTCCTGTATGAGTTGATTGCCGGAACGGTGACGTCATGGCCGAGCTCGTGGTAAATAAAGCCGAGGTACAGCAACTCGTCGAGCCCCGTGCTCACAATGTAGTCCCCGTTCAGCGGAAGCCCGAACATCGTGTCCCTTGCGGTTTTATAGCTCCAAAGGGTTCTCTGGGGGGTTCTCCTGACTAGAGGAAGCATCCCGCCGGCGCCCCAGATTTCCGTGCCGTTAAGGGTCGGGCTGAAGCTGTGGCCGTGAACCGCAACGAGGTAGGGGTGAAGGAACTCGTAGGTAACTCCATGAACCCCCGCGTTCTCGGCCATGAACTCGTCGGGAGGGAGCATTTTAAGGGCGTTCTCGTAGATTCTGAGGTCTTCGTCGTAGTAGTCCATGTGACCCTCGTAGAAGTTCATGAAATCACTCTCTTCCGCGAACTCCCTGAGCGCGGGCAGGAACTCGTTTTCGAACCATGGGTATCCAAGGGTCGTTAGAGGTCTGAGCTCAGGCGGTTCAGAGCAGAGGAGCGTGTAGTACTCAAGGTTGAGGAGCAGGTAGTCTCTTTCAGGAACGTTTCTTGCCTGAGAGAGATAAGACTTCAAGAGGAGCACTGCCTTTGAGTTCCTGAACTTTCCGAAGTGTGCCTCGACTTCATCCAGGTAACTCCCCCTGTCGATGACAAAGGGGTCCTTCCCGAAGGCAAGGTAGTAAACGATTCCGAGGAGCTCGGCGTTGGGGCTTATCTCAACCATTACGTCGGGGCCTATTTTAACGGCCGAAGCCAGAGGGGCCGCGAGAGGTGCGAGCAACAGGGTTAGAATGGTTACCCAAATCAAGAGGCGCTTCATAACATCACCGGGTAGTAGTTAAGGGAACGGGTTATAAGGGTTGCGGGAGAAGTTTAAAAGGCGAAAGCCGAGGAGAATTAGGGTGACCTAAGATGAAGAGGCTCGCGCTCATAATCCTGCTGACGCTCGCGCTGGTTCCCCTCAACGGCGTCTCGGCTCAGGAGAACGTCACGGTTGTGGCGACGATAGCGCCAATAGGCTCAATAGTCCAGGAGGCGTTTCCTGGCGTTAGGGTCGAGGTGATAATCCCGCCGGGCGTTGACCCCCACGACTACCAGCTGACGGCCCAGCAGGTCGAACTGCTCTCAAAGGCCCAGGTCATAGTGACGACCGGAGGCCATCTACCCGTTGAGAAAAGGATTGCAGAACTTGAGAAGGAGGGCACCGTAACGGGGAAGGCCCTCTTCGTGGACGACTACGTGAAATACGGCTTCCACTACGCCAAAGAACACTGGTACAACGGCAAGGACAATCCGCACGGCGTCTGGCTCGACCCCTACAACGCGATAGCGATAGCCGAGGCCACGAAGGAGGCCTTAATCGAGGAGGACCCGGCGAACGCAATGACCTACGAGAGGGACTTTGAGAGGTTCCGCGAGAGGGTTCTGGCGATAGTCGAGGCCTACAAAGCTTTAGCCCCTAAAAACGCGACCGCTGTGATACAGATGCCCCCCGATGAGTACGCCATCGACTGGCTTGGGATAAAGGCCGTTGCCGCGATAAAGCCCGAGGAAGAGGTTCCTGCGATAGGGGTTGACCAGCTCGTCCCAACCGCGGAGAAGAGTTCGCTCATAGTTTACGGCTCCGACAGCCCGGAACAGCTCAAGAAGGCCTCAATTGAGCTCGCCCAGAAGAGCGGAAAGCCCCTGGTTGAGATAACAGTCTTCTGGGCCTCGGGGAACTACACCGACTGGCTAATCAAAAACACAGCCTCGATAATGAAGGCACTCTCGACCCCCCAAAAAACGGCGGAGAAGAACACCAGGGACAACACCGTAGTTACATACGCCCTTCTCGCCCTCATCACAGGCGTTGTCCTTGGAACAGCTCTGGGAGTGATATTGAAAAAATGAAAGGGGTCACTCGCGCTTGTAGGGCCTGCCGTCCCACTTGGGCGGCCTGGCCCTTCCTATTATTCCCGCGACCACTATGAGGGTCACGACGTACGGCAGGGTCGCTATGAACTGCCAGGGTATCGTTCCCGCGAGCCACGGGTTGTTCTGTATGTAGATGGCGAAGTTGTCGAAGAATCCGAAGAGGAACGCTCCTCCCAGTGCTATCAGCGGGTTCCAGCCACTGAAGACCATGTTTGCCAGGGCGATGAAACCCCTTCCGGCCGCTATCGTCTTAGTTACGGTTCCGAGCCAGTCAACGCTGAGGTAGGCACCGGCGACGCCCGCCAAGGCGCTGGCTATGAGGACCGCCGTGAAGCGGTAGAGCTCAACGTTTATTCCGAGGGCATCTGCAGCTTCGGGGTTCTCACCGACGGCCCTGATTCTCAGCCCGAAGGGCGTCTTGAAGAGCACCCACCAGGCTATTATGGCGACCGCTATGGTTATCGGCACCATCGGGCTGAGGGAGTTACCAAAGGCGTCCATCCACAGCGGACTAATCTGGGCGTTGCTTGGAACCTGGTGCTGGCCGGCGGTTCCCCAGTAGGCCCTTATTCCGAAGGCGACTGCACCGTAGCCGAGGAGGTTGAGGCCTATACCCGGAATGACGTGGTCTCCCTTGAGGTAAACCGTTAGAACGCCGTGAAGGACGCCGAACAGCAGTCCTACGAATGCCCCACCGAGAATGCCAACCCAGCCGTTTCCGGCAAGCTCCGCGAACATTGCCCCGAAGAACGCCGCGAACATCAGGATTCCCTCATAGCCGATGTTGACGACACCGGCCCTCTCGCTTATCACCGCGCCTATGCTCGTGAGAGCTATCGGAACCATCGCCGCGAGTGAACCAAGGAGAAGGCTGATTACCATGGTTTCGTTCATGCCTCACCCCTCCTGAAAAGCCTGGCGAAGAGGTCGAGCAACCCGGGCACGGCGACGGCTATGATGATGATTCCCTCGATGACCTTAATCATCTCGAGCGGAACGTGGGCGTGCTGCTGCATCGCGGTTGCTCCCGCGCTCAGGGCTCCGAAGAGGATTCCCGCGAAGATTATGCCGAGCGGATGGTTCCTTCCGACGAGGGAGACGCCTATTCCGTCGAAACCGTAGCCGTAAACGTTCGCCAATCCCTGGGTTATGGCGTAGCTCGGTGGCGTTCCCATGACGAGTCCAGCGCCCGCCAGTCCTGCGGTCATTCCACCGATGACGAACGACCATATGGCCGAGCGCTTGGGGTTGATTCCGCCGTATTCAGCCGCCCTCGGGTTCTGTCCGCTGGTTCTGAGCTCGTAGCCGAGCTTGGTGTGCCACATCACTATGAAGACTATTATCGCCGACAGTATTGCCACTATGAACGCCCAGGAGAGGCTTGTGTTCTTCACGAGAAGCGGGAGCCTGGCTGAAGGAGGAATCGGCAGGGTGCTGTTGGGGTCCTTTGGGTTGTAGTAGACGCTGACCGCGAGCCAGCTGACGAGGAAGAAGGCAATCCAGTTGAACATTATCGTGGATATGACCTCGTGGACTCCCCTGTAAACCTTGAGAACCGCCGCTGGAAGGGCCCACAGGGCTCCGATGAGAAGGCCAGCCAGAAGGCCCGCTATCGGGTTCTGGAGGTACTGGGTCACTATTATCGCCGCCATTGCGCCGAAGTAGACGGTTCCCTCGGCGCCGATGTTGAAGAGGCCCGTTCTCGCGCCTATCGCGAAGGTTATGGCAGTTAGGATTAGTGGAGCAGACTTTGCGAGGGTCTCGGCGATGCCGTCAACCGAGGTGAGAGAGCCCCTTATCAGCCAGTAGTAGGCCTCAAACGGACTGTACCCGCTGAACCATAGGACGAGGGCACCTATGAACGCTCCAATGAGTATCGCCAAAACGCTCTCGGCCACGGGTTTGGCGTATCCCCTGAGCTCATTTTTGAGGTTCACCCTTAACACCTCCCATCATGAGTCCAATCTGCTCCTCGGTAACCTCGTCGGGCCTGACTATTCCCATGAACTGGCCTTCGTACATTATCGCCATCCTGTCGCTGAGCTGGAGAACCTCATCCAGGTCGGCAGAGACGAGCAGAACGGCCTTGTCCTCGTTCCTCAGCTTGACGAGGTAGTTCCTGATGTATTCGGTCGAGGCGACATCAACACCGCGCGTTGGCTGTGCCGCTATGATGAACTCGGGCTTCTTGCTAACTTCTCTGGCAACGATGAGCTTCTGCTGGTTTCCACCGCTCAGGCTCTTCACCGGGGCCTTGGTTCCGGGCGCACTGACCTCGAACTCCTCTATGAGCCTCTTCGCGTGCTCCTCAACCTTGTCCCAGTCGAGTAGGAAGCCCCTCGAGAACTCCTTCCTCCAGTGCATTCCCAGAATGGAGTTCTCCATCACGCTCATCTCAAGGATTAGGCCCATGTGAGTCCTGTCCTCGGGGATGTGGGCCATTCCCATGTCGTAGAGCTCCCTCGGCTTCTTGCCGGTGATGTCAACGCCCTTGAGGTAGACCTTGCCCTTCTCGACCTTCCTCAAACCTGTTATGGCCTCTATGAGCTCGCTCTGGCCGTTGCCCTCGACACCCGCTATTCCAAATATCTCGCCGGCTCTGACCTCAAAGGTAAGCCCCCTGACGGCGTCTTCTCCCCTGTCTCCCTTCACCCAGAGGTTCTCGACGCGGAAGATTACCTCACCGGGCTCCTTCGGGGGCTTCTCAATCCTGAGAACCACGTCCCTGCCCACCATCATCCTCGCGAGGAGCTGGGGTGTTGCCTCACTCGTCTTGACGGTTCCGACGACCTCGCCCTTCCTTATGACCGTGACGCGGTCGGTTATCTCCATTACCTCGTTGAGCTTGTGGCTGATGAAGATTATCGTCTTCCCCTGCTCCTTGAGCTTCCTGAGAACCGCAAAGAGCTCCTTGACCTCTATCGGCGTGAGAACCGCGGTCGGCTCGTCGAGGATGAGTATGTCAACGTCGCGGTAGAGCATCTTGAGGATTTCAATCCTCTGCTGGACGCCGACGGGAAGGTTCTCCACGGGAACGTCGAGGGGAACCTGGAAGTTGAGCTCGTCCATCAGCTTCTGGAGCTTCTTTCTCGCGTTCTCGACGTCAATCTTGGACAGCAGGCTGTGCCCCTCCATTCCGAGGATGATGTTTTCGAGGGCGTTGAAGACCTCGACCAGGGTGAAGTGCTGGTGCACCATTCCGATTCCGTTCGCTATTGCATCGGCGGGACTCTTGAAGCGGACTTCTTTGCCCCTGAGAAAGATTTTGCCCTTCGTTGGCTTGAGCATTCCGAAGAGAACCTTCATCAGCGTCGTTTTTCCGGCACCGTTCTCGCCGAGAAGACCGAGGATTTCGCCCTCGTAGACCTTAATCGTGACGCCCTTCAGGGCCCTTGTGCCGTCGGGATAAACCTTGACTATGTCTCGCATCTCAAGCACTGGAGTTTGCTCTTCCATCCCTTTCACCTCCAAATCTCAAAAGGGAAACAAAAGAGGAAGAAGAAATCACTGCTTGTGGTTCTTGTAGTAGTCGAGGGCCCAGTAGGCACCGAAGCGGTAGCCACCCTCGAACTTGTAGAGAACCGGAATCTCCATACCGAGGACGATTCCTATGGTGTCCTTGTTGTCGTTGAGCGCTATCAGCGCGGCGAGCGCTCCGGCCAGGGCCGAACCCTCGTTCTCCTTGAAGAGAACCATCTGGACGTTGTGGGGCATCTCCGGGTCGTAGCCGTCAATGATAACGAACCTCTGGTTCGGGTATTCCTGGGCAACCTGCTTGACGGCGTTGGTCATCATGAAGCCGACCGCGATGATTATGTCGTACTCACCGCTCTTGGCGAGGCTCCTGAGGTTCGGAAGGTAGTCGTTCTCGCTGTTGCTCTGGAGCTCGGTGAGCTGGAGGTTAAACTCCTTGGCGGCCCTCTCGGCACCCATGTAGGCCATATCGTTGAAGCTGAGGTCGCCCCTGCCGCCGACATCGTAAACGATGGCTATCTTTCCGGTGTTCTGCCTCTGGTTGAGCTTCTCGTCGAAGTAGGTCTCGGGCTTGGGCTCCTTGGCGGCCCACTCCTTGGCGTACTGCTCCATTACCGTCCAGTTCTGGGCCTTCCTGAGGAGCTCAATCTGGTCCTTGGCGGTGGCCTTCGGAACGATTATCTGACCGCTGATTATCTGCTTCTGGAGCTCATCAACTGCCTGCCAAATCCAGTCCGGAACCTGCTTCCTGGTCTGCTCAAGGAACTGGATGAGTTCATCCTCGCTCTTGAAGCCGAGGTCCTTGAGCTTCTTCTCCCTGACGTCGGCCGGAAGGGAGTCAAACATCGCCTTGACGTCCTCTATGGTCGAGAGCTTGACACCGCCCTCCTTGAGGCCGAGCTCGACGACACCGCCCTTGAACTGGTTCTCCTCCGCCTCCTTGACGGCGTTGTAAACGCCGACGTCAACGCGCTTCATCATGCTCGCGATTATAACGCCGGGCTTAATCCAGTCCTGGGCGGAGTCAACGCCTATAGCGAACGGCGGACCCATCTTCTTGTTGTTGGCCTTCAGATAGTCACCGACGGCCTCGAAGACACCGAGACCGGTACCGCCGGCAACCTGGTAGATAACCCAGGCACCCTGCTGAAGCTGGGCCTGAGCGGCCTGCTTACCCTTGGCAGGGTCGCCAAATGACCCGGTGTAGGTGTAGAGGATGTTTATTTTAGTTTCTGCACTGCTGGAGTTTCCACTTATGCAGCCGCTGGCCACGATGCTAAGGGCCATCAGGCCCACCAACAACAAACCGAACAGCTTTCGCATAGCCTAACACACCCCGTCTTGGTTTGTAAAAGCTTATTCTTTGGGGCCCGATAAATACTTTGCGGTGCCTTTGGGTGTTCAAACGGTCGAAAAAGATTTAACTGCGCAATAAAAGTTAAAGGGAGGCGTATGCTGAGGGAAATACTTACGCTCGAATCCGGAACGGTGATGATTTCTGGCGGAGGTAAGAGGCTCGCACGGCTCTACTTCCAATCGTGGGCAGATAGAAAGGGGAGTGCTCTGGCGGAAGAACTTCCGTTCCCCGTTGAGGGAGAAATCTACGTCGGCAACCCCTTCAGGGCGGACTTTCCCGTTTACCTCATCGTCAATCCCCTCACCCGGAAGGGAACCGAGCGCGAGAAACTACTCCGCTGGCTCGAGATGAAGCGGGAGGAAGGAAAGCTCGTCCTCCTCTACGAGGAGCGCTACGTTGGAGATTCGATAGCTCGATACAGAATCAGAAACCACCTCGACTACCTCATAGCTTACAAACGGGAAACGATGGGAGCCGAGCTTTTAAAGGTTTATAAGCTCGAAAACGGTCGCGTCGTTGAGAGGAAGACCTACGTAAGGCGCCCGATGACGAGTGGCTTCGGGTCTGAGCAGTGATGACACCAGCTATCGCCGAGGGCTTTTTATAGGCCTTCCCCCTCTTTTCTCCGGGTGAGAGCATGTTCGGAAAGCTCAGGGAGAAGCTCAAGAAGTTCACCAAGCAGGTTGAGGAGAAGATTGAGGAGGAAGAGAAGAAGGTCGAAAAGACCGAGCCGGAAAAGAAGCCCGGCCTCATGGAGAGGCTTCTTCAGGTCGAGATTAAGGAGAAGGACGTTGAGGAAGCTTTGGACGAACTGGAGCTTGAGCTCCTCGAAGCTGACGTTGCCCTCGAAACCGTCGAGGCCCTGCGGGAGAAGATTAAGGAGAAGCTGGTCGGAAAGAAGGTCCGCATCGGAACCAACAAGGGCAAGCTGATAGAGGAAGCGCTCCGCGAGGCAATCCTCGAAATCCTCACTCCGGAGAAAAAGATTGACCTCCTCGAGATGATTCGCTCCAAAGAAGAGAAGCCCTTCGTGATAGTCTTCGTCGGATTCAACGGCTCGGGGAAGACCACGACCATAGCCAAGCTCGCCAACTGGCTCAGGAAGAACGGGCTGAGCGTCGTCATAGCGGCGAGCGATACCTTTAGGGCTGGGGCGATAGAGCAGATAGAGGAGCACGCGAAGCGCGTTGGGGTTAAGGTGATAAAGCACGACTACGGAGCGGACCCAGCAGCGGTTGCCTACGACGCAATCCAGCACGCCAAGGCGAGGGGAGTTGATGTGGTTCTCGTGGACACCGCCGGAAGGAACGAGCTCAACAGGAACCTCATGGACGAGATGAAGAAGATAGTCCGCGTCACCAAGCCGGACTTAGTAATCTTCGTCGGCGACAGCCTGAGCGGAAACGCCGTTGTGGAGCAGGCCAAGCAGTTCAACGAGGCCGTCAGGATAGACGGAGTAATCCTCACCAAGCTCGATGCGGACGCGAGGGGTGGAGCGGCTTTGAGCATAAGCCACGCGATTGGCGCGCCGATACTCTTCGTCGGCGTCGGTCAGGGCTACGACGACTTAAAGCCTTTCGACGAGAAGTGGTTCGTGGACAGGATTTTCGGGGAGGAGTGACTTCTCTCTTTTCTTACACGCTGACCGCAAGTTTCATGCAAACCACAAACCAGATGGCGAAGAGGCTCAGAACTGCCGAGACGGCCCAGAGGGTTTTCTCGCTTCTATCCGGTTGTATCTTCAAAATTCTTTCTCTCGCCCACTGGATGAGCGATGTGAGGAGAAGGATGAGGAGCATGGCGATTCCTCCGTCAAGGGCCAGGAGCGCCGTCCTGGCAAGCACCACAACCCCTGCCGAACCTAAAAGAATGGCAGTCTTTAGGGAAGTTCCTCCAGAGGGCAAAAAGGGCAACAATGATGAACGGAAGCGCGGCGGCGAGAGAAAGGCCAACTATGGGGTGAACTCGGAGGAGCGGGCCGGAGGATTTCTCGACCAGCAAACGGCCTTTATGTAGTCCTCCCACGGAACTGCAAAAGCAAGCACGAACTCGACGGAGAGAAAGAGGAGGGGATAAAGAAGAGAGCGGAGCTTCATCGGGCTCACCCAACCTCACCTGGGGAAAATTGAGTCGGCGAGTTTTTTGACGTCATCCTCTCCTCCCAAGGCGAGAATCAGGTACAAGTTGCCCGCGTCCCTTGTTTCAATCACAAGCAGGTAATCACCTCCTTTCTTGAACACCCAGCCCTTGGAAAGACCGCCGGAAAGCTCCTTGACTGCAGTATGGCCTGAGTGCTCAAGCTTGGAGATGTAGGCGTCCACAATCTCGCTGGGATTCTTCTCGTAATCAAGTCTAAATGCTTCGGTTATCTTCGACTTCTCCGGCGTTTCCCCATAGTCTACCTTGGCTATTATCGCCGTCCCCTCCAAGGGATACACGTAAACTGCAAGGTAAACCCTTCCCGAAAGAGTTACGTTTGAGAGAGCCACTCCCGACATGATGAAGCCAGTCCAGTTCTCAGAGTAACCCTCGAGCGCCTTAAAGTAGCACTGCGGCCTTTCATCGGTCCAGTTAGAGGGCCGAAAGTTAAAGAAGCCAATAAGCACGTGCCTTGGGCTTCCGTTCACAACTTCGTCGAGTGTTATACCCTTAAATCCTGCCCCGGGAGGAAAGCTTGGACCCACTACCATTGGGGGCTTAGCGTTGCTGACGTTTATAGGCACTCTTGAGAAACACTGACCTTTTTCATTCTTTTTTGTTTTGGCAATAAAAATACTTCCACTAATTAACGCCAAAAGTAAAATTAGAAGGAAAAAACGTAAAGTCTTTCTTTTCATTAATTCACCTCCTATGCACAAAGACAAACCATGCCTCTTTCCAATTTCCGTCTGCTATGTAATGACTTTTGTTGTCCCAAGTATCATGAATTTCCCAGTAGAATGATGATGAATATCCAACGTATCCGACCACTGTAACTGCATGGTTTCCGTAATTCTGAGTACGGTCTAATGCGGAACCTCCACCAATCATCAATAGCACTAGAGGATGATTATTGTTTATATCAGATACTGCATCATAGAAACCTTCTGAACTGCTTTCCAGCCAAGCGTTATAGTCATGCTGAACTACGTTGTTGAGAGATATCTTGCTAGATATGTATTGATATTCTTCATAGAGATTTTTTATACCTGGAACCACGTCAGATATCTGAGTGCCCCCATTTTCGTCTGTATTCATTGTATGATGTAGAACGTCAATTAAAGCTTCCCTGTCCCAGGAATCTTGAAGTTGCGGCTCATAGTATGCTATCACCATTGAAGCCGCTATCGGCGCACATCCATCCCACCATGACCATGGGTCTTCCTTGGGCCCTACATTATACGGATATGAAGTAGAGGAACTCCCCGGATCTGTTGTAGTCCACGCAGGTACGTTAGAGATATGTTTTTCGGCATATGTGGATGTGGACACAGTATATATGTTATCTATTCCCTCCCTTTCTAAAGACATCGTTGTGTAAGAACGAGCTAATGAAATTTCTTTTGGAACAGAAATCTGTCTGCCATGAATGTCCATAGCCTTTCCCTTATCCAGCTCTACGCTGTAGCTTAACGCCCCATAATAAAGCAGTCTGTGTTTCTCTACTGAGAATCCTCTAACTCTGGCCCTGCCTATTCTCCCCAGCCTCTTGCTCGGCGCCTCACCTTTGCCGAACTCAAGAATTGGGGGCATGTATCTCTGAGCTGCCACAAGTATAAAACCATCTGGCTTTCCGTTGACCAGCACGGTGAACTCGTAGGCACTCTTGGTTCCGTTGGGGAAGTAGTATATTACGGGCTGGGAAAGCTTTGCCCTCTTCCAGTCCTCGAAGCCCGGAACGTTTGACGATGCCCACTGGAGATGCCTCTGGGCAATAAGCTTGGCCTCGGCAGGTGTCACAAAACTACCTTGACCCTTCGTAGGAACAAACCTCAAAGCTCCCGCGAAGCTACTCAGAACCAAAACTGCAAAAAAAAACCGCCAATATTCGGACGCCTAATCGCATGGTAACCACCAAAGGTTGTATAATGTAATACCTTAAAAAGTTTCCTGTTTGTTTATTTTGTAACAAACCGCTATCCTACCTTTAACTAAAAATAATGAGCACATTTATGCGTCTATGTGTTATCAAAGAGAACGCTCTTTATCTCCTCGAAATCCACCCTCGCCGTCATATCGATGTTTATCGGCGTAACGCTGACTTTCCTCTCGACCTTCAGGGCGTAGGCATCGGTTCCCGGCTCGAAGTCCTGAACGAGCCTGCCGACAATCCAGTAGTAGGGGTTGCCCTTCGGGTCAATGCGCTCCTCGACCGTCGGGGAGTAGCGCTTCCTGGCTAAGCGGGTGATTGCTATCTCCGTCTCCTCCGTCGCGTCGCTCGGCACGTTGACGTTGAGCATGTCCACTCCCTCTGGAAGACCCCTCTCAAGGACAGCACCGGCTATTCTCCTGAGGAAGTGCGCCGAGACCGAGAAGTCAACCCCTTCACCCTCGCCGAGGGTCTTCTTCCACTCAACCTCGAGACTAATCGCTATGCTCGGAATTCCATGAGTTGAAGCCTCTATCGCCGCTGAAGCCGTTCCGGAGACGGTTATCTCCGTGCTGAGGTTCTCGCCGAGGTTAATCCCACTGACCGCTAAGTCGAAGCCACCGAAGCGAGCCAAGGCGAAAATCACACAGTCTGTAGGAGTTCCATCTATTCCGTAAGCCACTTTCGCCCCGGGGACGTCAACGCGCTTGGCCCTTATCGGCCTGTGGAGCGTCATGGCCCTGCCGCTCGCGCTCCTCTGGAAGAGCGGGGCAACGACGTAAACTTCGCCGAGCTCGCTCAGGGCTTTCACAGCGGCGCGCAGGCCGTTGGAGTAAATTCCGTCGTCGTTAGTGAGGAGGATTCTCAAGGCTACACCTCCAAGTCTTCAACTTTTGAAATCGCTAAAAGACCTTCCCGTGGTGCAACGGTAAGCAGGTCAGAATCGAGGCTCACTATCCCGTCAAGACCGTAGTATTTGGCTGTTGCCAAGATTAGCGCATCGCTGGGGAGGAGACCATAAGTGGTGACAATTGTGAGCGCCTCAACTATTATCTCATTCGTTGTATCCAAGAATTTCGGAAACGCGAGAAGGGGCAACACAAAGTCGACAAACTCATTGCCGACCTTTTTAACAAGCTCTGGATGCTTTTTTAAGCCCCAGTATCCCTTACCCGTTCTGTGCTTGAGATACATAAAAAGAACCTCGTTGTAAACCACGTCGTTTATAAACAGAGAGTATCTCCCTGTGAACAGCTTCTCGACGAGTTGTTCGGCTACATGATTTCCTCGAAAGTTCTCGATAAACACGTTGCTGTCAAGGAACAAGCTCATCATACATCTCCGCCTCCAGCTCCTGCCAGGATTTTGCTCCTTTCATGATTCCCTTTGCTCGTTTGAGGGCTTCTTCCACGTTTAGCTTGCCTTGTAGCATTGCCAGTTCAATCTTTAGCCGTTCAACGTTTTTCTGAGATGTTTTAATTACAATATGAACTTCGGTAACTTCTTCCATTTTCCCACCAACCATTTCTCGACGCAAGGAGATTTAAACCTTCACCACCCTGACATCGAGCTTTTCAAAGTCCCTATCGAACGTGTAAATCTCCTCTATGTCGAGTTCTTTCATCTTAACGTAGGCCAAAGCGTCGTTCACGCCGAGGTTTTTCTCCTCGGCTATGAGAGTTGCCTTTAGATAATCACTGGGAGAGACCGGAAGAACTTCAATGTTCTCACTCGTTAAAACCGCCAGAACGACCTCAACGGCCTTCTTCTTTCCTCCCCTGCTCTCGACGACGTTGGCAACCTCGCTCAGGTGGACGACCGTAGTTACCACGTGCTCACCATCGCTCACCCTCGTGAGTATCGCCTTGGCCCGCTCCTTGATTTCCTTAACATTCTCTGGTGGCTCCTTCTTCGGCCTTAGAAACGCGTATATGAAGACGTTGGCGTCGATGAACCTCATTCCATCCACAGCTCCTTTTTGAGCTCCTCCCATTCCTTCAGCTCATCAATCTCAACACTGTCGAAGAACTTCCGCAGGTTGGCTCTCCTCCTCGGAAGGAGCTCCACCCTATCGCCAAGGTCAACTATTATGACTTCGTCGCCAAGCTTCTCCCTAATCTCGCGGGGAATGAGAAGCCTGCCCTGGGAGTCGAGACGTTTCACCACTATTTCCATATCCTCACCATTTTTTGGATTTACTACCACCCTTAAATACGTTTTGACATAGCCTACCTTTAAAAACCCCTGCCCCAACGCCCCTCAGGTGAGAGCATGACCTACTGGACGAGTGAGGACAACGTTGCCGGAAAGCCGGGAACGGCGCTCTTCATAATCCTCCCCACGATAGGCTGCTACCGCTTCAGAATAGGGAAGGCCTGCTACATGTGCGCCTATCCAACTGCCGCGCCGAAGGTGAAGTGGAGCCAGGAAGCAATAGTGGACTACGTGAGGGAAGCGCTGGAGAAAATAAAAGGCAAAAAAGGCCCTTTCGCGGTCAGAATGTTCACATCGGGTTCTTTCCTCGACAACGGCGAGCTCAAACCTGAAACGAGAAGAAAAATCTTCGAGCTTCTGGCGGAGATGGAGAACGTTGAGGAAATCGTCATCGAGAGCAGGAGCGAGCTGGTTCGCTACGACGCGGTTAAAGAGCTGGCCGAGATAGTTCCGGATAAGCACTTCGAGGTTGCCATAGGGCTGGAAACGGCCAACGATGACATCGCCGACGTCTCGATAAACAAGGGCAACACCTTCGAGGACTTCGTGAGGGCCTCGGAGATAACGAGGAAGGCTGGAGCGAAAGTCAAAACCTACCTCCTGCTGAAGCCGATTTTCCTGAGCGAGAGAACCGCCATCGAGGACGTCAAGGAGAGCATAATCAAGGCCGAGCCCTACACTGATACCTTCTCGATAAACATCACGGACATTCAGAAGGGGACGCTCTACGAGAGGCTGTGGGAGAAGAGCGAGTACCGCCCGCCGTGGCTCTGGAGCGCGGTCGAGGTCCTAATCTGGGCGAAGAAAAAGTTCCCGAACAAGAGAATCCTGAGCGACCCCGTTGGAGCGGGCTCAAAGCGCGGACCCCACAACTGTCTGACAGACTACGACCGCGTTATCGGCAGGGCGATAAAGAAGTTCTCGGCGACGCAGGATTTGAAATACATCGAAAACCTCAAGCCGGAGTGCAGGGAGCGGTGGAGCTACATCGTCGAGAACGGGCTTTTGGACTGGCAGTTGGTTATGTGGTGATTCTTCGAAAGCCCCTTGCCTTCTCCAAAACTTTTATCCCGATGCACGTTTGCCCTCGAATGAACCTTTTCTGGACATCAATGTCCCCCCGCGAAAGCTTTAAATGTTGACAAACGTAAAAGGCCACGTCGAGAGGTGGTCCCGATGGCCGAAAACGCGAACACCGTTGTTGAAAAAAACGGCTACCTTGTCGTCGGAAAGGCGGAAGGAATCGTTGAGATTGACGTTGATACATTTCTCTGCAAGGGCTGTGGAATTTGTGTCGAGATGTGCCCGAGGAAGGTCTTCGAGTGGAGCAAGGAGCTGAGCGAGAAAGGTGTGCACTATCCAGTCCCTGTTCACGCGGAGAAGTGCGTCAAGTGCAAGCTCTGTGAACTGCTCTGCCCGGACTTCGCCATCGCGGTAAGGTGGTGACCATGATAATCCGCGGTGACGAGCCGGAGCAGATTAGGCTCCTCAGGAAGCTCTACAAGCCCGGCAACTACTTCATGCAGGGCAACGAGGCCGTAGCTTACGGCGCTCTGTTTGCGGGCTGTCGATTCTACGCTGGCTACCCGATAACCCCGTCGAGCGAGATAGCTGAAACCATGGCGCGCGAACTGCCGAAGCTCGGTGGCTACTACCTCCAGATGGAGGACGAAATTGGAAGCATAGCGGCGATGATAGGCGCCTCCTGGACGGGCTTCAAGGTCATGACGGCAACGGCCGGTCCGGGCTTCTCGCTGATGCAGGAAAACCTTGGCTACGCCGTAATGACCGAGACTCCGCTCGTTCTGGTCGACGTCCAGAGGAGCGGGCCTTCAACCGGCCAGGCCACGAAGGGAGCACAGGGAGACTTCTTCCAGGCCAGATGGGGAACGCACGGCGACCACCCGATTGTTGCCGTCTCTCCAACGAGCGGGCAAGACGCTTTCTGGGAAATCATCAGGGCTTTCAACATCGCCGAGAGGCTCAGAACTCCGGTGGTGTTCCTCTTCGACGGTGTTCTCGCCCACACTCGCGAGCTGGTGAAGATTCCGAGTGTGGACGAGGTGGAGATAACCTACCGTAAGCTTCCCCAGAACGAGGAGGAAGCCAAGCTTCCCTTCGGCGACCCGCACGGAGACGGCGTTCCGCCGATGCCCCTCTTCGGCCACGGCTACTTCACCCACGTGACAGGCTCGACCCACAAGGAGAACGGCCTGCGCGATGTTTACACGCCGGAAGTCCACGACAGGCTCGTCAGGAGAATCCACCGGAAGATAGAGAAGAATAGGCACGTCTACGAGAAGTACGAGGAGCACTTTACCGATGATGCCGAAATACTCGTCGTCAGCTGGGGTGTTACGGCGAGACCTGCCCTCGGAGCCGTTCTAAAGGCGAGGGAAGAGGGAATAAAGGTCGGCCTCTTCGTGCCGAAGACTGTTCACCCGTTCCCTGGAGAGAGAATGAGGGAGCTCGGAAAGCGCGTTAGGGCAATACTCGTCCCGGAGATGAACCTCGGCCAGATGATTCTTGAAGTTCAGCGCTACGTCAACGACGACGTTCTGCTCAAGGGCGTTAACAAGATTGGTGGCGTTCCCCTGACCGTTGAGGAAATCCTGCGCGAGATAAGGGGTGTTGCCTGATGCCCGAGATTTATTCCAAGTACCCGATGGTTAAGTACCTCCGCAAGGAGGCCCTGCCAACCGCTCTATGTCCCGGCTGTGGCGGTGGAACTGTGCTGAACGCCTTCGCCAACGCGGTTGACCAGCTCAAGCTCGACCCGAGGGACCTAGTGGTCGTGAGTGGAATAGGCTGTTCCGCGTGGATAGCCTCCCCCTACTTCCTCGCGGATACACTTCACACAACGCACGGAAGGGCGATAGCCTTCGCGACGGGAGTTAAGGTCGGTTTGCCGGACAAGAAGGTCGTCGTCATAAGCGGTGACGGCGATTTGGCGAGCATCGGTGGAAACCACCTGCTCCACGCCGCGAGGAGGAACATCGATATAACGGTGATTCTCGTCAACAACTTCATCTACGGAATGACCGGCGGGCAGGTCGCCCCGACGACGCCCTTCGGGGCAAAAACGACGACGACCCCCTACAGGAACATCGAGCATCCGCTCCAGATTTCCGAGACGATAGCAGCCGCTGGGGCGAGCTATGTAGCCAGATGGACAACAGCCCACGTTTACCAGCTCATCGAGAGCATCAAGAAGGCCCTAACCGTTAAGGGCTTCTCCCTCGTCGAGGTCATCTCGCAGTGTCCCGTCCAGTTCGGAAGGAGGAACAGGATGAAAGAACCCGCGGAGATGCTCCGCTGGTTCCTGAAGAACAGCGTCCCGATAAGCAAGGCGAAGAAGATGTCGCCGGAGGAGCTTGAGGGCAAGTTCGTCATCGGCGAGTTCGTCAACAGGCAGAGGCCGGAGTTCACGGAGGAGCTCAACAAGCTGATTGACGAGGTCCAGGAGCACTTTGGCCTTAAGGGTGGAGATGATGTTTGAGACTGTTGGGAAGAAAGTGAAGGAAGCCTTTGGGGACAGGGTGGAGGAGGTTATAGTCTTCGGCTCCCGGGCGAGGGGTGACGCTAAACCCGAGAGCGACCTCGACGTCCTCGTGGTGCTCGATAAGATAGAGCCTGAGGACTGGGACAGGGCAGGAGAGCTCAGCGCCGAACTAACGCTTGAGTTGGGGATTTCGGTCATGATTGTCCTTCACACGAGGAGGGACAGCCTCTACGAGACCGCCGCAAGGGAGGGCATAGCGGTATGAACGAGGAAATCGGGGCACTCATCAGGAGGGCGGAGGAGAGGCTCAAAGCTTCCTGGGAGCTTTACTCTAAAGGTTACTACGGCTTCGCAATCTCAAGCGCGTACTACTCGATGTTCTACTGCGCCAGGGCGCTTCTGCTCTCGAAGGGAGTCAATCCCAAGAGCCACGCGGGAGTTCATGCCCAGCTCGGAAAGGAGTTCGTGAAGACTGGGATGCTTCCGGCTAAGCTCTACACAGCGTATTCAAAGGCCCTGAACATGAGGCATACGGCCGATTATGACGTTTTCGTTGAATACACCGAGGGAGACGCCCGGGTCGTTTTGAAAGGTGCGGAGGAGTTTTTGAAGTTCACGAAGGAGTATCTGGGGGTGTAAACATGCAGATTAGACTCGCCGGAATCGGCGGTCAGGGAGTCGTTTTGGCTGGAGTGATACTCGGCGAGGCCGCCGCGATTGAGGGTTTGAACGTCCTTCAGACGCAGGACTACAGCTCCGCGAGCAGGGGCGGCCATTCCATAGCGGACGTCATAATCTCAAAGGAGCCTATTTACGACGTAATGGTCACTAGGGCGGACGTTCTGGTAGCCCTCGCCCAGCTCGGCTACGACACGGTTAAAGACTCGCTGAAGGAGGACGGGCTTTTAATCATCGAAACGGATTTGGTCAGGCCCGATAGGGACTACGTTGGCGCGCCCTTCACCAGAATCGCCGAAGAGACGACTGGGCTCGCCCTGACGGTCAACATGGTTGCGCTCGGCTACCTTGTTGCGAAAACCAATGTTGTGAAGAAGGAGAGCGTTGAGGAAGCGATTAGAAGGCGCGTTCCGAAGGGAACCGAGGAGATAAACATCAAGGCCTTCAGGGCCGGTTATGAGGAGGGATTGAAATGAGGTACCCGTTTCCGGTCGGCAGGTCGGACTTCATCCAGGGCGATGAGGCCATTGCGAGAGCGGCAATTTTAGCGGGTTGCAGGTTCTACGCCGGCTACCCGATAACCCCCGCGAGCGAGATATTCGAGGCGATGGCCCTCTACATGCCCCTCGTCGATGGAGTTAGCATTCAGATGGAGGACGAGATAGCGAGCATAGCGGCGATAATAGGCGCCTCCTGGGCGGGAGCGAAGGCGATGACGGCAACGAGCGGTCCCGGCTTCTCGCTGATGCAGGAAAACCTTGGCTATGCCGTGATGACTGAAACGCCGATTGTTGTCGTTGACGTCCAGCGCGGAGGACCTTCAACGGGTCAGCCAACTTTGCCGGCTCAGGGCGACATAATGCAGTCCATCTGGGGAACGCACGGCGACCACATGCTGATAGTTCTCTCCCCGTCAACCGTTCAGGAAGCCTTTGACTTCACGATTAGGGCCTTCAACCTCGCCGAGAAGTACAGGACGCCGGTCGTTCTGCTCACCGATGCGGAGATAGCCCACATGCGCGAGCGCGTTTACATTCCGAAGCCGGAGGAGATTGAGCTCGTTGAGAGAAAGCTTCCCCAGAACGAGGAGGAAGCGAAACTCCCCTTCGGCGACCCGCACGGAGATGGCGTCCCACCGATGCCGATTTTCGGGAAGGGTTACAGAACCTACGTTACGGGTCTCACGCACGACGAGCGCGGAAGGCCGAGGACGGTTGAGGCAGAAATCCACGAGAGGCTCATAAAGAGGATTTTCAGGAAGATACTCGACCACAAGGACGAGATAATCAGCATGGAGGAGTTCATGCTCGACGATGCCGAGGTTGCAATAGTCACGACCGGAATAGTTTCGCGCTCCGCAGTGAGGGCAGTTAAGATACTCCGCGAGAAGGGAGTCAAGGCCGGCCTGCTGAAGCTCAACACGATATGGCCCTTCGACTTCGACTACATCGAGGAGCTGGCAGAGCGCGTGCGGAAGATATACGTGCCTGAGATGAACCTCGGACAGCTCTACCACCTCGTCAAGGAAGGCGCCAACGGAAAGGCGGAGGTCGAGCTCATAGCCAAGATAGGCGGTGAGGTGCACACGCCGATGGAGATAGTCGAAAGGGTGGTGGGATGATGTACCTGAAGTCCGCTTACGAAATCCGCGACAAGTACCTGAGAAAGGACATGTTGCCCACTATCTTCTGTCCGGGCTGTGGAATCGGTAGCGTTCTCCAGTTCACACTAAGGGCCATAGACGACCTCGGCCTCAACCAGGACGAGATAGTCTGGGTGAGCGGAATAGGCTGTTCCTCCCGCGTTCCCGGATTTGTGAACTTCGACGGCCTTCACACAACGCATGGAAGGGCTCTGGCCTTCGCCACGGGCATAAAGCTCGCCAACCCCGATTTGAAGATAATCGCCTTCATGGGCGATGGCGACGCGGCCGCTATAGGCGGAAACCACTTCATCCACGCCATCAGGAGGAACCTTGACGTCACGGTAATCCTCATCAACAACTTCACCTACGGAATGACCGGCGGACAGGTAGCCCCGACCGCTCTAAAGGGCCTGCGCGGGACTACAGCGCCGTACGGCCAGTTCGAGAACCCCTTCGACATAGCCAACCTGGCGGTTTCTGCCGGAGCCAACTACGTGGCAAGGTGGACGGTCTTCAACTACCTCCAGGGAATCAACAGCATAAAGAAGGCCCTGCAGAAGGAGGGCTTCACCCTGGTCGAGTTCTTAAGCCCGTGTCCGATAAGCTTCGGAAGGAGAAACAGGATGAAGACGGCCCCGGAGCTAATCCGCTGGTACCAGAAGATAACCGTCCCGCTCGCCAAAGCTAAGAAGATGAGCGAGGAGGAGCTTGAGGGCAAGATAGTAATCGGCGAGTTCGCGGACAGGGACAGGCCCGGCCTTGTGAGGGAGTATCAGGAGTACATAAAGAGGGCCAAGAAAATGATGGGGTGGGAGCAATGAGGAAGGAGGTACTCTTCAGCGGGTTCGGCGGCCAGGGTGTCATTCTGGCGAGCGTTATCCTTGGAAGGGCCGCCGCTGTCTACGAGAACCTCTACGCGGTCCAGACCCAGAGCTACGGACCGGAGTCGAGGGGCGGTGCGAGCAGGGCCGAAGTGGTTATAAGCGACGAGCCGATTGACTACCCCAAGACACTCCACCCCGACTACGCCGTCTTCTTCTCGCAGGAGGCCTACAGCAAGTACCTCCACACCGTGAAGGAAGGCGCCACTGTAATAGTCGAGAAGGACCTCGTTCCCCACCGCGACGAGGAGTTCGAGAAGAAGCTCAACGTCATCGCTTTGCCCCTGACCGAGATAGCCGAAGAGACAACCGGATTAAGCCTGACGATGAACATTCTAACCCTCGGCATACTCGTCGGCGTGACAGGGATAGTGAGCAGGGAAGCGATAGAGAAGGCCGTCCGCGACGCCGTTCCGCGGGGAACCGAGGAAATAAACGTCAAGGCCCTCAAGAAGGGCTTTGAGATAGCAAAAGAGCTCAAGTCCTGAGCTTGGAGAGCTTCTCCATTATCTCCTTTTCCTTCTCCCTGAGCCTTTCGATTTCCCTCTTGTAGGCAAGGCGCATTCTCTCGATGTGCTCGATTGCCTTGTCCTTCGTTACCTCAACGAGCAGGTCTGCGAAGGAGCGGTATATCTTCCTCTCGGCCTTGGTTGCCGTTATGATTCCCTCGGCGTATTCAAGTTCCTTCATCTTGAGCTCTATCGCCTTCCTGAGCTCCCTAACCTGTCTGAGCTCAAGTTCGAGCTCGTAAGCCTTCACTGCCTCCACGCTCTCACCCCCTAAAAAAGAATGGCCGAGGAGGGGTCACTCCTTCTTGGGGCTCATCTCCTGGAGCTCCTTGAGGAGCTCGTTGACCTTCCTGGTGTCCTCCTCAATCTTCCTCAGCAGGGCCAGGCGGAGGTTCATAAGGGCGTTAATCCTCTTCTCGATGTTCTCTCTGGCCTCATCGATTGTGGCCCCGACGAGGATTCCGGCTCCAACATCCATGATAACGTCGTCGGGGTCTTCAATCTTGCCCTTTATCGCTATGCCGCTCCCGAGCGGGATGTAGATTGCCTTGCCCTTGCCCTTCTCCTTGATGTAGGCGAGGGTAGCGTCAACCGTTCTGAGGTCGGCGATGGTGGCGTCTATCGCTCCAACCTGACTCCTGAGGTACTCGATTTCACCGAGGTAGCTCCTAATCTCGTCCTGAATCCCCTCAAGGGTCCTGACCTTCTTCTCCTCGGCCATTCCCACCACCCCCTTCCCTTTTTCGCTCCCATATTTTAGTTACCTTTTGTATTTAAAAGTTTTTCGCCTCACAAGGCTTATTAAGGGACAAGAACAACCGTAGGACATGATAATCAACGAGACGAAGGGCAGGGTCTGGCATGGGCGCGTGGAGCTCGCGGATACCTTCTTCAAGCGCTTTAGAGGGTTAATGCTCGTGGGTAACGTGAGCTATGCCCTCGTTTTCGTCCTCCCGGTTGAAAGCCGGCTCAACGCTTCAATCCACATGCTCTTCATGCTGAGCGACATCGAGGTAATCTGGCTCGACTCGACGAAGAGGGTGGTTGACTTCAAGAGGGCAAAGAAGTGGCGCGTTTACGCTCCAAAGAAACCGGCCAAGTACATCATAGAGGGGCCCGTCGGCCTCATCGGGTCCCTTGAGGTGGAAGAAGGGGATTTGATAAGCTGGCAGGTCAGCGAGGAAAAGGGGAAGAGCGTTCCCGTCAGGGTCTCGCTCCCTGGAAGGGTCTCCTTTGACAAGGCCAACGGCTTCGCTATGGCGGAGAGCGTTAAGGAATTGAAAGCCGAGAAGAACTAACCCTGCGTAGTGAGTTTTTGCCAGAAATCTTCTGGAAAGAGCTCAATGATATCCTTCACGGCTCCAAAGTCTTCATCGAGAGTGGCAAGCTTGTCGCAGTTGTACTCGAGGGCAGTTGCTAAGATTCGAGCATCATGTGGAAGAAGAGAGTAATCGTGGATAAGGGTCGCAATTGTCAGCCAATCTCTGGAGTCAGAAACGAGTAAAATTTTCTTTGCATCGAGGAGTGCTAGAATATCCGAGATAACTTCAGAGGCGCGCTTTCTAAACTCAGAATTGCTTCTGAGAAGCTCTTTAACCTTCCAAATTGACCTTGCACCATACTCTTTCTCCCCAAGCTTTCGGATAAGCGCATAGAACAACTCATCAACGACGGTATCTGATGTTACTTTCCCTTCACGAGATTCAATGACCTCAACGGCATATTCGGTCAGACTGGTCTCGACAAGATAGTTGTATAGAACGCTTGTATCCACGAAAATCACTGCTCGTACACCTCGAGCCTGTACTGTTTGAACTCTTTAGCGTTTCCCTTTCCAAACATTCCCGGTCGGATTTCCTTCTTTTTCAGTTCAATGAGCAGTCTAAGCTCGAAGGATTCTTTGGAAAGATGAGAATACAGCCGTAACATCTTCTCAGAGGCAACCTCAGACATTTTATTCACCATTTCACCTTATCAAGACTACAAGATAAAAACATTTTCTCAGAACTCCAGTTCGACCCCGTTCTCGTCGCCCTCCCAGAGGGTCAGCCTCTTCAGAGAAACGCCCTCGGGGAGCTTCGCATTAACCTGCCCCGCAATCCAGAGCGCGATGTTCTCTGTCGTCGGGTTCTCAAAGAGGGAGTTGAGGTTCCTGTGGTCGAGTCTTCCAATGATTTCCTCCACGATGCGCCTCAGTTCGAGGAAGTCAATCACGTAGCCGTTTCTGAGGGGCCCCTCAACGGCAATCTCAAGCCGGAAAGTGTGCCCGTGAATCTCCTCCGGCTTTCCGTTGATGAGAACCGCGTGAGCGGATTCAAACCTGAAGCGTTCAACTACCCTGGCCTTCATTCAAACCACCGGGATAAGAAAACCCCCACCGCTGATAAGGGTTTCCCAGGTGGCAGTTATTTCGATTCTTTGAGTCTTATTGCAACTCATTTGGATAGTGAAAAGGCTCCATGAGCTGTTGTGCTTTCAATTCTCTTCGAGTCTTATTGCAACCTGTCCACAAGGGACGCCTTATCCAGCTCTATGTTCCTTTCAATTCTCCTCGAGTCTTATTGCAACATTACCGCCGAGGAAGCCTACAACCTCGTCCTCCAGTCTTTCAATTCTCCTCGAGTCTTATTGCAACTGAGCTTCGCAACGAAGGTTTCGTTACCGTGCTCCTTCTTTCAATTCTCCTCGAGTCTTATTGCAACTCGCGGGTCCTCCTTCTTTGCCTTCTTCCGTTTCTGCTTTCAATTCTCCTCGAGTCTTATTGCAACTCGTTGGCAAGCGGAAGAACAAAGCAGGCTTGTGGTCTTTCAATTCTCCTCGAGTCTTATTGCAACGAACATGGGAGAGTTTTTCCAGCTCGGGCTTTTCTTCCCTTTCAATTCTCCTCGAGTCTTATTGCAACCGAGGCGTGCGGCACGGGAGCGGTAGCGGTAACCCCAGCTTTCAATTCTCCTCGAGTCTTATTGCAACTTCCTCCTTCTGCAGGCCGATACCGCACCCCTTATCCTTTCAATTCTCCTCGAGTCTTATTGCAACACGCTCGAACAGCACATAAAAGCGATAGCTGACGCCTTTCAATTCTCCTCGAGTCTTATTGCAACGTTGGTCGGGGGTTCAAATCCCCTCCCCGGCTCCAGCTTTCAATTCTCCTCGAGTCTTATTGCAACGACAGAACCGTCCTTTTCGACTGAAATCACGTTATCGCTTTCAATTCTCCTCGAGTCTTATTGCAACCTTTCATTCCGGTCCTTGCACGAGCTTACAACGAACCTTTCAATTCTCCTCGAGTCTTATTGCAACGAGCACCGTGCTTTACGGGGGGGACGCCGTATGAGGACTTTCAATTCTCCTCGAGTCTTATTGCAACCGTCTCAGCCTTCAACTCCTGAATTAAACTCGCGATACTTTCAATTCTCCTCGAGTCTTATTGCAACAAAAGCGGGATTGGGGGCACACATTACGCGAAAATCGCTTTCAATTCTCCTCGAGTCTTATTGCAACATGACCGAAGGTAAGATAGATTACGACGCTCAGATTTCTTTCAATTCTCCTCGAGTCTTATTGCAACAGTATATTTCGCGTTTGAAGGCCGAAGCGGCTGAGGACTTTCAATTCTCCTCGAGTCTTATTGCAACCTCCGCTCCAGGTCGGCAGAGCGTTGATGCCGTCCACTTTCAATTCTCCTCGAGTCTTATTGCAACTAAACTAAGTAGCCCCCCACAAACAGGGCAACTACCCTTTCAATTCTCCTCGAGTCTTATTGCAACGAACTCTGACCATGTTGCCGCTGATGTCATAGACTTCTCTTTCAATTCTCCTCGAGTCTTATTGCAACCTTCTCCTTCTTATAACTCTCCTCCAGGCCCACCTTATCTTTCAATTCTCCTCGAGTCTTATTGCAACTTTTCTTTCCTTTGGAGAGCTCACGGATTGGGTACCCTTTCAATTCTCCTCGAGTCTTATTGCAACCGAGCTAAAGCGCGAACTCTACGAAACAATACTCAAATCTTTCAATTCTCCTCGAGTCTTATTGCAACATTACCGCCGAGGAAGCCTACAACCTCGTCCTCCAGTCTTTCAATTCTCCTCGAGTCTTATTGCAACTCCTTGCGGTTGAGCTCCTCGACAGGCTGAAAGAAATCTTTCAATTCTCCTCGAGTCTTATTGCAACGAAATTCAGAGAGATAGAAAAAGCCGCATGGCAACACTTTCAATTCTCCTCGAGTCTTATTGCAACCCAGGTGGTGGCCTATGAGTTAGTGAAGACTCTCACCTTTCAATTCTCCTCGAGTCTTATTGCAACCTGAAGGAGGAAGAGCGGAAGGCCTTGCACACGGCGACTTTCAATTCTCCTCGAGTCTTATTGCAACTATGCCTTTAACTCTGGAGTCTCATTTAAGGACGTTCCTTTCAATTCTCCTCGAGTCTTATTGCAACGCCCACCTTCCAGCTCGGGAGCGTAACCTTAAACGGCTTTCAATTCTCCTCGAGTCTTATTGCAACTTACCAACACCCTCCGCCTGCTCCTCAAGCGCCTTCGCTTTCAATTCTCCTCGAGTCTTATTGCAACTCAAGCGCTGGAGGGTGTGATATGGCTGAGAACGCGTCTTTCAATTCTCCTCGAGTCTTATTGCAACACTCTCCTCGACATCATTAGACTGCTCAATAAAGTCACTTTCAATTCTCCTCGAGTCTTATTGCAACTTCCCCCGAAATCCCCCGGTGAAATTTGGTGAAATCCTTTCAATTCTCCTCGAGTCTTATTGCAACTACCTCGAAACTCAAGCAGGGGATTCTGAAAAAGTACTTTCAATTCTCCTCGAGTCTTATTGCAACATGGCTAAGCCAAAGTATGTGTATCGGTTTAAGTTTGCTTTCAATTCTCCTCGAGTCTTATTGCAACTTCAGCACGTAGCGATTAAGCGCGTTGAGCTTTACGACTTTCAATTCTCCTCGAGTCTTATTGCAACACACGAGGGTGAGGGTGAACGGCTACGAGGTTCTAAGCTTTCAATTCTCCTCGAGTCTTATTGCAACCTTCAGCGCGCTTTTTCAGCCTATCAAAACTTTCTGACTTTCAATTCTCCTCGAGTCTTATTGCAACTGAGCTTTTTTCGTGGCTAAAGGGCTGGATTTTCAAGCTTTCAATTCTCCTCGAGTCTTATTGCAACACAGGTTAAGCCACAGGCGAGAACATCAGGAAAGGAACTTTCAATTCTCCTCGAGTCTTATTGCAACAGGGCGCGAAACTCGTCCTTTTGCCCAACGAAGAAAGAAGGATTACCGGATATTTAAGACTTTCTGGGGATTTCCCAAAAAAGAGCCACCTGGGCCCATGAATTAAGACTCCCGAAGGAAAATAGGAGCGTGTAGAGGTTCAACGGGCACTCAAAAACTTCTCCTCCATCGGGGATAATTAGTTTTCAGAGCCAGGATAAGCCAACAAATTTAAGACAAACCCCACTAAGAAGGTTAAACTCAGAAAGGCATGATTTCGCTAGGTTTTGGTTAAATCCATAGGCTCCCCGGGCTTTGTTCAGCATTTCGAAGAAAATTTGTTACATTAAATAGCATAAAGTATTACAAGAGGCAACACCAATGAAAAAGCAAAAATCAATTCCCAAACTCCACAGGACAGATTAAAACTGAAATGGGAGCAAGACATGCCTACACTTCAAAAACCCACGCACTTCAGCGTGATAACACATCAAAGCCAAGCTCCCTGAGCTTCCATATTATCTCCATCGGGAAGCCGACGACGTTGTAGTAGTCCCCTTTAATCCACTCGACAAAGAGGCCCGCTTTTCCCTGGATTCCATAGGCTCCGGCCTTGTCCATCGACTCGCCCGTTCTTATGTAGGCCCAGATTAGCTCGTCGTCAAGGTTTCTGAACTTGACTTCCGTCGTCACGGAACCGCTTATCTCTCTCCCCTCGTGGATTATGCAGTAGCCGGTCGTGACGTGGTGGATTCTTCCGCTGAGGGACTTTAACATCTCGTAAGCTTCATTCTCGTCCCCTGGCTTTCCAAGGATTTTTCCGTCGATGCTGACGACTGTGTCAGCCCCGATGACCGTTCCGCCGACGCGCGAATAAACTTCCCGCGCCTTCAGCCTTGCAAGCTCGACGGCGCACTCCTCTGGAACAGTGCTGGAACACTTCTCCTCGGCGTTGCTCGGGATTACGTGAAAGTCAGCGATGAAGCGCGACAGTATCTCCCGTCTCCTCGGTGAAGCCGACGCCAGAACGAGCATTCACTCACCCCCAAACGTTAAAAGGAAAGCGCCCAAGTTGAACGGGCGATGACGACAATTTCGCTAGCTGAACCGTGATGAGTACCCTCGCAACCGAGCCTAATCGAGGCACTCCTCTATTGCCTTCACTATGCACTCGACGTCCCTCTCGAACTCGAGGACCGAACAGCGGTTTCCGTCCACCGGCGGGCAGTTCTCGGCTATTCTCCTCAGCTTGACGTGGACGATGCCCTTCCTGCCGTCCTTTTCGAGTGTGTACTTCCTGTAGAGAACATCGCAGTCCTCGCCCTCAAGCTCCTCGACGCTCGCGTTGAAGTTTGCCTTTATGACCCTGTCAACGCCGTTCACTATCTCCATCGCTATGTCGTAGCTCCTGTCCCCGATGACCATCGGAGGGCAGATGTGCTCCATGTTGTGCTTGTCGAACTTGTGGAAGCTCTCCGGAATGATAACGACGTCGTACTTCATGGACACCACCAAAAAGAATTGGAAGGGGCATTAAAAAAGCTTTGGACTTCAGGTGCTGGCCCAGATTGGTATGCCAGCCTGGATGAGCCTCTTGAGTTCCTTGCCTATCGGCGTGCTCTTGCTCACCTTGACGAGGCCTTTCTTGCTCGGCGTCGCGGTGAAGACGTACTGCTCACCACCGTAGAACTTGAGCGGTTTCTTCGCGTAGTCGGGCGAGACGCGAAGGACAATCGTTTTCTTCTTCTCCTCGACCTCAACGGGTATCTTCTCCTTGGGCTTTTCAGCCTCGCGCTCGGCGAAGCTCTTGACGTCTATGCTTATGCCTATCTTCTTCTCCAGCTCGGTGATGCGCTTGCCCTTCTTGCCGATGATTGCTGGAATGTCGAACTCGTCGGCGTAAATCACGGCCTTGTGCGGGCTGACTATCTCGACCTCGGTGTAAACATCGGGCAGGAACTTCTTAATCTCCTGCTTGAGCCTCTTCTCGGCGAGCCTCAGTGCCGGGGCCTTCTCCTCCTTCTTGACCGGAACGACGCTTATCTCCTCGCCGTAGGTGTAGATTTCGTACTCAAGCTCGCCCGTCTCGAAGTCCCTGACCTCTATCACCGGCCTCGCGAGGTCCTCCTCCTTCATTCCGCTCGGCACCTTGACGAGATATTCAAGCGTCAGAACCTTCGCAACCCTGCCGGCCTTGATGAATATCACGGTGTCGACTATCTGCGGTATCATTCCGAGCTCGACCCTTCCGATGAAGCGCTGTATCGCGTCTATCGGCTTCGTCGCGTGAACCACCCCAACCATTCCGACGCCCGCGAGCCTCAAGTCGGAGTAAATCTTGAAGTCGCTAGTCTTCCTCATCTCGTCGAATATCGTGTAATCGGGCCTGACGAGAAGTAGTATGTCGCCGGTGAGTTCCATCTTGCCGTTTAGAGCGGTGTACTGCGTTATTTCCTCGTTCACCTGCAGGTCCCTTGGCTTCTCCATCGTCTTCACTATCTTGCCCATGCTCGCGTACCACTCAGCTAAAGCCTGGGCAAAGGTCGTCTTTCCCTCACCGGGAGCACCGGCTATGAGTATTCCCTCGGCCTTGTCCTTGAGCCTTTCGAGGAGCTTCTCGCTCAGCTCGTAGTCATCTATGCTGAGTTTTTTAACCGGCCTGACGGCGGTAATCTCTATCCTGTCGGCGAAGGGTGGCCTGGCTATGACGATACGGTAGTTCCTGAGCTGGACGACGGTAGCTCCGGGCTCGTCGAGCTCTATGAAGCTGTCGGGCTCGCGCTTGGCCCTCTCCACTATGTCGTCAGCTATCTCCTCCAGCTCCTCGTCGCTTAGCGGTTCGTCGCGGATTGGGACGAGCCTCCACTCGCCGGGCTTCCCCTTCTTGGCGAGGGGCTTAACTCCGGCCTTGAGGTGGACGCTCATCGTCGTCTCGTCGAAGAAGTCCTCGAGGCGGTGCCTTACCTCTTTCTTGGCGGTCAGGTAAATCACGTCGATGCCCTTGGCTACCGCTATGTCCCTCTGCACCTGGTCGCCGGTGATTAGCGTTGCGTTGAGCTGTTTTGCCGTCTCGCGGACCATGTGGTCTATCTCGCCGGCCTTGGCCCGTCTAATCTGCCAGAGCTCCGGCCTCTCGCCGTAGAACTCGAGGAGAATCTCTCCCCTGTCGGCCATGTCGCGGAGCTTTTTGAGCTCCTCAAGGCCCGTATGGCCTATCGCCTTCCCCTCGTTGGCCTGGTGTTCTATCTCGGCTATGACCGCTTCCGGAACGACAACCTTGACCTTCTCGTCGAGGGTTGAGAGGAACTGCGTTAGTCTTCCATCAACTATCACGCTCGTGTCTGGAACGAACACTCTCATCTCTCTCACCGCTCTTCGCTGAGGCTAAAGGTTCATAAAGGTTTAGGCCAACCTTAAAGGGGTGGGATGATGGGCCGATTAATCTCGATTGCGAGCGGGAAGGGTGGAACCGGGAAAACGACCACCACCGCGAACCTTTCGATAGCACTCGGCAAGATGGGCTACAAGGTTCTGGCGATTGACGCCGACCTGACGATGGCGAACCTGAGTCTCGTCATGGGAATAGACGACGCCGAGACGACGATTCATGACGTTCTGGCCGGAACGGCCCAGATTAATGATGCAATCTACGCGACGAGCTACGATAACGTTTACCTCGTTCCTGCTGCCGTTGACTGGGAACACGTCATAAGGGCCGACCCAAGGCGATTACCTGGCACGATAAAGCCCCTCAAGCCCCACTACGACTTCATCATCATTGATTGCCCCGCGGGGCTCCAGATGGACGCGATGAACGCGATGATGAGCGGGGAGGAGGTAATCCTCGTCACGAACCCGGAAATCTCGTGCATAACCGACACCATGAAGGTTGGAATCGTCCTCAAAAAGGCCGGTCTGGCCGTTCTCGGCTTCGTCCTGAACCGCTACGGCAGGAGCGACAACGACATCCCTCCAGACGTTGCAGAGGAGGTCATGGAGGTCCCGCTTTTGGTCGTCGTCCCGGAGGACCCGAAGGTCAGGGAGGCGACGCTTGAGGGAGTCCCCGTCGTCGAGTACGCCCCCGACTCCGACGGCGCAAAGGCCTTCTACGAGCTGGCCGAGACGGTCGTGAGGATAGCGGGCTTCAAGGCGAGGGTGATGGGATGATTCTGGCCTTCATAGGCACCGCGGGGAGCGGGAAGACAACCCTAACGGCCGAGTTCGGAAAGTATCTTGAGGAGAACGGCTACTCGGTCTCGTACGTCAACCTCGACACGGGCGTTAGAAAGCTCCCCTACCGGCCGGACGTCGATGTGCGCGACGACGTAACAGCGTGGGAGCTCATGGAGGAAGGTTTGGGTCCGAACGGGGCGATAGTCAGGAGCTACGACCTCCTCGTTCCGAAGGTCAATGACTACGCCGAAAGAATCAGGGAGCTCGATGGAAGAAGCGACTACGTTCTCATAGACACTCCCGGCCAGATGGAGACCTTCCTCTTCCACGAGTTCGGGGTAAAGCTGATGGAGGCCTTCCCCGACGCCCTGGGTGTATACCTCTTCTCACCGGAGATACTGAGGAAGCCGACCGACTTCTGCTTCGCACTCTTCTTCGGCCTCATGATAGACCTCAGGCTCGGAATAACGACCGTTCCGGCGCTGAGCAAAATAGACACGGCCAGCGTTGACGAGCTGAGGAAGTACCTCGACGACGTTGAGTATTTAACCGCGAGGCTCAAGCTCGAACCTTCAACCCAGGGGCTTTTGGCGTACAAGCTCTGCTCAACGCTTCCGGAGCTGGCCCCGCCGACGAGGGTTCTCTACCTCTCGGCCAAAACAAGGGAAGGCTTTGACGAACTTGAGACAGTGGCTTATGAGCATTACTGCACCTGCGGAGACCTGACGTGAACGGGCGTTCAAGGAACGCTTTTTTTCCCTGCAAACTCTCACAAGTGGGAAGGGCGAAGGCTTTTCTCCTCCCTCTCGAAGGAAGATGGGTGAGAGCATGTGCCTTATCGCCGGTGGAATCGGTGAGGTCAGGGAGAGGCTCATAAGGATGGCCTTAGCCGGAAAACACCGCGGGCCAGACAGCTTCGGCGTCTGGACGGACGGGGGAGTACTCAAGTCAAGCGACTTCTCAAGGCTGAACGAGGTTCCTGACGGAAGGATAGGCCTCCTCCAGTGCAGATTAGCTATGACAGGTTCAAAAACCTTCACACAGCCCTTCGTTAACGAGTTAGCTCTCGTTCACAACGGCGAAATCTACAATCACATCCAGATTCGGGGGTTCCTTGAGGGGAAGGGCGTTTCCTTTGAGAGCGACGTTGACACGGAGGTAATACTTCGCCTAATCGAGTTTTTGAAGGAGAAGGGTTTGAGCTTCCCCCACGCGGTTAAGGAGGCGATGCGCTGGCTTGAAGGCGACTACTCGGTGGCCTTCTCCGACGGAGAGAGGATTTACCTGTTCAGGGACCCGATGGGGATACGACCCCTTTACTTCTCACCCAACGGCTTCTTCGCCAGCGAGAAGAAGGTTCTCTGGGCGATTGGGGAGAGGGCAATTCCAGTCGAGCCCGGCGAGCTCGTCGTTCTGGGAGAAGGAATCAGGCGCGCGAGGCTGTTCTCACTGGAGTGCCTGAAGGGAAAGCCCCTTCCGGGTGAGAGTGTTCTAAAGGGACTTGAAAACGTTCTCAACTACGCGGTAAAGCTTAGAAGCGCCCAAAGGACAGGAATCCTCTTCTCCGGCGGGCTCGACAGCACGCTCATCGCTTATCTCGCGTCGAGGCACTCAGATGTCGTCCTATACACCGCCGGAACCGAGGACAGTCTGGACTTGGAGTGGGCGAGGAAAGTGGCAGATTACTTCGGCTGGGAGCTGAGGGAGAGGGTTTTTGATTTGAACGACGTGGAAGAAGCCGTCGAGAGGGTCATCTTCGCCATCGAGGAGCCGAATCCGATGAACCTCGCCATAGGGATTCCCCTTTACTTCGCCACCGGGCTTGCTAAAAGGGACGGTGTAAAGGTTCTCCTGAGCGGGCAGGGGGCGGACGAGCTCTTCGGGGGCTACGCGAAGTACATCGAGAGACCAGAGCTCATGTGGGAGGACCTGCTCAACATAGCCGAGCGGAACCTCGCGCGCGACGACAAGATAGCGATGCTCAACGAGGTCGAAGGGCGCTTCCCGTTCCTCTCGCTCCCGGTAGTCGGCATAGCCCTAAGGACCCCGGGCGAGCTCAAGATATCCGGAGGGGAGAGAAAGGTAATCCTCAGGAGGCTCGCTTCAAGGCTCGGAGTCCCGGAGTGGATAGCAAACCGGGAGAAGAAGGCCATGCAGTACGGTAGCAGGGCGCAGAAGCTCCTTGAAAAGCTCGCGAAGAAGGAAGGGCTCTCGCTGAGAGAATTTGCCGAAAGGCTCTTCCGCGAGACATTTCCAAACGCTTTTTAACCCCTTTTCCAATCCTGGCACATGAGAATCCTCATGGTCGGCCACTATCCACCGCACGGCGGGGGCGTCGCGAGGCACCTTGACAACCTCGTCCGAGAGTTGAGAAAGAGGCACGAGGTTCACGTTCTCACATACGGCCCGGTCGAGCCGAGGGACTTCGAGAAGGACTTGGTTCATCAGGTCAGGGTTCCGCCGGTTTACGGGCTGAGGGGGACGAGCTTCGCGTTTTTAGGTGCGAGGAAGATAGTGGAACTCCACCGGCGCTTCGGGTTCGATATAATTCACGCCCACTTCGTTGGAACGACCAGCTTCGCCGGAGTTCTGGCGAAGGAAAGACTAAACCTTCCGCTCGTGGTCACTGCCCACGGAAGCGATTTAGAGCACACTGCAAAGCTAACCCTCGGCCGGCTCTATGTAAGGAAGAGCCTCGAGAGGGCGGACGCCGTTATAACTGTCAGCCAATACCTCGCCAAGCTCGCCCAGAGACTTGGAGCAAAAAACGTCAGGGTAATCCCCAACGGCGTTGAAGGGCTGGAGGAAATTCCGGCGGAGAGGAGGTACATCACCTTTATCGGGGCACTCAGGGAGTACAAGTCGCCCGAAACCTTCATCGAGCTCGCGAGGCACTTTCCGGGGGAAGAGTTCCTCGTCGTTGGCGACGGCCCGCTGAGGAAGGAGCTTGAAGAGAAAGCCCCGGGCAACGTCCGCTTCCTTGGATACAGGAGGGACGTGGACAAAATTCTATCGGAGAGCAGGCTACTCGTCCTGCCATCGAGGAGGGAAGGCTTCGGTCTCGTGATTTTGGAGGCCAATTCCCTCGGTGTTCCGGCCGTTGGAAGGCGAGTGAGTGCGATTCCAGAGCTGATACGCGAGGGGAAGAACGGGCTGACCTTCGAGAGCTTTGACGAGCTCGTTGAGGCAGTGAGAACGCTCCTCGAGCCGAAGGTGAACCGGAAGGCAGGGGCAATTGGAAGGCGCGTCGCCCGGTTCTACTCAGGGAAGAAGGTCGCGATTGAGGTTGAAGCCCTTTACGAGTCCCTCACGGGATAGGTTTTTAACGGCTTTTTTAGGGATTTCCACGGGTGAGAGCATGACGATTGTGATAAACATGCGAGACGGTCTGGACGAGAGGAAGATTAAGGTCGCTGGGAGGCTCATCATAGAGGGAAAGCTGGTCGCGTTTCCAACGGAGACGGTTTACGGACTCGGTGCAGATGCGCTGAACGAAAAGGCCGTGAGGAGGATTTTTGAAGCCAAGGGTAGGCCAGCGGATAACCCGCTCATAGTCCACATAGCGGAGTTTGACGACCTTAAGAAGCTCGCGAGGGAGATTCCCAAGGAGGCCAAGCTCCTGGCGGAGAAGTTCTGGCCGGGGCCCCTAACCCTCGTCCTGCCGAAGAGGGAAGAGGTTCCGCTCGTTACAACCGGCGGACTCGACACCGTTGCCGTGAGAATGCCGGCCCACCCGATAGCGCTCGCACTGATAAGGGCCAGCACGCCTATCGCGGCGCCTTCCGCCAACATAAGCGGGAAGCCGAGTCCAACCCTAGCAGAGCACGTGGTCGATGACTTCTACGGCAGGATAGAGGCGATAATCGACGGCGGGCCAACGTGGGTAGGTGTCGAGTCGACGGTGATAGACCTCAGCTCCGAGAGGCCGACGCTCCTCAGGCCCGGTGGTTTACCGCTGGAGGAGATTGAGAAGGTCATCGGCCCTGTCGAGATTCACCCGGCCGTTAAGGGGAAGGCCGTTGACCTCGCGAGGGCGCCGGGAATGAAGTACAGGCACTACTCGCCGAACGCCCCGGTTGTGGTGGTCGAGGGGCCGAGGGAGAGGGTAAGAGAGAAGATTGAGGAGCTCATTGCGGAGTACCGCTCGAAGGGCTACCGCGTGGGAGTAATGGCCACCGAGGAGTTCGAGGCCGACGAGTTCTTCCACCTCGGGGAAACCCTTGAGGACGTTGCCAAGAACCTGTTTAGGGCTCTTAGGGAGCTCGACAGGCGCGGAGTTGACGTCATAATCGCCGAGGGGGTTGAAGAGCGGGGCTTGGGCTTAGCCGTCATGAACAGGCTGAGAAAGGCTTCGGGTTACCGAATAATTCGCGCTTAGGCAACGCTTAAATATTGCTTTCGATTAAATCAACCCGATTCGAGTGGGCGGGGTGAGGACTTTGATTTCGCCGGGTATTGACTCTTCACCTGAAGAACTTGAGGAGCTCGGGTTCAAATACGTAGATGAGGGTAAAGCCAAGGAAGGGCTTAAACTAATCCTTCGGGCGGCCAAGGGGTACGAGGCGAGAGGAGATAAGGAAAACGCCGCGAGACTGTACCGTTATCTGGGTTACTTCCTTGCCAAGCGAGCTGGAATCGAGAAGGCCAGGCCTTCGCTCCTCAAGAGTGCTTACCTCTACATAGACCTCATCGAGGAAGAGATTTCAAAGCCCGAGGTTGACATAGACGTTCTCGACGATTACTGCTTCAGCGTTCTTGAGGTCTTCGCTACCCTCAACGACACCCGCTTGCTTGGCAAGTATGCACTAGAGTTTGCCAGCATCTACGAGGACCTCGGAAACTCCTACGAGGAGGCGAGCGACATACCACTCGCAATAAGGGCCTACGAGTCAGCGTTCCGCTATTACAGGCTGGCGGGCTCTGAAGAAGAGGCAAGAAAGGTCGCGGAGAAGCTTATAAGCCTCTACGGCCAGATTGCCGAGGCAAAACTCGGAGAGGGGGACGCAGGCGCGGCGGCAGATGCGTTTTACGAACTGGCGCGCTACACGAAGGTAATATTCGGCTACGACGCCCACTTTAAGGAGATGATGGACACCGCCGCGAAGAACTACGAGAGGGCCAGCAAGCTGGCGTACTCCGAAGGAGACCTTGACGGAACCACCAGTTACCTCGTTAAGGCCCAGTACGCTTACCTGCTCGCGGGCAACAGCGGAAGGGCAAAGCTGATAGGCATCAACACAATAAGGATGCTCAACCAGGTCGTCAGTGCCCACCGCGCGTCTGGAAACGATAAGATGGCATCGCACAAGCTCATGGAGGTCACCGAGGCACTGATAGGCGTTGGAAAGGTCGAGGAAGCGATGAACGCCTACAAGAGCGCCCTCGAGCTGATGAGCGGACTTCACCACAGAACCCGCGTGAGGCTCGCGGTTGCGAAGGTCTACGCCTCTCAGAAAGGCTCCGCGGAGGTTCTTGATGAAGTTGACGTGGTGGAGTTCCACCTGAAGAAGAACAATCTCCCCAAGGCCTTTGAGGTCGCTGACAAGATACTAGAAAAGAGAGACGAACTGGCGGAGATAAGAAGGAAAATACTCGAGGCAGAGGGCATCACTGAGTTCTGAGCTCGGCCCTCGGAATTGGGACGTGGTAGGGAAGGCGCATCTCCTTTGCTATTACTACCAGCATCGGAGTAAGCTCCATTGAGAGGAAGTTAACGACCTCAACGAGCAGAACGGAGTCCAGCTTCTTTTCGTCCTCCCATGCTGTAAGTATGTCATCAATCTTGTCCTTCTGGGGAGGCATGTAGAGTATTGCCCCTTTCACAGAGGCCCTGGCAATCTGAGGATTGTACTCGACCTGGAAGTCGAAAAGAACCTCGATTCCGTTCATCTTCCCGGTCGGAGTCCTTATTTCACCGAGGCGAAGTTCCTCGATTTTCGGAGAGAGCTTGACCTCAATCTGCCCTGGGGGAATGTTCGACGTCAGCTTTTCCATCTCAACCTTCGTTATGTTGTAGCCCAACACCGGCATCTTCTTTCACCATCCCGAAGTCAACAGGGTTGTATAAAACGCTATCGGTAGGCCTTTAAAAGTTCCCGCCGAAGTTGCACCGATGCCGAGGGAAAAGGTTGTTCGCGTCTGGGACGAGAGGGAAATCATCTACACCCCGAAGAGGTGGCGCTACCTCTGGGAGAAGCGCGAGAAAGCCTTAGCTATAATGGAGCGCCTAACACAGTTCGACCCCCTGCTCTACGGAAGCGTCGCGAGGGGCGACGTGAGAAGGGACAGCGACATAGACATCTTCATCCCGATTAGGGTTCCGAGCTACCTCATAGAGCTGGCCCTCGAAGGGCTCGTGAGGAGAAGGAAGATAGTCATGGCAACTCCATGGCACCTGATAAAAGGCGTGATTGAGATTGATGAAGAAACGACCGTGACGTTTCCACTCATCGAGCCGACCGACAGGGAGCTGGACTTCTACCGCTGGGGAGGGGCAATTGATTTGTGGGGCGTCAAGACGAAGGAGCGCGTTCCGGGAGTGAACAAGAAGCTGATTCTGATAATCCCCACCGAGAGGGGCCACATCGAGCGCGAAGTCGTTGGAAGGGAGAGCGAGGTGGCGAAAATCCTCGGCGTTAGCGTTGACATAGTTACGGAGCGCGTCCACGTTCTCACGAGAAGGGACGCGATTGGAAGGACAGGCATCTACCTCAACGAGGAGGTTCCGGACTGGATGACCTTCGAGGAGGCCTTGAAGATAATCGCAGACCGCGACCCGAACGTCAGGAGGAAGGTGAGGGAGCGGGGAGGGGTTTAGCGCAGAAGCCACTCGTGGAGCGGGACAACCTCAATCCGTTTTCCGTTCAACTCAACGCTCCCCTTATCCGCGAAGGTAACGACCGTGAGCCTTTCGGCATCGGTTCTTTTCACGGCTTTCGCGAGCGCTCCAAGCTCACGCTCCCTGTTGAGCGGGTGAAGTTCGTAGCTAACCTGAATCAGCTCGTCTCCAGCGAGGAAATCCACCTCCCAGCCGTCGCCGGGGACGTAAAACAAATCCTCCTCCGGCTCAAAGCCCCTCCTGAGGAGCTCGACCATGACGAGGTTTTCGAGCAATCTCCCTCTGTCTTTGACCCCCATAATTCGGAGGAGGCCGTTATCAACGAGGTAAGGCTTGAAGCCGAGCAGTTCAGCCTTCTTATAGGACTTCACGTAGGGGGGAAGCCTGTGCAGTATGAAGGCATCGCTCAGGTATTCAAGGTAATCCGCAACCGTCCCCTTGCCTATCGAGATTCCGAGACTCTTCATCGTCGAATACGCTTTTGTGAGCGTGAGGTGGCTTGAGCGGGCGAGGATTTTGAGGAGCAAACGTAAAGCGGAGACGTTTCTAACATCCCAGCGCTCCACGATGTCGCGGTATATCGCGAGGTCGAGGATTCCCTTCAGGACTTCAATCCTCATGTGGGGGTTGAGCACGGCCTCGGGGTAGCCCCCCCACTCCAGGTACTCCCCAAGAAGCGCCCTGAGGCGGGCCTTTTCGGCGCTCGAAAGGTAGCGCTTGAACTGGAATCCCCTGGCCCTCAGGAACTCGCGGAACGAGAAGGGAAAGACGCGAACTCCTATAGAACGACCCCTCAGCTGGGTCGCTATCTCCTTCGAGAGGAGCTTTGAGGAGGAGCCGGAGACAAAGACCCTGTGCCCTGTGTCAAGAAGATATCGAACGAAGCGCTCCCAGCCCTCAACAGCCTGAACCTCATCGAGGAAGAGGTAGAACTTTTCTCCTCCCATCTCCCTCAGAACTTCGAGCAGGGTCATCAGGTCATCAAGGGAAGCTCCAACAAGCCTTGGGTCCTCGAGGTTCACGTAGGCGATGCTCTCCTCGGGGACGCCCTCAGCCTTAAGCCCCTCCATAATCTGGCGCATGAGGTAGGTCTTCCCCACCCTCCTCGGCCCGATTATCGCCACTGCCATCTGGGTGTTGGGAAGTTTAACCTCGATTTCTCGCTCTATGCCCTCGAAGGGAAGCGAACGGTAATCGAGAACGACCTCGGCCCAGGTTTCCCTCTCAATCATGACCCATCATGGACTACATACAGTACAACCCTTTATAAACCCTTGTACTGTACGCCGTCCAAGAAGCGCGAGACTACGAGCAAACAAAAGAAGAAAGGGATTCAGCCCTGACAGCACTTCTCCTTCATGCTCGCGGGCAGAATCTCCTTGAAGCCGGTGTACTTCCAGAGGGCCTTCGGGAGCTTTACAACGCCCTCCTCCGTCTGGTGGTTCTCGAGTATGGCGACGATTGCCCTCGAAGTCGCTATCGCCGTCGAGTTGAGCGTGTGGACGAACTTCGGCTTCTCGTGGGTCTTGTCGCGGAAGCGGATGTTGAGCCTCCTCGCCTGCCAGTCGGTGCAGTTGCTCGCGCTGACGACCTCGCGGAACTTGCCCTGGCCCGCCATCCAGGCCTCGATGTCGTACTTCTTGGCCGCGACGTAACCCAAATCGCCGGTGCAGATGTTCACGACCCTGTAGGGAATCTCAAGCTCCTGGAATATCTCCTCGGCGTTGGCTATGAGCTTCTCGTGCCACTCCCAGCTCTCCTCAGGCCTCGAATAGACGAACTGCTCGACCTTGTGGAACTGGTGCACCCTGAAGATTCCCTTGGTGTCCTTTCCGGCCGTTCCGGCCTCTTTCCTGAAGCAGGGGCTGACACCGACGTAGAGGAGGGGCAAATCTTTTCCGTCGAGGATTTCGTTGGCGTGCATTCCAGCGAGCGGGTGCTCCGCCGTTGGAATAAGGTAGAGGTCCTCGCCCTCAACCTTGTATATGACGTCTTCAAAGTCCTCGAAGGTGGTGGCACCTTCCTCGACGAAGCGGCGCACCATGTAGGGCGGGACAACCGGCGTGAAGCCCTTCTCGATGAGCTTGTCGAGGGCGAAGCGGATTAAGGCCAAATCCAGTATTACCAGTTCGTTGAGGAGGTAGTAGAACCTCGCACCGCTCACCTTCGCGGCCCTCTCGAGGTCTGCTCCCCTTAAAAGCTCAAGCATGTCAACGTGGAGCCTCGGCCTCCAGCTCAAAACCTCGTACTCCATCTTTCCAAGGCTCTGCTCCTTGAAGGTCTCAAGGAAGCCCTCCCAGACCTTGGCCTTGCCCCAGAACCTAATCGGCACGTTGTCCTCGTCGCTTTCACCAACCGGAACGCTCTCGTGGGTGATGTTGGGCAAACGCCACAGGTAGTAGTCGATTTTCTTCTTCAGGGCCTCAACTTCTTTCTCAAGCTCCTCAATCTGCTTCACTATCTCGTTGCTCCTCGCGAGGAGGTCGTCTATCGGCTCTCCAGCCTTCTTGCGCTTGCCTATCTGTATGGCAAGCTGGTTGCGCTCCTTCCTGAGCTGGTTGATTTTCTTCAGGTTCTCGCGCCACTTCCTGTCGAGTTCAAGGATTTCGTCAATCCATTTGACCTTCTCGGTTTCGCCCCTCTTGATGAGGTCCTTCTTGACGACCTCGGGCTTTTCGCGGATGAGCTTTATGTCGAGCATAGCCAACACCTAACCAAAGAACGGGGAGGCCTTTAAAAAAGGTTTCCTAAGCTACACAACCACCTACACAAAAGCGCTATAAGAGCGCGCGCCGAAGTCCTCAGAGGGGCCGGCGCGATGAAGGTGGCTTACTCGTCGCTTCTCCACAGGTACGAGCGCCTCTACGAGAGGGCCCTTGAGGAGGGCAACGCGGGAAAGGCGCGTTTCTTCGCCCTCCAGTGCGCCGGCCTCTTAAGGAAGCTCGCATCCGAGGAGTTGCAGTTTTCTCACTATTACCTCAAGCTGGCCGAGGACTGGGAGCGGAAGGCAGAGAACGTTGAGGTGGACGTTAAAAAGCGCTCGAACGGGGTTGAGAGGCTAATCACAAGCTCCAACGTAACCTGGGAGGACGTTGGCGGGCTGAAGGAGGCCAAAAAGCTCCTCGCCCAGGCCGTCGGAATGACGATGGCGAAGGTTCCGGGGGGCTTCAAGCCCTGGAAGGGAGTTCTCCTCTTCGGCCCGCCCGGGACGGGAAAAACGCTCCTTGCAAAGGCCCTCGCCGGCAGTATGAAAGCCACCTTCATCGGCGTCAAGGTCAGCGACGTCCTCAGCAAGTACTTCGGCGAGTCAAGCAAGATAGCGTCGTCAATCTACGCCCTCGCGAGGCAGAAGGCTCCAAGCGTCGTTTTCATAGACGAGTTCGATGCGCTCGCAATGAAGCGCTCTTCGATGGAGGACGCCGGGCGGAGGCTCCTGGGAACAATTCTGGCCGAGATGGACGGCTTTCAGGACTCCGGGGGGGTAATCACGCTCGCCTCGACCAACGCACCCTGGGACCTCGACGAGGCCATGCTATCCCGCTTCCCGCTCAGGATTTACGTGCCACTGCCGGATGAGGAAGGCGCGCGAGAAATCTTCGCGATTCATCTGCGGGGGCTTCCCCTGAGGGTAACGCTGGAATCCCTGGCTAGGGTGGCGGTGAAAAAGCTCTACTCGGGGAGGGAGATAGCTAACGCCTGCACCTTCGCGGTTCTCCACATGCTGGAGGAGATGAACCCCGAGCTGAGCGACCCCCTCAAGGTGGGCTCGATAGCGGGGAAGGAGCTCACGATAAGGCCCCTTGAGGCGAAGGACTTCCGCTACGCCTTCAAGAGGGTAAAGAGCCCCATCAAGAGGGAACTGCTGAAGAAATACGAAAGGTGGGCGAGGGAGTACGGCGTTTAGCCGAAGAAGGTAACCTCAACCTCTTCCCCTGCCTCAAGTATCTCCACGTTCTCAGGAACCTCGATGAAGCCGTCCGCATCAATGAAGCTCGTGACGGCCCCGCTTCCCTTGAGTATCGGAACGGCCTTTTCGCCCTCTATCCTCACCGGGAGGAACTGCCTCCTGCCCTTCACCGAGAAGACCTTGTGGGCGAGCCTCTTTTTGACCTTCCTGACCTCGCTCTCCCTTCCGATGAGCCTCCTCAGGAGCGGGGCGACGAGCAGGGTGAAGTTCGTCAGACAGCTTGTCGGATAGCCAGGGAGGCCGAAGACCGGTTTTCCGCCTATCAGGCCGATTATCGTCGGCTTTCCGGGCTGAATCGCTATGCCGTGTATCTTAACCTCGCCGAGCTCCTCGATTATCGAGCTGGTCAAATCCCTTATCCCACCGCTCGCGCCACCGCTGAGGATTACGATGTCACAGCACTCAACGCCCTTCTCTATCAGGGCCTTCAGGCTCTCTCGGTCGTCCTTCGCTATGCCGAGGAAAACCGCTTCACATCCAAGCTCCCTGACGGCGTCGGCTATGGCCCTCCCGTTGATGTCGTAAATCTGGCCCGGCTTCAGCCCCTCGCCCGGGAGAACCAGCTCGTTGCCCGTGCTTATGACGGCCACCTTCGGTTTCCTGAAGACCGGAACCTCGGCAAGTCCAACGGCAGAAAGCAGGGCGGTCTCCTTGAAGCCGAGCCTCGTCCCGCGCTTCAGGAGGGGCTTGCCCTTGGGTATGTCGGCTCCGGCTTTCATGACACCGAGACCGGGATAGGCGGGCTTGTAGATGATTACCTCGTCGCCGTCTCTGTCAACGTCCTCGAACTGTATCACCGCGTCGGCGCCTTTGGGCAAAGGAGCGCCGGTGGAGATGTAGACGCTCTCGCCGGGCTTCAGCTCGAAGTCGGGAAAGTCCCCGGCGTTCACCTCGCCGATTACCTTGAGCCTGACGGGCTCGCTCTCGCTTGCCATGAATGTGTCCTCTGCCCTAACCGCGTAGCCGTCAACGGTTGCCCTGTCAAAGGGGGGCACGTTTATCGGCGAAACGACGTCCTCAGCCAGAACCCTGCCGAGGGCTTCGCCCAGCGGAACCCTCTCGACCTTTGGTTCGAGCGGGAAGGAGTCTATGACCTCAAGGGCCTTTTCAAGGGGCACGACTTTGAGGAACGCCATTCTATCACCGGGAGAAAAGAAAAGTCTTGGCGTATAAATGGGTTGCGTAAACGAGAACGTTTAACCGGAAAGCTCACCACTCGTCCTCATCTTCCCAGTCTTCGTCCTCCCACTCTTCCTCCCAGTCCTCGTCCTCCCATTCCTCGAGCTCGAACTCCTCGTCAAGGAACTCCTCTTCCTCATCCACCACTTTCTTCTTCTTGGGTGGGTCCATACTCTCCCCTCGTAAGATGTTCGCGGGGGGAGCCTATAAATTTTACCGCCTCGAAAAAGGTTTATATCCCCCGTGAGAAGTGGAAACCATGAGGGTCGCGATTATCACAAACGACGCGCGGGTCTACTACACTGCCACGAAGGTCCTGAAGGAGTACCGAATTCCCTTCCTGAGCCTGCGCGTTGGCGAGAGGATTCCCTACGACGTTGAGGTCGTCCTGACAGGCGAGAGGGATAAGGTGGACTTCCCGGTCAAGGTCATCGTTCACGATGAGAACTTCATAGACGAACTCCTCGCGAAGCTCGAAGGGAGGGAGAGGTTTAAGAACGTCTTCATCGCAATAGACCCCGGAGCGAGGCCGGGTTTGAGCGTGGTGGCCGATGGAAGGGTTATAGAGGTTCACCGCCTCGGAAGCCCGAGGGACGTTGAAATCGTTGTTGACCTGCTTGAGAAGTACCCAGGTGCGAGGATAAAAATCGGCCACGGCGCTAAAAGGCACAGGACGATGACCCTCAAGGCCCTCGGCGAGATGCTCGGCTACGATTACCCGATAATCGTCGTCAACGAGTTCAGAACAACGCCGAAGGTTGGCGGAATCGAGAGCTCCTCCGTCGTTGATATAGTCGCTTCAATCAACATCGGCCTGAGGGGCGGAAGGGAGACGACGATAGGGGAGCTCCTCGAGGTAAAAGAACCCACGAAAAGGGAAATCGAGGATATTAAGAGAAGGAGTAGGGAGCTGAGCGGTAACATAACAATCCCCTCAAGCCTCGCGAGGGAGGTTGCCCTCGGGAACCTGACCCTTGAGGAGGCGATTGAACTTCACAGGAGGCGTTCAAGATGATATTCGGAAAGGGACCCGAGAGGGTTGATGAGGTTAAGCTCCGGGTTGCCGAGGCCCTGAAGAGGGACGTCGGCAGGGGCATAGTTAGATTTGACAGAAAGTACCAGAGGCAACTCGGTGTTGAACCGGGCGACATCGTCGAGCTCGTCGGCGAGAGGACGACGGCAGCGATAGTGGCGAATCCGCACCCGGACGACAGGGGACTCGACATAATCAGGATGGATGGCTACATTAGGAGGAACGCGGGGGTGAGCATAGGCGACTACGTGACTGTCAAACGCGCTGAGGTTCAGGAGGCGAAGAAAGTAGTGCTTGCACCGGCCCAGAAGGGAGTTTTCATCCAGATTCCCGGAGATTTGGTCAAACAGAACCTCCTCGGCAGGCCCGTCGTCAAGGGCGACCTCCTCGTTGCAAGCAACAGGAGCGAGACCTACTACGGCGGCTCCCCCTTCGACGACCTGCTGCGCGGTCTCTTCGAGGCGATGCCTCTCGGCTTCGGCGAGCTCAAGTTCGTTGTTGTAAACACGGTTCCCAAGGGAATAGTCCAGATAACCTACAACACTGAAGTGGAGGTTCTCCCGCAGGCCGTTGAGGTCCGCGAGGAGAGCATTCCAGAGGTCACCTACGAGGACATCGGTGGCCTGAGCGACGCGATTCAGAAGATTCGCGAGATGGTCGAGCTTCCCCTCAAGCACCCAGAGCTCTTCGAAAGGCTTGGAATCGAGCCGCCGAAGGGTGTCCTGCTCTACGGTCCGCCCGGAACCGGTAAGACGCTCCTCGCGAAGGCGGTAGCGAACGAAGCCAACGCCCACTTCATAGCCATCAACGGACCCGAGATAATGAGCAAGTTCTACGGCGAGAGCGAGGAGCGCCTAAGGGAGATTTTCAAGGAAGCCGAGGAGAACGCCCCGAGCATAATCTTCATCGACGAGATTGATGCCATCGCTCCGAAGAGGGAGGAAGTCGTTGGAGAGGTCGAGAAGAGGGTTGTTTCCCAGTTGCTTACCCTCATGGACGGTCTGAAGAGCAGGGGTAAGGTCATAGTCATCGCCGCAACCAACAGGCCCGACGCCATTGACCCGGCCCTCAGGAGGCCAGGAAGGTTTGACAGGGAGATTGAGGTCGGTGTCCCGGACAAGCAGGGCAGGAAGGAGATACTCCAGATACACACCAGGGGAATGCCCCTTGAGCCGGACTACGACAAGGCCACCGTCCTCAGGATTCTGAGGGAAATGAAGTCCAAGGGCTCCTTCGATGAGAAAAAGCTTGAATCGCTGATTCGCAGGGTTGAGGAGGCACGGGACGAAGGGGAGGTCAAGGAGGCCCTCAAGAGCGAGGGTGAAATCTACGCTGAAGTGCGGAGCAGGCTCATCGACAAGATGCTCGAGGAGATTGCCGACAAGACGCACGGGTTCGTTGGAGCGGACCTCGCGGCCCTCGCAAGGGAAGCCGCTATGGTCGTCCTGAGGAGGCTGATAAACGAGGGCAAGATAAGTCCCGAGCAGGAGAAGATACCGCCGGAGGTTCTTCAGGAGCTCCGCGTCAGGAAGGAGGACTTCTACGAGGCCCTCAAGATGGTCGAGCCTTCAGCGCTCAGGGAGGTTCTCATAGAGGTTCCCAACGTCCGCTGGGACGACATTGGAGGCCTTGAGGACGTCAAACAGGAGCTCAGAGAGGCGGTAGAATGGCCCCTCAAGTACCCGAAGGCGTTCGAGAGGCTCGGCATAACGCCCCCAAGGGGCATACTCCTCTACGGTCCGCCGGGAACGGGTAAAACGCTACTCGCGAAGGCCGTGGCGAACGAGAGCGAGGCTAACTTCATCGGAATCCGCGGGCCGGAAGTTCTGAGCAAGTGGGTTGGCGAGAGCGAGAAGAGGATAAGGGAGATATTCAGGAAAGCGAGACAGGCGGCTCCGACGGTGATATTCATAGACGAGATTGACGCGATAGCGCCCGCGAGAGGTGCTGAAGGCGACCGCGTTACGGACAGGCTCATCAACCAGCTGTTGACTGAGATGGACGGCATAGAGCGGAACAGCGGCGTCGTGGTTATAGCGGCAACGAACAGGCCCGACATACTCGACCCGGCCCTGCTCAGGCCAGGGCGCTTTGACAGACTCGTGCTCGTTCCGGCGCCCGACGAGAAGGCCAGGCTGGAGATACTGAAGGTCCACACGAGGCGCGTCCCCCTCGCGAAGGACGTCAACCTTGCTGAGCTGGCGAAAAGGACTGAGGGCTACTCCGGTGCGGACTTGGAAGCGCTGGTGAGGGAAGCGGCACTGATAGCGATGCGCAGGGTCATGCGCGAACTTCCGAGCGAGCTCGTTGAGAGCGAGAGCGAGGAGTTCCTCGAGAAGCTCAAGGTCTCAAGGAGGGACTTCGAGGAGGCCATGAAGAAGGTCAAGCCCAGCATAACGCCCTACATGATTGATTACTACAAGAACTTCGAGGAGGGCAGGAAGAGAAAGCCCGAGAGGGAGCGCGGGGGCGTGGACTACTACACCTTCTGACCGTTTTACAACCGGAAGTTTTTCTAACTTCCTTTTCTCCAAAAAAGGTTAATGATTTAAGGACTTTCCAGCAAGGAATTGCGATGGATTCAGTCAGGTTACTCAGAAGAACCCTCGCGGGCATCCTCGTTGCAATACTAACAGTTGGGTTAAGCTTGGCTGTGCCGGACATCAGCGTGAAGGTTCAGCCCCTCGGCTTGGGAGCATGCCAAGTTAAGAGCCCGATTACGTGGGCGACGATTACCCTTCACTGGTCAAAATCGGGGGGGATTATTCAAACGTGGACGCTCACTGGCGCATCCGTTGTTTTCTCCAACGACGTGAGTGGGCCGGTTAATTTCACCGCCAAAATTGAGATTTTAGGATACCGTTCCTTTGGTGATACTTATCCAACCCTCGATGTCGTCAGAGCCACGTTCTCGACGAACTCAGAGGTATCAGCGGGAATAGTTTATCCGCTCACTATTAGCAGTCACCCACAGTATGTAGTTCTTCCCTCCTTTTATCCCCAGCCAGAGATTCTTAACGTCACCAGTATCATCCTTGGGGGGTTGGCATCCTGCAATGGGAAGATAGGTGTTACGGTATTTGAAGTTGGGACTGGCTCAGGACATTACTCGCCGCCCCCTCTAAACGTCAGTGAGATTAGAATAACTGTAAACAACACTGGAAATCCAGAGCTGAGAAACTACGTGATTAACTTCACAGTTTCTCCATCGTGCGTTCCGGACCTCTCCAAGGTTTACGTAACGGATTCCTCCGGGAAACAGCTGTATTTCTGGGCGTTCAACGATTCAACCAATGGAAAAATATGGTTCTGGGTGAACTATACCGTGCCAGCAAACTCCGTGCGGGAGATAATAATACACCTCAACGGAACGGGGACAAGTCAGTACTTCAATCCAAACAGAGTGTTCTGGTACTTTAATGATACTCAAATATCACTGCGAGGAAGTCTAGGTAGAGGTAGGGTTTACCAGATAAATTATGACGTAAGCAACTTTTTACTATCTAGATATCCTGGATACGCAGTAGACACAAACGCTACTTTGGGCAAACCGTCATTGGGCAGTGTAGTTCTCCCTACATGGCTTGGGCCCTATTTCATATCGGTCGTAGATAACGCTGGATACTATTATGGCCTGGGAACCACGGGAAACGATTCAATCTATGTAGTTGAGGGAAGCGCACCGGACAGAGTCAACAACGGTGGAGCCCCAGTAGGAACGTTACCCTCATGGGGGCCTGGCGTTTATTCCATTGTCAACTACATTTACAATGCCAGCGTGCACACGAGGTTGTACTTTGAGCTGTCCGAGTTTATTGCTGGATACTGGACTGGTAGCCAAACTTTAGCAAGGTATTTCATGTTAGGACAGCGGTATGGTGGACCAAGCGTATATGAATGGGTAGGGATAAGGCCAATCGTATATCCTGCACCAAGGGTTATAGTCCCATCTGACTGTGGAGCGAGTATCGGAGGTGGGGCCTACACTTTCACCCTCTACTTCCGCCCCTGATACCACTCCACAGTCTTCTTAAGTCCCTCTTCGAGGCTCCACTTCGGCTCGAAGCCGAGCTTTTTGATTTCCGTTATGTCCGCGAGGCTGTGCCTTATGTCGCCGGGCCTCGGCTTGTCGAAGATTATCGAGCTCGTTGTCCCGGTTATCTCGATTATTTTCATCGCGAGTTCGAGGATGCTCGTCTGCTTTCCGGTTGCAACGTTGAAGACCCTCCCGTTGGCGCACCTGCTCTCGGCCGCGAGAATGTTCGCCCTAACGACGTCCTTCACGTATATGAAGTCGCGCGTCTGCTTGCCGTCGCCGAAGATCACCAGCGGCTCCCCTGCCAGTGCCCTGTTGATGAAGATGCTTATCACCCCCGCGTACTGGTTGGCACTTTGCCTCGGCCCGAAGACGTTGAAGTAGCGGAGAGAAACCACAGGCAAACCGTAGAGCTCGTGGTAAACGCGAAGGTACTCCTCGGCAGTTGCCTTCGTCACACCGTAGGGCGAGAGCGGTCTCGGCCGTTCCCTTTCCTTCAGCGGGAGGTTGGGGTTGTCTCCGTAAACTGCCGCCGATGATGCAAATATGAGCTTTCCGTGTCCATCAAGAAGAGCCCTGAGGATGTTGAGGGTTCCGAGAACGTTTACTTCCTCAGTGAAGACCGGGTCACGTATGCTCTCGACGACGCTCACCTGGGCCGCCTCGTGGAAGACGTAGTCGGCGTTGCTCACCAGTTCAGCTATCGCCTCGTAGTCCCTCACGTCGGCCTTAACCAGCTTTGCTCCGGGCGGAACGTTCTCAGCTTTCCCGGTGTAGAGGTTGTCAATAACGATGACCTCGTTGTCCCTGACCAGCTCCCAGGCTATGTGCGAGCCTATGAAGCCGGCTCCCCCGGTGACGACGATTAGCTTGTTCCTCATGTTCAACCCCAGGGGAGTAGAACCGGGCCCCTTAAGTCTCTTTCTCCGAGTAGCTCATCCTGAGCTTCACGGCCTTCATCAGGTCGTCCTTCGTGGGGGGTCTCTCGGGGACGTTTGAGTAAGCATCAACGAGGTCGTTTATGATTATGACGAGCTTTTCTAGGATATCCTTGCTCTTGTTCCAAGGCGTTGCGTAGCGGAACTCAATAATCTCCGCAAGGTCGTCCAGGGTGAACTCGCAGATTATCTCTTCACTTGGGCACTCAACGAGAAGCAACTTGCCGTTTTCCAGGACAACCCTAACGTTAACCTTTGGGGCCTTCACCATTGGGCATCACATTACTACATTGGGCACCAACGTACTTTAAGGTTGTGCTCCGGGACGTTGAAATTCTCAAGACCACCGGCAGAGGATTAACAAATTTCTGCCAATTTCGAAACCATTATAAGGCCCCTATTGACTTAAACATTGGTAAGGAGCCATGCCGAGCTACATCGTTGTTGGCGGTCAATGGGGAGACGAGGGCAAGGGTTCCATCATAGCATACCTTGCCCTGAAGGACGAGCCCGAAGTCATAGCACGCGGCGGCGTTGGGACGAACGCAGGACACAGCGTTTTTATCAATGGAAAGAAGTACGCGGTGAGACAGCTTCCAACCGGTTTCATGCAAAGGAAGGCAAGGCTTCTCGTCGGAGCCGGCGTCCTCGTTGACCCGGAGGTCTTCTTCCACGAACTTGAACACCTTAGGGATTTCAACGTCGCCGAGAGGGTTGGAATAGACCACCGCTGCGCGATAATCGAGGAAAAGCACAAGCAACTCGACCGCTCCAACAGCCACCTCCACGAGAAGATAGGAACGACGGGAAGCGGTTGCGGGCCGGCTAATGCAGACAGGGTCATGAGAAAGGCAAAGCTCGCAAAGGACATCCCCGAGCTCGAGCCCTACCTGACGGACGTGGCGGAAGAGGTGAACGACGCGCTCGACGAGGGCAAGCTCGTCCTCATCGAGGGGACGCAGGGCTTCGGGCTGAGCCTCTACTACGGAACCTACCCCTACGTTACCTCCAAGGACACCACAGCCTCCGCAATCGCGAGCGACGTCGGAATAGGCCCGACGAGGGTTGACGACGTCATAGTCGTTTTCAAGAGCTTTCCGACGAGGGTCGGTGCCGGGCCCTTCCCGACGGAGATGAGTCAGGAGGAAGCAGAGAGGCTCGGTCTCGTCGAGTATGGAACCGTAACCGGCAGGAGAAGGCGCGTCGGCTGGTTCGACTTCGAGTTCGCCCGCTACTCCGCGAGAATCAACGGGGCAACGATGCTGGCTTTAACGATGCTCGACAAGTACGATAAGAACGCCTTCGGCGTAACCGATTACGATAAACTGCCGAGGAAGGCGAAGGAGTTCGTGGAAGAAATAGAGGAGAGGGTTGGAGTCCCCGTCGGGCTCATAAAGACCGGGCCCGAACTGGAGCACATCATTGACAGGCGAGACGTCATTTGACGGCGTACTTGCCCTCGACCTGGGCCAGCTTGAACTTTGAGGTGATGCCGCTACCGGGAACGAAGTCGTGCTCGATTAGCTCTCCGGTGAGGGTGTTGTACTTGCCGAAGTATATTCCCCTCCTTCCGACTCCTTTTATTCCCGCGTAGCCCTCCTCAAGGTTGTGCGCTATCCACTCGACCTCTATAGTGTCTCCGTAGCTCTTCTTCACGAACTCCGTGAAGGCCTTGGTTATGACGCTCTCGATGTACTGGTAGTCAAAATCCAGAACCTCCCCGCTCGTCCTGTGAACCGTCAGCCGTCCAAAGGCCTTCACACCTGTGAACTCCACCTCCCAGTGGTCGGACAGCTTGAGGCCTTCAATTGAGGGGCTCGGTTCGACTTCGCGGATTTTGGAGAGCGCGATTTCCTCAACGACCTCCTTCTTGAGGAAGCGGTCGAGTTCCTGAATTTCGCCGGAGCGGGAGACGAATACCTTAACGACGTCCCTGTCGCCCTCAAGAGTGAGTGTGAACCCGTTCTCAACCTCCTCGGTGAAGAGGACGCTGTAACTGCGGTACTTCCTGACCGCGAGTTCAACCGCCACGCTGGAGCCTATCTCAAGGGCTCTCTCAAGGATTTCCCCGGTCTCACCGTCGTATGCCAGGTACGCCCTGAGGCCGTTACCCTCAAACTCGGCCCTGACGACCTCGTGGTCCATAACCTGACAGGACTTCAGCTCAAGGTCCTTGACGACCTCCAGGATTTCACCGGCGGTCTTTCTTAGAAACTCCTCCGGGGAGCCCAGGTCCCTCGTGTCAACGATTTCGCCCGTTTTCTGGTCGAGTTTTAGGACGAGAACCCTTCCCCCCGCCAGAAGGTCAACGAAGACCGCACTGGGGCGCCTCTCAACGCCTATGACGTGTCCATCGCTGTACTTTGAAAGAACGACCTCAAGCATCGCCTCCTCGGTAAGCGCTGGCTGAAATCTCCTAACGCTTCCGCTGTAGGAGTTCAGCTCTATCTCAAAGAGATACCTCCTGGTCTTGCCCCTCATCAAGGTAAAGCGTCCCCTGCGGACGATTTCCAGGGCAAGGGGTTCTTCACCGAGTTCCCTCCTGACGCGCTCCTTAGCCAGCTTAACGAGCCCCTCTTCGCTGAGTGGCTCCCCTTCAGCACTCACACGGCCAACCGTGAAGTCGAAGGAAACCCTAACAGTCCTGGGCCCAATGGAGAACAGGATTACCGCGCCCTCAGGCACGTAGGCTTTTCTTGAGTGAAGAACCCGCAGGTCGAGCCATCCCTTTCTAACGGCCTCCTCAACGACAGGCTTCGCTGGGTCTGTTTCCTCCCCGACCTCGACTTCGGTCGCCAGAACTGTTGCAACGTCCTCAAGGAGAACTTTCATCGCAAGCCCCTTGAGCTCGCCATCAACGTTCAGAACAAGCTTTTTGCCATCATAAAACGCCTTACCGCTCTCGTTTTCTCTTGACCATGAGACGACGTAGACAGGCCTGAACTTCAGTTTCAGACCCTCAATCTTGAGCTCCTCCGGCCGGACGCTGAATTTATAAGATACAACCCTCTTGGCTTCGTCCACGAGCTTTTGAGACGAAACGGGCTCCACGAGGGGACCATCGAGGACGAACTCCTTCAGCTGTTCAGGTCTCTCACGCTCGGGAATGAACTTCTCAAGAAGGGTTCGTGGGGGCTCTATGGAGTAGCGATTGAAGGCCTCCGCAAGCCACTCTGGCCCAAGCACAGTAATGCCCTCGAGACCGTAGTCAAGCCCGTCGAGGGCTATCAAAACAACCCTGCCGTGCCCGGACAGCGCCTTTTCAAGCCAGTCCCTCCGGGGCTTTCCGCGCAACAGTGCAACGGCAAGCGTCTCTTTTCCATGAAATGGGTCTTCTCTTTCCCCTGTGACTATTATGAGGCGCGATTTACCTCTCCTCTTGTATTCCCTTCCGGTTTCATTAAAGCCGGCCCTGCTGAGGAGCTCGGCTAGTCCCTCAACTATAAAATCCTCGGGTGCGAGCAGTATTATCGAAGGTTCCCATGGCATAGTGACTCCCCATAGAGATTGGGATGCGGAGAATAAATAGTTTATGGCCCGTAAAAAAGGGTTAATTATCACCCCGAGTAAGCCCTATCAACGAGCCACCTGACAATTGTTCTATGAAACTCATCCGCCCACTCGGGGTCTTCGAATATCTCATGATAGGCACCTTCGAACTCCCTGAGCGTTTTATCTTCCACTTTAAGCCTTTCAAAAAGCCTTTTTGAGCCTTCGGGGGGCGTTATTACATCTCCGGTTCCAACGAGCAGGAGAACCGGGACTTTTATCCTGTCAGCCTCCCGGTGAGCGAGCTCCATGTTAACGAAGATGCTCCTTCCGAGCTTCGCCGAAATCCTGTCGTGGACGAGCGGGTCTTCAACGTACCTTCTCACCGCCTCCTTGTTCCTTGAGAGAAGTTCCGGTTTTATGCCGTTGGAGAGAACAAGGCCGGGGGCGACCTTTCCGAGGAATTTCGCAAGGGACACCATGAAGCCCGGCGTCTCGGGGCTCTTGGCGAGGGCAGGAGATGAAGCTATTACGCCCCTTATTTTATCGGGCCTCGTCTCGGCGTATCGGATAACGGTCAAACCGCCGAGGCTGTGGCCGAAGAGGAAAGGCTTCTCACCTAATTCTTCAATTATGTAATCAATTATTTCCATGGCCTCTTCAATGCTTGTGTGCCCCCTCTTTCCGGGGCTCTTTCCGTGACCTGGCCAGTCGAAGGCGTAAACGGCAAAGCCGGCCTCGTTGAGCTCCCTAATCAGCCGTCCGTACCTTCCGCTGTGCTCCCCAAGGCCGTGAACAAGGACGACCCAACCGAGCTCCGGTTCGCCGAACTTGGCCTTGTAAACCTCCATCTCAATCACCCAGCCAAACCCGTTTGAGCGGGAGAACGTCAAAATCCTCATCCTCGCTAACTATGGCCTGCAGACCGTTGTTCTCTATAACCGCAACGTGAAGGGCGTCAGAGGGGCGGAGGTTGTATTTCGTGATTATCAGTCTGGCGGTTAGATAATCAAAGACCGTTAGTGGGAGAACTTCAACGTAGGGAAGAACCTTTTCGTCTATGAACTCAATCGAAAGCTCGTAATGGACGCCGTATTTCTTCTTTGCAACGTGAATGGTCTCGTCAAGAACCAGCGGACTTGTGTAAAGGTCGTGATTCTCAATCAGTTCGGCGTAGAACGTGACTATCTTCTTTTCGTCTTCAGGCGTCTTGGTCAGGAGGTAAACAAAAAGGTTGGTATCAATGAAGAGCTTCATTCCTCAATCCCCCAGACCTCATCGAACTCATCTTCGAGGCTTATTCCCTTCAGCTCTCCAAGTTTGGCGGGCTTGCCTTTGGCTCTCTTGTGCTTCCATTCGAGGAGCTCTTTAATCAGCTCTTCTTTGCTCTTCTTGGGCATAATTATCAGTCCCTTATCAGTGGGCTCAACTATAACTTCTCCTCCCTCTTTTATGCCATAAGCTTCACGGAAGACCTTGGGGATGACAATCTGCCCCTTGGGGCCGACCTTGAGGCGTATGCTAACCAAAGGTATCACCCTGTATAACTCGGGGTTCAACAAAATAAAGCTTTCGAGAGAAAAGAGCTCAGGAGGAAAACGGACTCTCCTTGAGCTTCTCGTTGGTGAAGCGGACGAGCTTTTCGACGTCCTTCTCTATCGTCTCGGGCTCGGGCTTCATGAGCACGTAGAAGACGTTGGTCTTGGGCGTCAGAGAAACGTGCTTGACGTTGTGGGGCTTTGAAAGGCTCTCAACGAGCTCCTTGAGCTTTACCACGTCCCGTTTCTTCTCGTAGAGGGCCTCGTACTCCTTGCCCGCTATCTCAATCGTCTCCCTCTGGAGAAATTCCTCGTTCTCGATGTTCGGCTTCAGCCTGTAGTAGCCCTTCTGAATGAGGTGGGCCTCGCGCTTAATCTCGGCGAAAGGTCTGATGACGAAGTAAATCTTGTCGTGCCTGCTCGTAAGGAGCGCTATCGGGAAGTAGAGGAGACTGTGCCTCGGCAGGAGCGTTAGCGTGTACTCGAACTTCCTGATGTTGTCTCGGTTCACCTTATAGCTCGCCCTGAAGCCAATGTAGCCGCCGAGCCACACGTAGTCCTTGTCCTCGGGCTTTACAACTTCCTCGATTGAGCGAAGGTAGTGTTCCATCAGCTGAATGTTGAGCTTTCGACCCTTGTAGAACTGGAGCGTTGAAGCGCCGGCGATTACGAATATTATCGCGAAAAGCGTTGCATTATCCATCGTCCTCATCCTCCGGGTAGTACCTCTGAAGGGTTCTCATGTCCAGTATCTCAAGGTTTGGGACGTCGGAGAGGGCTTTAACTATTTCCTCGACAATCCTCCTCTGGACGGGCCAGCTGAGGGCGTGCTGGAACGGATGACTGAGCCCCTCCGTAAGCCGTAGATAAATGACAACCCCATCCTCATCCGCCTTAACGTGAACGAGGTTCAGACCTACGATGTCCTCTCCCGTTAGGGGCTCCTTAACTTTCCTGAGGCGGGCGTAGATTTCCTCCTCCCTCAACTATTACCCCTCCAATCTTGCTGAGCCACTCCAGACCCCTGGGCTCCTCCGGAAGGACTGGAATCTCCACGAGGGCAACGTCCCTGAACTTCCGCCTTACCTCCTCAAGAACCCTTTCCTGTGCCTCAAGCTTTGCCTTTAGCTCGGGAACGCTGACACGGAGCACCTTGTTCATAACAATCATATTGAATGGAACCCTGAACTTCTTCAGGCTTTCGTAGGCCCTCTCGGTCTCGTAGAGGGGAAGCATTTCGGGATTCATGACGGCTATAACTGAAGTCCTGTCCGGGTCGGTTATGATTTTTTCCACAAACTCCACTTCGGAGCGGTAGGCCTTGAGCTCCTTCATAACGGGGTCCTTGTCCTCCTCGAAGGGCAGCTCACTTTTTCCGTGGATGTTCGCTATCGCGGCACGCCGTTCGAGTATCGCCCGCCGTATCTGAATCAGCTTGTCCGCCCAGATTATGGAAATCCTTGGCAGGGCCAAAACGCGGAGCGTGAGGCCCGTGGGAGGGGTGTCGAAAACTATCACATCCCACTCATCACCGCGCTCGAGGATTTCTCTGACGGCCTCGAGGGTGGCGTATTCCTCTATCCCCGGGGAGTACCTGAGGACTTCGAAGTACTTCTCAAGGTTTATCACCGTTAGATAGCGGTAGGTGTGCTTCATGCTCTCCTCTAAGTGCTTCAGGTAGGCCTTTATGAGGCCCTCCATATCGAGTTCGCTCGCGTAGAGGTTCTCCGCGATTTTCTTTGGTCTATCGCTCAGCTTAACCATGAAGACGTCACCGAGATTGTGTGCTGGGTCAAGGGAGACTATAAGCGTCCTGTACCCCCTCTCAGCCAGCGCTACTGCCGTTGCCGCGGAGCTCGTGGTCTTTCCGACTCCACCCTTTCCTATGAAGAACAGCACCCGGTAGCCCTTCTTTGGCTGAAGGAAGTCGAGCATGCTCCCACCTCACGTGATTTCAAACATCCCTGCCAGTTCCCCGAGGAGGTCGTCCATGTCAACGGCCCTCTCGTGCATAACCCTGAGCTCGCGCTCCATGTGAGGCAGAAGCCTTATGACCAGCGTCGTGGGAGGACTTGGGATGCCGACGAACGAGCCCATGAGGATTAGGGCAAAGACGTTCTCAAGTTCTCTCAGCTCGAACTCAAGGTACTCCGTTGACTGGTGTTTGAAGGCCCCGAAGAAACCCTCCAGGAACTCTTTAATACCCCTCAAAGGGTTGTCTCTCATTTTTATCACCCGAAAATAAATTGGAAAAGAAAGTCAGGCCGCGCTTGCGGTGTACTCCTCTGTTGGCCTCTTCCAGGCAACCCAGAAGTCCCAGGCGAGGAGCAGGTTGAGGACGAGGCTGACGACGAGCGCTCCCTTGACGGCTATGAGGTACTGACCGACCATTGGGACGTATATGAGGTACCAGATTATTGCGGCCGTTACGGTAATCCACAGGAAGAGCGCCGGTATGAGGACGGCCCAGCTCCACTTGCCAGCCCTCTGAACCTTCGCCACCCAGAGAGCGGCTGTCATCATGGCTATGCTGGCGAGCATCTGGTTCATCGCGCTGAAGGCAGGCCAGATGACCTTGTATCCAGCACCCCATGCGAGGTAGGTGCCGAGGCCCGCGATTATTATCGAGGCGACCCACTTGTTGGTGAGGGTCTTGGCTATTCCCTTGCTCGTGTCGGTAACCATTCCAAAGAGCTCCTGCCAGGCGAAGCGGCCAAGCCTCGTCGCGGTGTCGAGTGATGTCAGAGTGAAGGCCGAGACCCAGAGAGTTGCGAAGGTCTTTCCAAAGGTCTCGCTGACCCCGTAGAAGTCGTGGACACCCTTGGCGTAGCCCCCGATGAAGGTTCCAAGGCCACCTTTGGTTATGTACTCGGTGGCCCACTTGTCGGCGGGAATTCCGGTGAGGCCGACACCGTAAACGGCGATGGCAGTTATGACTATCGTGGCGAGGAAGCCCTCAGTGAACATTCCACCGTAGCCAACCATGAGGCCGTGAAGCTCGTTGTCGAGCTGTTTGCTTGTAGTTCCGGAGCCAACCAGGGAGTGGAACCCACTGAGCGAACCACAGGCGATTATAAGCGGAATCGTTGGCCAGAACGGTGAGGGAACTGCCTTGGTGCCCTCGCTGGTTATTCCCTTGACGACGTGGGCGCTCCAGCTGGTGAAGGCCGGTGCGGTGAAGTTCTTGGCGAGCAGTATGAAGGCAACACCTCCGAAGATGAGGCCGAACCAGAGGACGTAGGCGTTGAGGTAGTCCCTGGGCTGAAGCAGAATCCAGACCGGGAGCGAGGCCGCTATAATGATGTAGACCATCAGGATTATGTTCCAGTAGTGGTACGCAGTTGTATAAGCGGCTGAAGTTGTATCGGTCTGTCCCTCAACGAAGACGAGCGGATACTTGAGACCGAGCCAGACTGCCACTATGAGCAGGCCGATACCGATTAGGGTCGCAACCTTGAAGTCTATCTTGACCTTGTAGAGCAGGTATCCGAGTATCACCGCGACGACCAGGAAGAGCAGTGTAGCGGTTGCCGCCTGGGGAGTAATGGTCAGCAACTTTGCCGTCACCGCCACGAAGGCCGCAACGACGAGGAGCAGGGCGAACCAGATGTAGACCTCGAACGCCACTCCCGTCCTCTTGCTCATTAGCTTTCCTGCAATCCACTGGACGGACTTACCATCGTAGCGCACAGATGACATCAGGGCCAGATAGTCATGGACGGCACCGATGAAGACGTTTCCGAACCACACCCACAGGAGTCCCGGAAGCCAGCCCCACGCCATCGCCACCGCCGGACCGACGATTGGTCCTGCACCGGCTATTGAAGCGAAGTGGTGGCCGTAGAGAACCAGTGGGTTCGCGGGGACGTAGTCAACCCCGTCGTAGAGCCTGTGGGCCGGCGTTGGCCTGTTGGGGTCGGCCTTGACGACCTTGTTCTGAAGGGCCTTGCCGTAGGTGAAGTACATGCCCAAATAGATGGCGCCGGCCAGCAGTATTATTACAGCGGAGTTCATGGTTGCACCTCCAGGAAAGTTTTGCACTACAGTGTACATATTGCGTACTTAAATGCCTTTCGGCAAAAGCCCGAAAATGTTTCGACTTTTCACGGAAAGAAGGAGAAGAAAAGAGATTTTCAAGGAAGGGCGCTTAACACGGCCCCTCGTCACTCCAGTTCTACTAGTGGGTCGCCGGTGTTGACGGTGTCGCCTTCTTTGACGTAGATTTTTTTCACAACGCCATCTTTCGGAGCGGGGATTTCGTTCTCCATCTTCATAGCCTCAAGCACAACCAAACCCTGACCAGCCTTGACCTCCTGACCCTCGCTCACGAGAACCCTCAGGATTTTTCCGGGCATTGGGGCAGTGACGGTGTTGGGCGAAGCACTCGCGGGAGCAGGCGAGGGTGCAGGAGCACTAACCGGGGCGGGAGCAGATGTGGAAACCTGCGCGGGAACTACCGAGGGAGCGCTGACCTGAGCCGGAACGGCCCCCTGAACCCCCGAAAGGTACCTGAGCGCGTTCAAATCCACTCCCTCGATACCGACCTCGAACTCGACGCCGTTGACGTATATCTTCACCTTCGAGGCCTTCTTGGGCGGTTCGACCTTCACCCGTCCTTCAGCCCTTGCCCTGAAGAACTCAAGGGCGACCTCGGGGAAGAGGCAGTAGGTTAGAACGTCCTCCTCCTTGTGGAGGTAGCCGAGCTCCTCGAGCTTCCTCCTGCACTCCTCAAGTTGGGGCTTGAGCAGGCTTCCCGGCCTCTCCCTTATCGGCTCCTCGTCGCCGAGGACGAGCCTTTTGAGCTCGGGGTTTATCTCCGCGGGAGGCCTTCCGTAGAGCCCTCTGATGTAGTCCTTGACCTGCTGGGTTATCTGCTTGTACCGGCCAAAGAGGACGTTGAGGACGGCCTGGGTGCCGACTATCTGGCTTGTCGGGGTCACGAGCGGGGGCCAGCCGAGGTCTTCTCTAACGCGCGGAATCTCCTCGAGAACCTCATCGAGCCTGTCGAGGGCGTTCATCTCCTTGAGCTGGGCGATGAGGTTAGAGAACATTCCGCCGGGAACCTGGTACTTAAGGACGTAGGGGTTTACCATGAGCGTCTCCTTGTGAAGTAACCCCCAGTACTTCTCCTCAAGCAGTTTCTTCAGGTAGCGGGAAACCCGGTGGATTAGCTCCCTGTCGAGGTGGCTTCCAACGGCCTCGGGAAGGGCGTGCCATATCGTCTGTATTCCCGGCTGGGCCGTTCCAAAGGCGAATGGACTTATGGCGGTGTCGATGTAATCGGCCCCAGCCTCAACGGCCTTCATGTAAGTCGCCACCGCCATTCCAGTCGTGGAATGGGTGTGGACGTTAACGGGGACGCCGTAGGTTTCCTTTATCTCGCTGACCAGCTCGTAGGCTTTCCAGGGAGTAAGCAGGCCGGCCATGTCCTTAATCGTTATGACGTCAACGTCGAGCCTTAAGAGCTCCTCGACCTTTTTCATGTAGTACTCCAGCGTGAAGATTTTGCCGGTTGTGTAAGCTATCGCTCCCTGCACCTCGGCTCCGACTTCCTTCGCTTTCTTTATCGCGACCTCCATGTTCCTGACGTCGTTGAGGGCGTCAAAAATGCGGAAGATGTCTATTCCGTTCTTGTTGGCCAGCTCGACGAACTTCTCGACGACATCGTCGGGATAGTGCCTGTAACCGACGACGTTCTGACCGCGAAGGAGCATCTGGAGCTTCGTCTTCCTTATGTGCTCCCTGAGGAGGCGGAGCCTCTCCCACGGGTCTTCCTTGAGATAGCGTATGCAGACGTCGAAGGTCGCTCCACCCCAGACTTCCATCGAGTAGAAGCCTATTTTGTCCATTGTCTCCGCTATCTTCAGCATATCCTCCGTCGTCATCCTCGTCGCTATGAGCGACTGGTGAGCGTCACGGAATGTCGTGTCTATAATCTCAACCCTCGCCAACTCAATCACCTCCGGTGCGCAGAAAAGTACATAGCTTTAAAAGCCTTACGACGGGGAAAGAAGAAGAGTTAGACAGATGTCGAAATCAGAGCAGGCCCTCGGCCTTCGCCGCCTCCTCCGGGTCCTCGTTCCTGTGGATTACCCTGAGAAGGGCCTTTATGAAGGGCTCCGGGTTCTCGCGCTGGAAGATGTTCCTCCCGACGACCGCTCCAGAACCCCCGGCCTCTATGACATCCCACACGAGCTTGAGGAAGTCAACTGGGTTCTCGGTCTTGGCACCGCCGCTCAGCAGAACGGGAACTCCTGCGGCGGCATCAACGACCTTTGCAAAGGTCTCCTTTGAGCCGGTCCAGTAGGTCTTTATCATGTCCGCACCGCTCTCGGCGGCCGCCCTCGCCCCGTACATGACGACGCGGTAGTCCTCTTTCCTGCCATACTTCTCGTTTATGTACGGCCCGCGCGGGTAGGCGAACTGCACAACCGGGAAGCCGAGGTCGTGGGCGTAGCTCGCTATCTCCGCGAACTGGCGCATCATGACGTCCTCCTGAGGTGAACCCCAGTAGACGGTCGCCGCTATCGCGTCGGCGCCGAGCTTCACGGCATCTTCAACGAAGCCCAGCTGGCTCTGGAGGAGCTGTTCATCCTTCGGGCGGAGGTTGGTCTTGCTGGTGAGCTTTATCATCAAACCTACGTTGGGCTTGACCTCGTCGCCGGCAATCCTCGCGATTCCTGGGAGCATCATCACGCCGTCTATCCCGGCCCTGACGACCTTGCGGAGGATTATCCTCGGGTTAACGTGCTCCCAGTGCTCCTCAAAATCGGTTGGTCCGTGCTCGAAGCCGTGGTCCATCGCGAAGATTAACGCCCTCCCGTCCCTCCTGAAAAACCGCCTGAGCCTTCTCCTAATACCAACGCTCTGGTACGCGTCCATTTACATCACCGTGAGTGATATATTCAAGGAGGATTTAAGGTTTTCCCCAGGATAGGAGTTACTATGAGTAATGGTTTTCCGCAATCGTTTAAACTGCTTTCGACGAACGGTGAAATGGTGTTCAAGTATGGAGTGGCGGATAATTCGGCTCACGGAGGTCGGCTCGACCAATGATTACGCGAGGGAGATAGCGGAGGACGTCCCAGAGGGAACCGTTGTAATTGCACGGAGGCAGAGGGCGGGAAGAGGCCGAAAGGGGCGGAACTGGGTTTCCCCTGAGGGAGGCCTCTGGATGACGGCGATTCTGAAGCCGAGGTCGAGTCCGGAGCACATTCCAAAACTGGTCTTTGTTGGGGCTCTAGCGGTTGTAGACACGCTCGCGAGGTACGGAATTCCCGCGGAGATAAAGTGGCCCAACGACGTTCTCGTTGATGGAAAGAAGATAGCCGGAATCCTGAGCGAGTGCAAACTTAACTCCTTCGCCCTTCTCGGAATAGGACTGAACGTCAACAACAGAGTTCCCGAGGAGCTCAGGGACTTGGCAGTTTCAATGGCCGAGCTCATCGGTCGCGAGCTGAAGCTCGAAGGAGTTCTCGATGCCCTACTCAGGTCTCTCTCCTACTGGTACAGCCTCTTCAAGAGCGGTCAGCATGGGAAAATTCTGCAGTCAGTTCGAACTAGGAGTTCGGTTCTCGGAAAGGACGTTGTCATTCTTGAAGACGGAGAAGTGGTGCTTAGGGGAAGGGCCGTTGGAATAGACGACTCGGGGGCCCTTCTCGTGGACACGGGGGAAAGTGTTGAAAGGGTAATCTACGGCGATGTTTCCCTTCGCTTTCCATGAATTTCTGCTCATGTTTTGCCATTTTGTCAAAAATTCTGCGAAAAAGTTAAAATTCCTGCGCCTTAGATATTAATCCCGCCGATTAACTTTTGGTATGTTGCTTGAATAGCAGGGGGTGAAGGCATGGGACTGCTGAGAAAATACCTCGACTATCCTGTTCTGTGGAAGATACTCTACGGTTTGATTTTGGGTGCGATTTTTGGACTTGTAGCGGGCCACTTCGGCTGGATGGACTTCGTGGCAACGTACATCAAGCCCTTCGGTGACCTGTTCGTTAGACTGCTGAAGATGCTCGTGATGCCGATTATACTTGCATCGCTCGTCGTCGGTGCGGCGAGCATAAGCCCCGCCCGCCTCAGTCGCGTCGGTGTCAAGATAATACTCTATTACCTCGCTACGTCCGCTATGGCGGTGTTCTTCGGCCTCATAGTCGGCAGGCTCTTCAACGTTGGCGCCAACGTCAACCTCGGCTCAGGAACGGGCAAGGCGATTGAAGCTAAAAGCCCCTCCCTCGTTCAGACGCTCCTCAACATAGTGCCCACCAACCCCTTCGCCTCACTGACCAACGGGGCGGTCCTGCAGGTCATCTTCTTCGCCATAATCCTGGGAATCGCCATCACTTACCTCATGAACAGGCAGGAGGAGCGCGTTAGAAAGTCAGCCGAAACCCTTCTCAGGGTCTTCGACGGCCTGGCCGAGGCGATGTACCTCATCGTCGGCGGTGTCATGCAGTACGCGCCGATAGGCGTCTTCGCGCTGATAGCCTACGTCATGGCCAAGGAGGGCCTTAAAGTCGTCGGCCCGCTCACCAAGGTCGTTCTTGCCGTTTACCTCGGTCTCTTCCTGCAGATTGTCATAACCTACTTTATCCTGCTCAAGGTCTTCGGCATTGACCCGCTCAAGTTCATCAAGAAGGCCAAGGACGCAATGCTCACCGCTTTCGTCACGAGGAGCTCGAGCGGAACCCTGCCAGTGACCATGCGCGTCGCCGACGAGGAGATGGGCGTTGACAGGGGAATCTACTCCTTCACCCTGCCCCTCGGTGCCACGATAAACATGGACGGAACTGCCCTTTACCAGGGTGTCACGGTGCTCTTCGTTGCCAACGCCATCGGACACCCGCTCACGCTGAGCCAGCAGTTGATAGTTGTCCTCACAGCGGTGCTCGCTTCGATAGGAACCGCGGGCGTTCCGGGAGCTGGTGCCATAATGCTCGCCATGGTCCTCCAGAGCGTTGGCCTCGACCTAACCCCTGGAAGCCCCGTTGCCTTAGCCTACGCAATGATTCTTGGCATTGACGCGATACTCGACATGGGCAGGACGATGGTCAACGTTACCGGAGACCTCGCGGGAACTACGATAGTTGCCAAGACCGAGGGAGAGCTCGACGAGAGCAAGTGGCGCGACTGATTCTTCCTTCCTTTAATTTTGGGCAAACTTAATATACCCTCTCCCGTTTTTAAGGCCAGGACAACTGGAGGTAAAGTTACATGAGGAAGTTTGGATTTTTGGTGGTCGCTCTTCTGCTCGTCGGAATTATCGCGGGAGGAGTTTCAGCGTCCAACGACTACAAAGAGGTGCAGGAGAACGAGTACTGGGTTTCATGGGACGGAAGTGCCAACGTAACTCTGAAGACGATATTTTACAGTCCCGAAGAGATGCTGAACCAGACCAAGGAGAGCATACTCAAAATGGGGCTCAAAAACGCGACGCAGTTGTTCATCAGCCAGGAACAGCAGGCCCTCTCACAGCTCGGTCTAAGCCTAGAAAACGCAACCGCTGAAATCCTCGGCTACAACACAACCGGGCCCCTCGTGACCGTGATAAACGGCACCATACCCAACTTCGCGCGCTACTACTCCTACGATAACGCCTGGGAGATTTCACTAGATGCTTTACGCATAGTTGACCTTTCAAGGATTGACCCGACTGCAGTTAACGGCTCGATGTACCTCGAGAACTACTTCACCGTGCACCTTCCCCCGGGAGCCAAGATTGAAAACGTAACCAAGGGCTTCAAAGTTGAGTCCAACGGCAGTTACATCCAGCTGGACGTCAACGTTACCGGGGACACAGTTAAGGCCCACTCGATTATCTACCTTAAGAAGGGCATTACAAAGGACGACCTGAAGGTTCTGTACGCCAAGCTCGAGCCGGTCATGATTAAGTACACGGGAAAAGCCGGTGTGGAGAACTACACCACCTGGGAGATGAGGATATACAACAACATAACCGTCGAAGGCGACAAAACAATCCTCGACACCGTTGAGGAGTACGTCAAGCCGGAGGCATACATTAACTATATAAAAGTCCAGTTCGCCTACCAGGGACTTCAGCAGGCAGAGCAGAGTCTTTACCAGAGATACGCCCAGATGTTCCAGAGTAAAGGCATAAAGGTCATCTCCGGCAACGTCTCAATACTCAACGTCAACTCAACGGGGCCGCTGGTTGTGAAATACCACTGGGTTCTTCAGGGGTTCGTGAGCAAGGTCAACGACACGTACATCTACGACTACGACCCGAAGCTTGAACTCGGAAACATGAGCTTTCCATACAGGCTCAACGCGGCCATCAATGAGACGAAGGTTACCAGGATTAAGCTCCCCGAAGGCTACGAGTTCGTTTCACTCCCCAAGAGCATAGAGGTCAAAACAACGGCAGGCAGTGTCGTGATGAAGGTAACCAAGCTCAACGACCGCGAGGTTCTCATAGAGAGCAACGTGTACATTCGCTACGGCGTCCCGGCCGATGCTTACAAGGCTCTTATGGCCCAAGTTCCAGACAACGTCGAGTTCAAATACGTTGTCAAAGCCGAAGAAGGAAACGGCATCTGCGGACCGGCCCTTATAGTTGGCCTCGCCGTTCTGCCGCTCCTCCTCAGGAGGAGGCGCTGACCCTCTTTTCTTTCCCACACGAAAAAGCTTAAAAACGCATTCCCAAAGCATCAACAGGCATTGTGAGGGGAGGTGTGACCATGTCAAGGAACAAGCCGCTCGCCAAGAAGCTCAGGCTCGCGAAGGCTAACAAGCAGAACAGGCGCGTTCCCGTCTGGGTTATCGTTAAGACGAACAGAAAGGTTCTCACCCACCCGAAGAGGAGGCACTGGAGGAGAACCAAGCTCAAGGAGTGAGGTGATGTAGATGCCGATTGAACCCGGTCAGGAAGTCATATTCGTCGTTCCCATCAGGAAGATAAAGAAGCGCGTTCCGCGCTGGAAGAGGGCCCCGAGAGCGGCTCGCTTCGTCCGCGAGTGGATAGCGAGGCACGCCAAGGCCGAGGAGGTCAAGCTCGACCCGGCCGTCAACGAGAAGCTCTGGGAGCGCGGAGCGGAGAAGCCACCCAACAAGCTCCGCGTTAAGGTCGTGGTCGAGGTAGTTGACGGCAAGAGGGTTGCGAAGGTCTCCCTGGCCTGATTTTAACCACTTTTTAGAGGTGAAGAGATGCACATCGAGAGGCTCGATTTTGAAAACTCCCCATACCTCGGCGTTTACGGCTTCGCCACCGACAGGGTAGCGGTGATTAGAGAGGGCCTCGGCGAGAAGAAGCTAGAGGTCCTCAGGGAAGTTTTGAAGGTCCCGCTCATCGAGACGAGCGTCATGAAGTCGCGCATCGTCGGCATATTCGTTGCCGGCAACTCCAACGCCCTGATAGTCCCCTGGTACATCTGGGACGCCGAGCTCGACTTCATAAACGCCCGGCTCAGGGAGTACGGGATTGACATGGAGGTCGTCCCCTTCCAGAGCAGGCTCACCGCCTTCGGAAACTTGATTCTGGCCAATGACAAAGGCGCTCTGGTCAGCAAGGACTTCACGAGGGAGGAAGCGAGGAAGATTGAAGATATTCTCGGCGTTCCGGTTGAGAGGGGAGTCATAGCCGACTACACGGCGGTTGGAAGCGTCGGCGTCGTCACGAACAGGGGCGGTCTCGTGCACCCCGAGGCGACCGACGAGGAGCTTGAGTGGCTGAGCGACCTCTTCAAGGTCGATATATACGTCGGAACCGCCAACATGGGCGTTCCCTTCGTTGGCTCGTGCATGATAGCCAACTCACACGGCGTCGTCGTCGGACACCTGACGACGGGTCCGGAGATAGTGAAGATTGAAGAGGCTTTAGGCTTCCTCGGATAAAGCTTAAAAGTTCACCTTCAAAGGCCCGCTGAAGGAGGGATGGAAATGGAGGTCAAGGTCTACCGTGTTAAGGGAATCTTCCAGAGGGGTAAGCTCAAGCAGCCCTTCACCAAGGAGTACCGCGCTCTCAAGCCGGAGCACGTCGTCGAGCTCGTCTACTCCGAGATAGGGAGCAAGCACCGCGTCCCGAGAACCAAGATATGGATTGAGAGCATCGAGGAGATAAAGCCGGAAGAGGCGGAGAACCCGATAGTCAGGAGGCTCAGCCTCGAGCTCTGATTTCTCTTTTCCACCCCAGAACCCTCGACTGGTAGTGTCTCTTCGGAAAGATTTCGAGCGGGTCGATGCCATTCTCCCTGAGGAGATGCCTCAGCTCAACCTCGTAGTCAGCCTTCTCAAGCTCCTCGCTCTCCCGGATTTCGACGACGAAGAGCTTCTCGGTCAGCTCGCGTATCGTCTTGTAACCGAGGCCTAGGAGAGGCCTTATGTAGGCAACCCCAAACCTGTCCTCCAGCGACCTCGCTTTTGGCAGGTCGAGGAGCGGAACCCTGTCGTCTCTCCGCGTCCCATCGCTCACCCTTTCCACTTCGGGAAGGGACGCCAGAGCCTCCAGAGCCCTCTCGTGGATGAACTGTATCGCGTTGTTCGGGTGACCGTCGCTTATTGCCATCTCCCCGGCTTTTTCGAGGATTTCAACCGGAAGCTCCAGAACTCTATGCTTGAAGCCGAGCCTCTCAGCTGTTTCCCTCGCGTACCTCCAGTTGTCGAGCAGGCCGAAGGTGACCGTCACGAGCTCGACCTCGTAGCCGAGCTGGCTCAGAATCCACGCCGACAGACTTGAATCCTTTCCGCCGGAGTAGAGGTGGTGAACTTTCATCGTCATCACCTTTTCCCGGGCTTATTAGCGACCGCAGGGGTTATTAAGGGTTGAGGGTAATACCATATCGGTGAAGGTAATGCCAGTCGTCACGAAGAAATACCAGGTCACGATACCCAAGGAGGTTAGGGAGGCGCTTGGAATAAAGGCCGGAGACGAGGTGGTTTTCGTTAGAGAGGGGAATCGTTACGTTTTGATGAAGCTTACCGACCTCCTCAAGGAGCTTAGCGAGATAACAAGCGACATAGACGAGACAGTTGAAGAAGTTAGACAGGGACTGGCGAGGGGTATAGAACGCTCTCTGCGCGAGCTGGAGGGAGAGGAATGAACGTTGTACTCGATACCAACGTCTTCAACAACAGGACCTTTCTCGAATGGTTGAAGCACTCAGACCTTGAGCCAGTAACGAGTTCGGTGGTTTATATGGAACTGCTCTACAAATATGCCAGACGAAAGGGTCTCGCCGAAGCTAGGAGCAAGTTAATGGCCGTTTTCAACTCGCTGGCAATTGAGGTTATGGACTTTGATTGGGAATGTGCAGAGCTTGCGGTGGAATCTGCCCTCGGTCGCTGGGACTTCTCGAAGAACGCGAGGGATTACATGATAGGCTCATTGGCTCTGAAGCTCAACGCCCCGCTGGTTACCTACAACAAGAAGCACTTCAGCTGGCTTCCGGAGGTTCTAACGCCGGAGGAAGTCATGGAGAGGTTCGGCAAATAGCCTTAAAAGGCCAACCTTTTTAAGGCCCTTTCGGGCGAGAGGTTAAGAGGTGAGAGAGATGGAGAAACGCTTACCCGGTAAAGTGAGGAGGGCTCTGCGCGCGAGATACTACGACATCGAACCGCGAGCGTGGATTGGTAAGAAGGGTCTCGCCGAGAGCGTGATTGAGGAAATTGAGACACAGCTTGAGAAGGACGGTGTCCTTAAGGTTGAGATAAGGAAGGGAGCGCTCATCTCGACCGGAATGGACAGAAAGGCCATAGCGGAGAAGGTAGCCGAGCTCACCGACAGCGAGCTGATAGACGTCAGGGGCAAAAGGTTTATATTGTTCAAACCGAGGGAAGGCTGGGAAAGGTATTTAAGGCGCCTTGAAAGAAAGGCGTCGGCTGAGAGGCGGGAGAAGCCCGTCCGTAAAGTCAGGCTCGACATCGCTAACTTCAGGAAGAAGTTTAGGAAGGGGAGGGATTGAAAGATGGCGACTGTCTATGACGTTCCCGGTGACCTGCTCGTCGAGAGGGTCGCGCAGGCACTCAAAGAGGTTGAGGAGATAAAGCCCCCCGAGTGGGCGCCCTTCGTTAAGACCGGAAGGCACAAGGAGAGACTTCCAGAGCAGGACGACTGGTGGTACTACAGGGTTGCCAGCATACTCAGAAAGGTCTACATCGACGGCCCCGTCGGAATCGAGAGGCTCAGGACCTGGTACGGAGGCAGGAAGAACCGCGGACACGCCCCGGAGCACTTCTACAAGGCCGGGGGAAGCATAATCAGGAAGGCCCTCCAGCAGCTTGAGGCGGCCGGCTTCGTCCAGAAGGTTCCGGGAGAGGGAAGGGTCATAACCCCGAAGGGCCAGAGCTTCCTTGACAAGATTGCCACCGAGCTCAAGAAGGAGCTTGAGGAGCAGATTCCGGAGCTCAAGAAGTACTGAGCTCCCCTTTTCTCACATCCCACCCAATACCTTTTTAACTCCCGCTTCTGAGCCTGAACCGGAGGTGAGGGACATGGCCGAGGACATTGAGGAGATTAGGAAGCGCAAGCTCATGGAGCTTCAGAAGAGATACCTTGAACAGCAGAAGGCCCAGGAGGAGGCAATGAGGCAGGAGATGGAGCTCCAGGCCCAGCTCGATGCCATAATGAGGAAAATCCTGACGCCGGACGCGAGGGAGAGGCTAGGTCGCGTTAAGCTCGTTAGACCGGAACTCGCGAGACAGGTTGAGCTCGTCCTCGTTCAGCTCTACCAGGCCGGCCAGATAAGGGAACCGATAGACGACGCCAAGCTGAAGAGAATTTTAGCCCAGATTGACGAAAGGACGAGAAGGGAGTTCAGGATTAAGTGGTAGCGGACGGTGCATTAATGGACGCGCGGGAGATAGTGAAGATTCTCGACGAAAAGGGAGAGGTCAGTCTCGACACCTGGAAGGTCGTCTCCGTGAGGAAGAACGAGGACGGCACGGCGGACGTCCTCTACAAGAACCGGCACGTGGGTAGCGAGGAGAACCCCGTTTTCCTCTGGATTTACGCCAACATAGTCGAGGACGACTGGGACGTCCGGGTTTTGGAGAGGATAACCTTCCAGAAGGAAGACCTGCTCTGGCTGTTGAAGTTCGTCTTTCCGAAAGTTAAGGTTTATAAGGGGCTTGCAAAATAGCCCGCCGGCCGGGGGTGTTTGAGTGAGCGGGAAGAGAGTGTGTCCCGTCTGTGGCTCTACCGAGTTCATCTACGACCCCAGCAGGGGTGAAATAGTCTGTAAGGTTTGCGGTTACGTCATCGAGGAGAACGTTGTCGATGAGGGGCCGGAGTGGAGAGCCTTTGACCCCAGCCAGAGGGAGAAGAGGGCGCGCGTTGGAGCGCCGGAGAGCATACTCCTCCACGATAAAGGTCTCTCGACCGACATAGGAATAGACCGCTCCCTCACCGGCCTGATGAGGGAGAAGATGTACCGCCTCAGGAAGTGGCAGAGCCGCTTAAGGGTCAGCGACGCGGCCGAGAGGAACTTAGCTTTCGCACTGAGCGAGCTCGACAGGATAGCGAGCCAGCTCAAGCTCCCGAGGCACGTGGAGGAAGAGGCGGCAAGGCTCTACAGGGAGGCAGTCAGAAAGGGCCTCATAAGGGGTCGCTCGATAGAGGCAGTCATAGCGGCCTGCGTTTATGCGGCCTGCCGACTTTTGAAGGTCCCCAGAACGCTCGACGAGATAGCGGACATCTCGCGCGTTGACAAGAAGGAAATAGGAAGGAGCTTCCGCTTCATAGCGAGGCACCTCAACCTAACCCCGAAGAAGCTCTTCGTCAAACCGACCGATTACGTGAACAAGTTCGCCGACGAGCTCGGCCTGAGCGAGAAGGTGCGGAGGAGGGCAATCCAGATACTTGAGGAGGCCTACGAGAAGGGCCTCACGAGCGGAAAGAGCCCGGCCGGTCTGGTCGCGGCGGCGCTCTACATAGCGGGACTGCTCGAGGGAGAGAAAAGAACGCAGAGGGAAGTGGCCGAGGTCGCGCGCGTCACCGAGGTCACCGTTCGGAACCGCTACAAGGAGCTCGTTGACAAGCTGAACCTCAAGATACCGCTTTAGCGGAACCAGCTCTCGAGCGTTCTCTGTTTTCCTGCCTTTACGGCTTTCTTCAGTCTTTCAAGGCCGTTCTTAACGCGCTCCTCGCTGAAGTCGTGCTCGTCGCAGAGGAACCTGAGGATTCCTTCCTCGTCAGGCTCGCGCCACTTGAGCTCGTAATCGTCCGTGACAGGGGGATTCAGGAAGAACTCCTTTATCGCGTACAAATCAACGTCGCTCTCCTTCTGGTACTTCTTCAGGGGGTCCTTCGAGCGCTTGACTATCGTTAAAGCCTTCTTGGGCCCGATTCCCTTGATTCCGCCCGGGTTGTAGTCCGTTCCAACGAGAATTGCCAGCTCGATGAGCTTCTCCCTGTCTATGCCCAGCTCTTTTAGAACCTCTTCGAGAATTATGAGCTCGGGCTTAACCTCAACGTAGACGTTCTTGCCGGGGAGCTTCCTCCTTCCCGTTATCGTGAGGTTCCTGACGAGCCTCGGCGCCCCGAAGAGAAGGCTGTCGTAGTCCTGGCTCGCGGAGGCGTAGACGTCTTTCTTGGAGGCCATGTAGGCAGCTTGGGCCTCTCCCTCGCTCGGGGCCTGAACCACCGGAACACCCATTAGCTCAAGGAGCTTCTTGGCGTCCTCTATGAGGGTCTGGTTGAGCCTCGTCGCCCTCATCGCGTACTTCTTGGCCTCCTCTATGTCCCCCCTCTCGAGGGCCTCGTGCCACTTCTCCTCGGCCTCCTCCCTGGCTTCACGCCTCTTCTCAAGCTCCCTTTTCTTGAACGCCGGGGGTTCGCCGTCGAAGACATAAGCTGGCTTTATGCCCGCCTCCATCAGGTTAATCGTCCTGTAGAAGAACCCGCTCAGGTGAGAGGTTATCCTGCCCTTCGAATCCATTAGGGGCGTCCCGTCGCGCTGTCTTATGGTCGAGAGGAACTGGTACATGGCGTTGAATGCATCTATGGCCACTTTCTTTCCGTAAAGCCTCTCCAGCTCGATTTCCTTCCGCGGAACGAGCTCGCCGATTTGGACTCCCACCTTCACCACCCAAGAAAAGTTGGGAAAGGAGTATTTAGGGTTTGCCTCGGTCTACCGGGTTGTCATCACATCTCAGGGAGGGGAAGGCTCCTCATCGGCGGTAGAGACCCTTCTCGATGAGGAACTCCTCGTGCTTCGTCCTCCTCTGCCTCTCCTGCACGTAAATCCAGCCCATCACGAAAATCAGCGCCGCCATGCCGAGGAGCGTCTGCCAGCCGAGCTGGTTGTAGTCAAGGGTGATTATAATCTTTCGCACCATCGCCAGAACGCCGAGCTCAACGACGTTCCTCATGCTGACGTGGTGCTCCTTGACGTACATGGTGAGCAGTTCAAAGATTTCAAGGAAGATTACAACGAGAACTATCTGGTGCAGTACCTCCTCGATGTTGAAGGCGTGAAAAGTTTCCGTGACTAGCTGGAACATCAGGTACACAACGTAGCCCATAGTTACGGTTGCAAGACCTATGACAACTATGTCAAAGAGCACGCTGAGCCACTTCAGGAGGAGGTTCTCAATGATGCCAACGTCATGGTGCTTCCTTCCCATTTACACACCCAACCAATCCTGGGCCCATTCGCTAAAAACTTTTCGGCAAACCTAAGGGTTCTTTGAAAGCCTAAGAAATCCTCGCTGAGAATTTTGAAACATCAGTTGGGAACTTCAGGTGTTTTAACGTCCGTCGAGTCCGATATCGGCAAAAAGAGAAGGGAAAGGTTTTAACTGCCTTTTACAGACGTAAAAGCGTGAATGTCATCCGAGGTGATAAAAATGGTTGACCCGAACATCGAAGCCCTTTTCAGGCCGAAGAGCATCGCCGTGATAGGCGCCTCCGAGAAGCCGGGCAAGATAGGGTACGCGATTATGAAGAACCTCGTGGAGTACGGCTACGAGGGCAAAATATACCCCGTCAACATCAAGGGCGTTGAGATTAAGATTGGCAACCGCGTTTTCAAGTCCTACAAGAGCATTCTTGAGGTTCCCGACGAGGTCGACATGGCCGTTATAGTCGTTCCCGCCAAGTTCGTCCCGCAGGTCGTCGAGGACTGCGGAAAGAAGGGCGTCAAGGTTCTCCCGATTATAAGTTCCGGTTTCGGCGAGCTCGGAGAGGAGGGTAAGAAGATTGAGCAGCAGCTCGTTGAGACCGCCAGAAAGTACGGCATGAGAATCCTCGGTCCGAACATCTTCGGTGTCGTTTACACTCCAGATAAGCTCAACGCGACCTTTGGTCCGACCGACGTCCTTCCGGGCCCGCTCGCGCTCATCAGCCAGAGCGGAGCGCTTGGAATAGCCCTAATGGGCTGGACGATTCTTGAGAAGGTCGGCCTCTCAGCGGTCGTCAGCGTTGGAAACAAGAGCGACATAGACGACGCCGACCTGCTCGAGTTCTTCAAGGAGGACGAGAACACCAAGGCCATACTCATCTACATGGAGGGCGTCAAGGACGGAAGGAAGTTCATGGAGACCGCGAAGGAGGTCAGCAAGGTCAAGCCGATAGTCATCATCAAGGCCGGAAGGAGCGAGCGCGGTGCCAAGGCGGCAGCTTCCCACACCGGCTCACTCGCGGGAAGCGACAAGGTTTACGATGCCGCATTCAAGCAGGCAGGCGTCATAAGGGCCTACACCATCGGTGAGGCCTTCGACTACGCGAGAACCCTCAGCAACCTCCCCGAGCCCGAGGGAGAGAACCTCGTCATAATCACCAACGGCGGTGGAATAGGAGTCATGGCCACCGACGCCGCTGAAGAAGCCGGTCTTCACCTCTACGACAACATTGAGGAGCTCAAGGTCTTCGCCAACCACATGCCGCCCTTCGGTTCCTACAAGAACCCAGTTGACCTGACCGGTATGGCAGGTGCCGAGAGCTACGAGGGAGCCATTAGAGACGCCCTCGCACACCCGGAGATGCACAGCATAGCCGTCCTGTACTGCCAGACCGCCGTTCTCGACCCGAGGGATTTGGCAGACATAGTCATCCGCGAGTACAACGCCAGCGGAAGGAAGAAGCCCCTCGTCGTTGCCATCGTCGGCGGAATCGAGGCCAAGGAAGCAATTGACAGGCTCAACGAGGAGGGAATACCAGCCTATCCGGAGCCCGAGCGCGCTATCAAGGCCCTCGCGGCGCTCTACCGCTGGAGCAGGTGGAAGGCCAAGCAGAAGTGAATTTCGCTTCTTCTCCAAAATCTTTTTATACTTCCAACGCGTAATTCAGTGAGGGTCGTGATGAAGCGCTGGCTGAAACTTTTTGGAATCGTTCTCTTCACAATCGGTTTCGTCCTTGCCGCGACTTACGACCGGCCGAACTGCTCGGGAATTGCCTGTCCTTTCACGTTTCCCGCCCTTGAGTTAAAGGCTAACTCAGGGAATGTTTTCGTGTGGCCTCCAAATGCCACACCTCCAAACGTCACCTACGATGCCAACGGGGGCTATTTCGTCTTCCTGAGCGATTACTTCGTCCCCCTGCGGGAGTTCTACCTGAAAGTTTCAGGCAGGGTCGGATTCAACGTCAGCGGGACGCTAACGATTTTTCCGGGGAGGGACTTCAGGGAGCTTGAGGCAACCTACATCAACGGCACCCTCCACGTGGGGGACACTCTCTACGGAAGGCGCATTCGGGGAATACTCGTAGAAAACGGGACGAGGATAAGGGCCATGGCCGTTTACGACGACCCTGCGAGCTACTTTGAGTTCAAGAACTGCACCAAGCACCACCGAGAGATTGTTGAGGCCTGCCGCGCCAGTGGCTCCCCGGAGTACCAGCTTCCCCTCGGCGTCGGGCTCATGGTTCTTGGCTTTGGCCTGTTCTGGCTGGGGATGAAGCTTTAAGTTCCCACCCCAATTTTTCCACGGTGGCAGGCATGCTCATGGCACTCATAAGCGATATTCATTCGAACCTTGAAGCCCTCGAAGCCGTGTGGGACGAGATTAAGGATGCAGACGCCTTCCTCTGCATGGGCGACCTCGTTGGCTACGGGGCAAGCCCGAACGAGGTCGTTGAGTTCGTGCGGAAGCAAATGGGGAGGAGAACCTTTCCCTGCGTCAGAGGAAACCACGACAACGCCATAGCCTTCGGCGCGGACTGGAGCTTCAACCCATACGCGAGACAGGCCGTAAGGTGGCACCAGCGCGTCATGACCGTCGAGAACCTTGAGTTCCTCAGGCGACTTCCAGTAAGGCAACTCTTCACGGACGACACGGGCAGAAGCTACCTTCTCATCCACGGTTCGCCGAGGGCGCCCCTCGACGAGTACCTCTTCCCCTGGCTTCCCGAGAGCGAGTTTAGAGCGGTTCTGAGCTACGTCCGCCAGGACGACCTGCTTCTCGGCCACACCCACGTACCGATGCTGAAGGAAATCGGGGGAAGGAGAATAATAAACCCCGGCTCCGTCGGCCAGCCGAGGGACGGGGACTGGCGGGCGAGCTACGTGCTGATGGACACGGAAAGGGGAGAAGTGACCTTCCACCGGGTCGAATATGACGTCGAAGAGAGCGCGAGGAAGATAATAGAGGCAGGATTGCCAAGGTTTTTAGCGGACAGACTCTTTGAGGGCCTTTAGTCCTTTTTCTTCAGACCGCCCTCAAGGGTTCCCCTCGGTCTCGGGGAGGTTGCCTTCGGAAGGCGTTTGAGCTTGGAGCGGACTGCGAGCTTGTTGGTGTCTATTATTATGACCTCGCCTATGCTCTTCACTGCACTCACGGGGATGAGGAGAAGCCCCTCGTGGTCGGTAACGAACTCGCTCGTGTCGAGGTCCTCGTCGGGCTCGGCGACGATTACAAGGATTTCACCGGTCTCCTCGTCGAAACTGAGGTCGTAGACCCACCCGAGTCTTATTCCAGTGTCAGTTATGAGCTCAACATCCCTAAGCTTGGATGCCATTATCTTGACCATCTCCGCCACCTCTGGGATTAATCGTGTAACCCCTTGGGGATTAACGTATAAAACCTTTTTCCAAAGGAATCCAAAAACGGGAAGGGAATCAAGCCTTCTTGGCCTGCAACTCCTGCGCCTTCTTGGCGAGCTCCCCGAGCTGGGCCTCAAGCTTCTTCAGAGCTTCCTGGGTCTTCGCGATTGCCTCGTCGTACTCCTTTATGCGCTCCTCGAGGTACTCGATGGCGCTATCGAGGTTCTTCTCGACGGCGTAGCCGGCTCCAACGCTCACAATCGCGTTCTCCTTGTCGGTTATCTTACCCTTGAGGAAGGAACCGGCCCCAATCGGAACGAGGATTTCAACCTCTCCCTCGGTCTTCTTGAGCTCCTCCAGCGTCTCCTTGACGGCCTTAAACTCGTCCCTTCCGAGGGTGAGGAGCTCAAGGTTCTGGGCCAGCAACTGAGCCTGCGCCTGCAGGAGCTGATACTCGTAAGCGAGCTTCTCCATCTCCTTCTCAACCATCGCTACCACCGGAGAAACTACGGAGGGAGGCTTTTAAGGTTTGGGTTAAAAGAAAGGGGAAATCAGCCAAGGATTTCCTCAGCGATTCTCTCGGCAATCTCCTTGAGCGCTTTGCTCGCCGGGCTGTCGGGGAAGGCCTCAACGACGGGTTTAAGCATCGCCATGCTCTTTGGGATGGCCCTGTCGTAGGGGACCTCGCCGATAACGGGAATCCCCTCGGCCTCGGCCCACTCCCTAAGGGCGGTAAAGCCCGGGTTCAAGTCGGCCTTGTTGATTATCAGATAAGCCGGCTGTCTGAAGTGCTGAACGACCTTGTAAGCCCTCTGAACGTCGCTGAGCGAAGCAGGAGTAGGCTCGGCAATCAGTATCGTCAAATCGGCCCCACCTATGCTCGCTATCACCTGACAGCCGATTCCGGCCGCGCTATCAACAATCATGTGCTCCAGGTTGAGCTCGTCCATCAGCTTCTTCGCCCACTCCTTTTCCTCGGTGACGAGCTTACCGCTCTCGGGCCTGCCGACGTCGAGCTGGGCCGAGATTATCGGGAATCCGTACTTGGTGGTCGCCTTTCTGATAACGCCGGAGCGGGCCTGCTCAAGGGTTATCGTCCCAGGAACAGGGCAAACTAAACCGCAGACGTTGCAGCCCTCGCAGGTGAGCTCGTTGACGATGTAGTTGCCGTCCTCGTCGATGTAGATGCTCTCGTAGGGACAGCGCTCGTAGCAGATTCCACAGCGGACGCAGGTCTCGGTGTTTATCTTAGCCACCTTCGCGCCTATGTGCTCCCTCTCTTCCTCCCACTCCTCAACGCCGAGGAGCAGGCCGAGGTTCGGCGCCTCCGCATCGGCATCGACAGCGATGAGCTTATACCTATCCTTCAGGAAGTAGAGGAGCGAGGCCGTTATCGTGCTCTTCCCGACGCCACCCTTACCGCTCGCAATCGCTACCTGCATCACTCACCACCTCCAAGGAAGCCGGCAACCCTCTCGGCCAGCTCGCGGAAGATTTTCGCCTCGGGAACGTCCTCAAGGACGATAGGCCTTCCGCTTACGTAGCTCCTCACGATGTTTTCGCTGTAGGGGATTTCAGCGACGACCTCAGCGCCGTACTTCTCCGCTATCTCCCTCACCTTCCCGACGTCGCCGAGGTCTGCCCTGTTGACGACGACCCAGGTCTTGAGGCCCATCAGCTTCCCGAGCTGGAGAATGAGCTCGGTGTCGTGGATTCCGAGTGGGGTCGGCTCGGTTACCGCGATGAGGAGCTTCGACCCCTCTATGGCCTTCGAAACGGTGTTGCCGGTTCCCGCCGCCGTGTCAACCATCAGGAGCTCGTAGTCGAGGTTTCTGGCCCTCTTCTTGGCCTCAACGACGAGGGGCATCGAGCGCTCTTCCCCTTCCCTAAGCTTCCCGGTGACGAGGGTGAAGCCGTAGGGCGTTTCCGTCACGTAGGTGTGGCCGATGACGCGAAAGGCTTCCAGAATCGCCCCTGGAACGGGACAGACTATCTCACAGGCCCGACAGCCCGAACAGAGGTTCGGCATGAGGAAGGGCGTCCCGTCCTTCAGGGTTATTATCGCGTGCTCCTCGCAGACTTCTGCACACTTCCTGCACTTGGTGCACTTTGAGTAGTCGAACTTCGGCATGAACTGGTTCACAGGCTCCTCGCCGGCCAGCTCAACGCCGAGGAGCAGGTGGTCGTTCGGCGCCTCGACGTCCAGGTCAGCTAAGACCAGCTTGAAGCGCCTCGCAAGCTCGACCGCGAGGTTAATCGCGACGGTTGACTTTCCGGTTCCTCCCTTTCCACCGCTCACGGCTATCTGCAAGCTCTCACCTCCGGAAATTAGGGAAGCCGAATTCCTTTTAAGCTTTGTGCATAATCACGAAAGTCGCGAAAGATTTTTATTCACTCAAGGTTATTAAAACTCGGTGATGGGCATGGAGAGCGTCGTGAGGATAGAGAAAAAGAAGGCTGAAGTCTACAGGGCGCTGATTCCGCTCGTCCCGAGGGATTTCAGGGACGACCTCAAACTGCTCGCGAGCCACGCCGAGAGGAACGCGAAGCTCCTCGAGGGCGTTGAGTTGCCTGCAGACACGAGGGGACTGAAGGAAGTCGAGGTTGCCCTTGAGTTCCTTGAGAAGGCCCTCGCTGACCCCGAAGCGACCGTTGAGGACTACTACCGCTACGCTATCGACGCGGAGGAAGCGACGGCAAAGCTTTACTCGGAGCTGAGCATGAAGGCCAAATCAGAAAAGGCAAGGAGGCTCTTTCGCTGGCTGGCCGAGATAAGCAGGGAGCACGCCGAAATCCTGAGGAGGCACCTCGAGATGTGGGAGTTCATGCAGGAGAACGTTGGGGAGGAAGAAATTCCAGAAGATTTAATCGAACAGTGGTTCGAGGACATCGACCTGTGATTAGGCTCCCCTAAATCTTTTTAAAGGGCCCTTCGAGCTTTCAGCGGTGGTGCTCATGAGGTGCCTTAAGGTCGCGTTCGGAATGGAGGACGATGAACACCTGATAGACGCGCACTACGGCGACTCCGAGTTCTTCGCAATCTACGAGGTCTGCGAAGACGGGAGCGTAAGGCTCATCGAGAAGAGGCCGAACAAGGCTAAGGACTTCGAAGAAGAGGACGAGGGGCACGGCGACCCGAGGAAGTTTAAAGCAGTGGTGAGCCAGCTCCTCGACGTTGACGTCCTCGCCGCGTTCAGAATGGGGCCGAACTTCCTGAGAATTCGCGACAAGACCAACAAGGTTGCCTTCTTCACGAGGACGAGGGATTTGAAGCTCGCCCTTCAGAGGCTCATTGAGAACTTCGACGACCTCTGGGAGCAGGTACAGGCGAAGAAGGCTGAAAAGCCCCCAATCGAGGAGTGAGCCATGCGCTTCTGGGGCATAGAGCCGAAGGTGGCGCTTTTCGCTTTTCCCTACGCACTCCTCGCCTTCTACCTGAACTCCGCCCTTGGACTCCAGACTTTGCGATTCCCGGAAGTCGGGGCAGTTCTCGTTATCGTCGGAGTTGCACTGTGGCTCATCTGCTACCTTCAGGTTTCAAAAGCTTACAGGGAAGGAGAACTGCTGACGGAAGGCTGTTACTCCCGCGTCAGGCACCCGATATACTCAATCTGGGGCCTCCTGATAATCCCCGGCTTCTCCTTCACCATAGGGGGCTTCATGCTCGGCTTACCCATGGTTTACTGGTTCGCCGTGGTGAAGTTTATAGGCGATGAGGAGAAGGCTTTGGAGGAGCGGTTCGGCGATGGGTGGCGGGAATACGCGGAAAGAACGCCCCGGTTCCTACCGAGGCTTTGAGCTTCTGCCGGTTCACCTCTACGTTCTCGTCCATCTGAAGAAAGCGGGAGTTGACTACGCCAAGATGATGGCGAAGGTGAGCGGTTTACCCCTTGAGCTCATCGAAGATGCGATAAACGACCTCCTCGAGCTCGGGTTGATTGAGCGCGACTCGGGAAGCGCGATAAAGAGAAGCAGGGCGCGCTTCAAGAAGGCCTTCGAGGTTCACAAGCACCACACCTACTACCGCCTCTCCCGCGAGGGCGAGCTCTTCGTCCGCTCGATTGACGAGTGGTGGCTTAAGCGGTACTTCAACAGCCTCATTCCAGACGGCTGGAAGGTCGTTAACGCCCTTGTAGAAAGCAGGGACGTGAGGGAAGCGGGCAGGAAAGTCCAACTCAACGACAACATCATCGAGGAGCTCAAAATACTGCGCTTCGTGACGGAAAAGGGCAGAAAAACGGAGTTCTTCAAGAGGCTGTGGGAATTTCTCCAGTAAAGAGGCAACAAAAATAGACTAAAATCAGGAGCGGGTAACGTTCGCAACGGTGGCGTTCTGAATCGCAGTGGTGAGGACTTCGTAGGCGTCCCTGAGGGTGAAGTAAGCGTTCCTGACGAGTATCATGACGCGGTAGCTTCCAAGGCTCGCGAGGATGTTGCCCCCAGCAGAAACCTCAGTTGCCTTCTCCATGAAAGTCGTTGCGTTGGTGTAAAGCTCCATCGCCCTGGAAAGGGTGGTGTTGTCCACTCCAAGCTCAACTGCCTTCTGGTAGGTGGCGTTGAACTCAGGGAGCAGGGCGTTGTAGTTCCTGTAGTAGAAGTACGTCAGCATCATTATTGTCGTTGGGGAAACCCCGCTCGTCGTCGTCAATGAAACTGCACCGGCCTGTGGCACTGCCATTCCGAGGAGAAGCACTCCGAGTATTGCAAGGGCCACCTTTCTCATGGTCTCACCCAAAATGTGCACATTCATTCAGAAATATAAATCTAACGGGCCGGGTTCAGTCAAATATTGGACAGCGAAGACGAGGTTCCAAAGTACTACGGCACTTCAACCACGTACTTCTTGTTTCCCTCCTCAAAACCCTTGAAAGAGCCGAGTTTGAGACCGAGGAGGGCTTTTTCAAGGTCGGTAACCTTCATCGCGGCAAGATGAGTAACGCCCGTACCCTTTAGAAACTCCGGCAAGAGCTGTCCGGTTGGTCCGGTCAGAACGAAGAGCTTTGCTCTCTTAGACCTTTCAAGGAGCATGTCAATGGTTCCATTCACGAGGCAGGTTGCGCTCGCTATCACCGCGTCCATCTCGGGAAGCAGGTGGTACTCCAGGGCATCGCTAAAGGTATCCTTGTCCCAGAGGCGAGCGTTCCTCTCAAAGACGTATATCTCATAGCCCCTGGCCCGCAGTTCCCTTACGAGAGGGGGCATGTTGCCTATCAAGGCAACTTTTCCCGCGTTTTCGGGAATCAAGTCCAGTACATCAACCCACTCGGCATCAGCCAAGTCTATGTGATACTGTGAAACCGCGTTGATGGCCGCCAAGGCGAGGGTTCTCTCAATAGAGTTTATGCTGTCGGCCCGTTCTATGAACGCTTCAAGCGATGGTTCTGTTACTGAGTTTCGGTAGCGCTGAACCTCCTCGGGGAGGGTCATCGCAACTCCCAGGGCCCTTCCTTCCGGCCCTTGAACCAGAACCCACGTGTAGGGCAGTGCAAAACCAAAATCCACCAGCCTGAGACCCTTCGTGAGCTTCAAAGCTTCGCGCTTGATTCTCCCGAGCAGCATTCAACCACCTCCAGACTTTTCGCGTCGAGTTTAATAACGCTTTCCGTTAATAACATCGTTTGCAGTAAAACGCTTTTATTTGCCCCGGGGACGATGACCCTCCGCCCGGCAACCTCGATGACCTCAACCGGCATCTTGTAGAGACGTGAAAGGTTTTCTGGGGTTAGAACTTTTTGGGGTCTCCCAGAAACAAATATTGAACCGCTCCTCAGGAGGAACACGGAGTCACAGAAAGCCATCGCCTGGTTCGGGTCGTGGAGGGAAACCAGTATCAACCTCCCCCTCCTCAGCTCCCGTATTGCCGAAAGGACAACGTGCTGGTTTCTGAAGTCGAGGAAGGAAGTCGGTTCATCGAAGAGGAGAAGCCGGCCACCCTGGGCGATGGAACGGGCCAGCATAACTAGCCGCTTTTGACCCCCGCTGAGCTCGGTAAATGGTCTCTCAGCAAGTTCAGCCAGGCCGAGAACTTCAAGGGACTTCCAAGCGAGTTCTTCGTCTTCCTCCCCCGGCCCCCTCAGCGGATTTACGTAGGGGTTTCTGCCCATCAGAACGACCTCAAAGACAGTGTAGGGAAAACTCACAGAGAATTCCTGGGGGGAGTACGAGATTAACTTCGCACGCTCCCTCTCAGGCATTTTAAGGACGTCCCTGCCGTCAAGGGTGACCTTACCCTCTCCTTTCAGGATTCCGGCGATGCACTTCATCAGAGTACTTTTACCGGCACCGTTTGGTCCAAGGAGGCAGCCAACTCCCTCGTTGAAGTCGAAAGAGACACCTCTTAGGACTCTCCGGCCGTTGTAGGAAAACCAGAGGTTTTTAACCCTTAACATGCCACCGCCTCCTCGCGAGTATCGCCACGAGAACTGGAGCGCCGATTAGGGAGGTAACGACCCCAAGTGGGAGCTCAAACGTCGCAAGGCTCCTCGCTATGTCGTCGCAGAAGGCGAGCATCGAGGCCCCAACCAGCGCAGAAACCGGGGCGAGGGCCCTGTTGTCGTGCCCCACGAGGAGCCTCGCTATGTGGGGACTGACGAGGCCAACCCACCCTATCATTCCGGCCATTGCCGTCGAGGCCGATACACCGAGAGCCGCAAGGAGAACGAGAAACCTCCGATAGAGTGAGACGTTGAGGCCAAGGGCCTTCGCTTCCTCTTCGCTCAGGCTGAGGACGTTGAGCGACCAGCGCAGGAGCACTATTCCAACTATCGAAACCGCAAGGGGAGGGAGCATTGGCCAGAGGTTCTCCCAGCGCAGACCGGCAAAGCTCCCGAGGAGCCAGTAGACTATCTCCTGCAGTTTGTCGTAGGGGTCAGCCAGGTACTTGGCGAAGCCCACAAGGGAAGAGAAAAAGGCCGACACCGCTATCCCCGCGAGTACAAGGCCCAGAAGGCCGTCACCTATGAGCTTTGAGAGCCGCCAGACTATGAACACCGCCAATACACCAAAGAGGAACGCCGAGAACTGAATTAAAAGCCCTCCAAAGCCAAGGAGTATAGCCAGGACGGCCCCGAAGGCGGCACCGCTGGTAACACCAAGCAGGTTTGGGCCCGCGAGCGGGTTGCGGAAGACGTTCTGAAAGGTCAGGCCAGCGAGTGAGAGCGAGGCTCCGACGAGTGCGGAGGCAACCACTCGGGGAAGGCGGACGTTGAGGAGAACCGCTTTTTCGAGCTCACCCATTCCGAAGGGAGAAAAGTGCATCCTGCCCACAAAGGGGGATGTGAGAAAAACAAAAAGGGCCAGCAGAAGAACTCCTCTCCCCCTCACGGCATATCACCGACTATTCTGACTTTCTTTGGGTCCAGGCCATACCAGCGCTCGTAGAACTCATAGGCGATTGACTTGACGTCAATATCCTCAAAAAGCTCTGGATGGAGAATCTTGGCGGTCCAGTAAAGGCCCAAAACCCACTTCGGCGCCGGATAATCCCAGCTCTCTCCGTCGTTTGGCATCGCGTAGATTCTGCCCTCCTTTACCGCCTTTATCTGTGCCCATGCAGGGTCACCCATGAGCTCCTTCTTGAGTTCAGTGGCGGGCTTTTTGAGGGAGTAGCTGACGAGGATTATGACATCCGGGTTCCATTCGGCCACCTGCTCGACGTTGACCGTGTTCCATCCCCCAGGGAGGTTCTTGGAGACGCTCTCCCCACCGGCGGTTTCAATCATCCAGTTTTGGAAGAACTCCCTGCCGGGGGCCTTGAAGACCTTGTCCTTCGTGCTGTATTCAAGGAGGAGAACCCTTGGTCGATTTGCCCCAGAGGTTCTGTTTGCGATGAAAGAAACAGCGTTTGTGTAGTATTCAGCCGCTTCCCGGGCTTTTTCTTCTTTTCCAAGGATTCTGCCAATAATCTCTAGACTGTGAATGTAGTCATCAACCCCTTCCAGGTTGAGAACCACAACTGGAATGCCGAGTTCCTCAATAGCCCTGTTTACTCTCTCATCTCCCCAGTAGGCCGTTAAAACAACGTCCGGGTTAAGACTCTTGACCGTCTCTATGTTGGCGTTTTTAGGACTTCCAGTGAACTTCATCCTTTTCTTTACATCCGGGTCAAGAAGGGCTATGAATGCGTCGTTTATCGCGAGAGGGGTGCTCCCAACTATTTTCTTTCCATCTTCAACGCTCAGGAAGTAAACCATCTGAGTGGCCAGCCCGTAGAGCGAAACAATTCGTTCCACAGGAACCCCAACCTTCACGGTCTTGTTACTCCAGTCGGTCACGATAACGTAGTCGTTCTTTGAGCTGGACTGTGCAATGGAACTGGACTCTGGTTGAGATGCTGTACCCGAGGGCACACCTGGGCTCTTCGAGCTTATGCATCCCACTGACAGAACGCTCAGTACTAAAACCGCAGCCAGGATAACCGAAAGGACCCTCCTCATTTTAACCACCTACCCAGAAATGGCCAGCGACTTTTTAACGATTTGCGTAAACAAAAAAGTTTAAGTAAATAGAAACGTTTACCCAAAACCGATGGGAAGGTTCCTTTCCGCCCCATGGATGTAGTTAATAATGTTTGCACGATTCACATGTAGCTCCAGATGCCCTTGCCCCTGTAGTTCTTGACGATGGTCTTCGTCGTCGTGAGGGTCTCGAGGGAGTAGCCTATGCCCTCCCTGCCGATTCCGCTGTCCTTCATGCCGCCGAAGGGGTAGTAACCTATGCCGTGCCTCGGGAACTCGTTGATGAACACCGCGCCAACCTCAAGCTTCCTCGCGACCTTTCTCGCGCGCTCGTCGCTCCCGCTGAAGACCGCCGCGTCGAGCCCAAAGCGGGAGGAGTTGGCAACGCTTATCGCTTCCTCGTCGCTCCTGACCTTAACGAGGAGCGTCAGCGGGCCAAAGACGTCCTCCTGAAATGCCCTGAGCTTCGGGAGCGTTTCCCTGTCCACTTCAAGGAGGACCGGCCAGACGTAGGTTCCCTCACGCCTGAACTTCGTCAGCGGAACGGCGCCCTTGTCCACAGCATCCCTGTAGACTTCTTCAATCGCTTCGGCACTCTTCTCGTCAATCAGCGGGCCCATCACGGCGTTCTCATCCTCGAGCGGGTTCTTGGGCTCTATCTTTGACAGCTCCTCGACGAGTTTTGTCCTGAGGTCGGAGTAGATGCCGCTCTCCGCTATAATCAGCCTTATCGCGTCGCACCTCTGGCCGGAGTAGCTTACCATGCCCTTTACGAGCTTCTCAACGGTCTCTTCAAGCGGTGCGTCGTCGAGCACTATGGCCGGGTCCTTGCCGCCGAGCTCCATGTGGTAGGCCTTTATCCCTCCGACCGCGAGGATGTGCTCCCCGACCTCGGTGCTGCCGGTGAACGTGACCACCCTTATGCGCTTGTCCGCGACGACGGAGTCCATGAGCCTCCCAGGGATTGTGAGGAGCTGGTACGCCTCGGGAGGAACCCCGGCCAGCTGGAGAACCCTCGTGAAGAGCAGTGGCGCGAGCGGGTCGAGGGAGGCAGGCTTGAGCAGGACCGCGTTTCCGGCGAGGAGCGCGGGTATCACCTTCGCGGCCGAGATGAAGAGCGGATAGTTGTAGGGGCTTATCGCTAAAACCACCCCGTAGGGCTCCCTCTTGACTATGCCCTCGCTCTCCAGCGTTTCCTCACTCCAGTCGCCGGGTATGTAGTCGCCGACGAGCTTCCTGAACTCCATCGTTGTCTTCTCAAGCCTCTCAACCGTCGCCCTGACCTCACCCCTCGCGTTGGAGAGGGGCTTCCCGGCGTCAAGGACGAGCGCCGTGACGAAGTCCTCAAACGCGTCCCTCATGAGGCACGCCGCCTTGAGGAAGGCTTTGACGCGCCTGTCCCCGGGAGTCTCCCTGATGACAAACCTGCCCCTCTCGTATGCCGTGGAGACGGCTTTCCTCGCGAGGTCGCCGTCGGCGAGGCTCACGCGAGCTATGACGCTCCCGTCAATTGGACTCCTGACTTCCGCGGTTCTGCCGGTGAACAGCCACTCCCCATCCACGTAGGTGGCGAACTCGGGAACCCCGTCCTCGCCCTCGCGCCACACTCCCCTGAAGAGCTCGGACTTCGGTCTGAAGGGGCTAACCATGATATCACCCAAAGTGATACCGAGCTTGAGTTTAAACGTTTTTCGCAAACATTTCTGTTTTTGATAAGCATTATTGTTTACCCAAACGGGCTTAAGCCGGAGCCCCAAGAGAGGGCGGTGGTACCGATGGAAATCTGCTACCGGCCGATTGGGGTCATTCACAGCCCCTTCCGAGAGCCTAATGGAGTTCCGATTCAACCTTCTGCCGCGAAGGGGATTCGCGGAACCGTGGAGGTGTTCCCGGAGTACGCGGACGGGCTGAAGGACATCGAGGGCTTCTCGCACGTAATCCTGATTTACCACTTTCACCTAGCGAGGCCCGGGGAGCTAATCGTCAGGCCGTACATGGACGACGAGGGGCACGGCGTCTTCGCGACGAGGGCACCGGGCAGACCGAACCCGATAGGGCTCTCCGTTGTGCGTTTGCTCGAAGTTCGGGGAAGGCGGCTCACTGTGGGGAACATTGACGTCCTCGACGGGACTCCCCTGCTTGATATAAAGCCCTACGTGCCGGAATTCGATGTTCACCGGGTTGAAAGAATCGGATGGCTTGAGAAAAACGTCCACAAACTTCCAGAGGCGAGGGACGACGGGCGCTTCACGCGTTAGGGTCGCCGAAAAGTTTATAAGTCTGTGCATATGCACAAAATAACAGAAGGAAGGAGGTGATGGGCATGAGGATAGCAATCCCGACCAACGGCGGTGGGAGAAACGACACGGTTGCTCCCGTCTTCGCGAGGGCGCCCGCGTTCCTCATAGTTGACGTTGACGAGAACGGAAACGTCGTGAACGAGAAGGTCATCCAGAATCCTGCCATGAACGCCGCTGGAGGTGCCGGACCGCTGGCAGTTCAGACACTCATCAACGAAGGCGTTGAGGCAATAGTCGCCCCGCAGGTCGGCCCGAACGCCCTTGGAGCCATCCAGGCCGCGGGCATAAGGCTCTACCAGGTCGCTCCGGGAACCCCAGTCGAGGAGGCCATCAAAGCCGTTACCAGCGGAAGCGCCCCGAGCACCGCCGCCCCGGCGCCGGCCTACGGACCGTATCCTGCCGCTCCGGCAACTCCAGTGGCTCCAGCCGCACCGGTCTATCCGGCTTACCCAGCCTACGGCTTCGGCTACGGTTGGGGAAGAGGCTGGGGCCGCGGCTGGGGAAGAGGACGCGGATGGGGCCGTGGATGGGGCAGAGGAGGAAGAGGCTGGGGTGCAAGGCTCGGCTACTGCCCCTGGACCGGCCAGCCAAGCAGGAGAACCCTCCGCTGGCTCTACGGTTGGTGGTGAGTTCTCTTCTTTCTTTTAATTGACCGGAGGTTTAAAGATGCCGCGGGGAATGGGCAGGGGCTACGGAAGGAGAGGTTACTACGGCAGAACCTTTTACCCGTTTGGGGGTTTCTACGGAATCCTTGACCTGCTAATCCTGTTAGGGATACTCTACTTCCTGTTCAAGCTCTTCATAGTCGCCCTCCCGTACGCCCTCGGACTCGTCGTGTTGTTGCTCCTCCGCTCGTTCCTGAGGGGAAACCGTTTCCGGTTCTGCGGGCCTTTTTGAGCCTATGCAAAATTTTTTAAGTTCGGGTTACCTAAATCAACCGGAGGTGGTGTGAATGAGGATTATTGTGTCCACTATAAACGGCGGACTCGACGACCGCGTTAACCAGGCCTTTGGAAGAACTCCAACTTTCACGATTGTCGACGTCGAGAACGGAGAGATAGTGAACGTCCAGGTCGTCCCGAACCCGGGCTACTCCCAGCCGAGGGGAGCGGGCGTTACCGCGGCGCAGTTCGCCATTGACCAGGGAGCTGATGCAGTAATAGCGGGCCAGTTCGGGCCAAACTCCTACGGCGTCCTTCAGGCGGCAGGCATAAGAATGTACTCAGCTCCCCCGACCATGACCGTCAGGGAAGCCGTTGAGGCGCTCCTCCGCGGTGAACTCCAGCCCGGAATTCAGGGAGGTGCAGGAATGGGTCCCGGCGGTGGCATGGGAATGGGCCGTGGCATGGGTAGAGGCATAGGTCGCGGCGGAGGAATGGGAAGAGGTCGCGGTATGGGCCGCGGAAGGGGCGGCTGGTACTGAACCCTTTTATATCTCCTGTTTTCCACATATTCTGTGATGCCCATGGCGATTGTCAGGCTCTGGCACGGGAAGGTTCCGATTGAGAAGGCCGATGAGTATGAAAAGTTCCTCATCGAGAGGGCGGTTCCGGACTACGGCTCCGTTGAGGGCCTTTTGAAGCTCTACTTCACGAGGAGGGACGAGGAGAACGTTGCCCACTTTCCCCTCATAACGGTCTGGGACTCGATGGAGGCCATAAAGCGCTTCGCCGGCGAAAACCCCGAGCTGGCAAAGTATTATCCCGAGAACGATGAGTTTCTCCTTGAAAAGGAGAAATACGTCCAGCACTATCGGGTTTTCTACGAGAAATAATCGGCGCAACCCTTTTCTATTCTTTCGCCCTATTCTGATGTGGTGGCGATGAGAAAGAGTCAGCTCCTCGCCGGGGTTCTCGCACCGATAGTGGCCCTCACGGGCATAGGGACGGCGATTCTCATAAATCGCTCGTGGTGGAGGCTCACCGACAACGCGATAAGTGACCTCGGAAAGCTCGACCTGCCCAACAACTGGGTTCTAAACGTTTCCCTCGTAGTCTCGGCCATTATGGCGATTTACTACGCGGTTGGCCTCGTCGAGGAAGTCAGCAACACCGTCGAAAAGCTCGGGATTGGAGTTTTCATCGCTGGACTGGCCTTCCTCGCATTAATCGGCCTCTTCCCGGAGGGAACGAGCCCCCACTACTACGTCAGCTGGGGCTTCTTCATCTTCGCGAGCCTCGGTTTCCTTGTCACGGGTATTGGGATGGGCCTCTCTGGAGAAAAGGAGCTTGCGGTCTTCAGCATAGCCCTCTTCACAGTCGGCTGGGCGCTGGCCCTCTGGGCGAAGAACAGCTTCCCAGGGATAGCACCGGCAGAGTTCGTTGGCGTCTTTGGAGTGATTGCGTGGCACTACACAGTAATGTGGAAAAAGTTCAGAGGGGCTCCTCGTCCCAGAGGCTGAGGTTGTTCCCCCTCTCTTTTCTCACCAGCGGCTCCCCCAGGAGTTCCTGCACATACAGCTCCGCGACGAAGACCTCTCCCCTCATCAAATGTCCCCCGAAAACGTCGCCGCTGGCGTTGCCCAGAGTGACGTGGAGGTGCGCAAAGGGCCGTCCATCCTTGATGCTGACGTTGCCGAGCAGGGTCAGCAGCTCGAAGGTTCCCACGAGCTCAATCCGCTTATAGCCGCGAGTTTCCTCCGAGTAGTAGCCCACGACCGGGTTCCTGAGCGAACCTATGCCCTTAACAATCGCCGTCTTTATTCCCTTCTCCTCCGCGAACCTGTTTACAAAATAGAGCAGGTCCTCCCCCTCGGGAACCCTGAGCAAGAAAATTCGCCCCGGCTTGAACTCCATGCTTCCACCTCAAAGCTAATAAGACTGCCACTCTTTAACGCTTTGGGTGGTTCGATGAAGACCAAGGAGGCACTGCTCGCAATCCTGCCAGAGCTTGAGGAGCTGAACGATGTTGACTTCAGCCAGTACGCGCCACCGTATCCAAACCTACTTACCGCTTTCCTCGAAAGTGGGGAAAGAGGTCTTCCCGCCTTTCAACAGTTTGCGGAAAGGGCCGTCGGTAAGGAAGTCGTTGGTCAGGTGCTCCTCTCACTCCTCCAGTACCTGCTCATACGCTACCGCCGTTTCAACGAGTACGCCGTTGTTAAACCCGCGGTGAAGGTGTTCCTGACGCTCAAAGGCTGGCTCAACGAGAACGGCTTCGGGGAAGACTGGGACAGGGTTCTTGGCTCCTTCATAGGCTACCTCGTGAGCATGGTGCCCATGATAGCGGAGCATGAAGACAGGGAGACTGCTTTAGCGTATGCGAAGCTAATAGAAGACCTCGCAAGGGAAGCTTCCGAAAAGTTCAACAACGAGTACTACGACGAGCTTCTTGAGCGGGCCATGGAGCTGAGGAAAAAGGTTGAAGAAAGCTAACGCTCGAGGACTACCTGCGCGTAGCTCCTCGGGTCCTCCCAGACCTTAACGAGGATTCGCTTCACGTTCTCCCCGGCCTTCTCCGCTATTCTCTCCGCGAACCACTCGGCTATGTATTCAGCTGTAACGTTGGGCTTGTCGAGGATTACCACCTCGTCCTCGGGCAGTTCGAGCCTCTTGCCGTTCTTCTCGACCACGACTCTGCCATCTCTCCTATCGAGGACCCAATTCTCGCTGACGAGAATCCTGTGGTCGAGCCTTTTTATGAGGTTGCTGAGGTGGTTGAAGTCGAAAATCATGCCGTTCTCGTTCAGCTCGCCCCATATCTCCACGTCCACGTTGTAGGTGTGTCCGTGAATCCTAAGACACTTGCTGTCGTAGGGCAAGGCGAGGAAATGCGAGCTGTCAAAGTCCTTGTGCCAGCCGATTTTTCTCTCCACGAGCCTGAACATGCTCCCACCGATTGGGCTTCCCCGTTAAGGTTATAACTCTAACTGGACAAACCTGAGGGGAGGAGGCCGAAGAATGCCGATGGGAGGACCTGGATGGGGACGCGGTAGAGGAAGAAGGCGGAAGATGAGAATGATTGGGTTCATTCCCCAGGTTAGACACTTCTATCCTGCGTTGCCCCCGGTCAGCCAGCCGAAACCGCCGATTTTTATGACCTACGAGGAGTTTGAAGCCCTCAGGCTGGTGGATTACGAAGGGCTAACTCAGGAGGAGGCGGGAAAGAGAATGGGCGTCTCCCGCGGCACCGTCTGGAGGGCTCTCAATTCGGCCCGAAAGAAGGTTGCCCAGATGCTCGTTGAGGGAAGAGAGCTCATAATTTTGCCCCAAGGGAACGAGGTTCCCAGGAGATTTGAAGAGGAAATCTAAGGTTCTGTCTTTTTAAACTCCTTCTTGGGCATTTTCCTCAGTCCCCTTGCCAAACAGCCCTTTCTGATGTCTCCTTTGTTTTTAGGGCATCCTAATTGCCGGGTGCCTTAAAAATTTTCAGAGAATTTTTACTTTTAATAATCTTAAGATTGTGTTTTGTTTTGTGTTGATTATTATGACTTAATAAAATAACTTTTGAATACAATAAAAATTTGTAAATAAAAATTATCAAAATTAAGTCAATAATTCTTTTTGAAAAATATAATTTAAATACAACTTAAGAAAATTATATTTGGGGGAAAATCTACAAGAAAAAGTTGAAAATATGAAACAATAAACAAAAAAGAAGATGTTCTTATTCCCAAATCAAGAACCGCGATACGCTTTAAGGATTAGCTCGGGCAGGCAGGGGTCAATTGCAATCCCTTCCTTTGCAGGTATAACGAACGCAATGACGACGCCATTTCCAACCCGCACAGGCTTGGGGGAATACCCAACCGCCTTCAGGACTTCCCTCTCCAACCGATTCAGAGACCCAAGCGGAATGACAAGCTCAACCTCACCCGTGCGGGGATTCTCCTTGAAGAAAGGCCTGGTGCGGTTCTTTACGAATAGAACTTCTCCAAGCTTTGCCATTATAATCTCCCACGCCAAGGGACCAAGGTGTTTGTACTCGCCCATCTCAACTCCTCCCATATACGAAGAATTTTTCGTAGTCGAGTCTGTAGAGGATATAGACCGAACCGGTGAGCTCGCCCAGGCGTTTAACTTCTTGACAGAGGGGTGCAAGTAACGAGGTAAGTTACCTGGAATAATGCTTGATATAGGTTGATGCTCTTTAATTGAGCACGATTGGCAATGCATATTTTTATTCAATGTTTTTAGATATAAGGTACATTATATCTCAAACTAACGAGCAGAAAAGTGCATTAGCAAGAGAAACGCATGAAGAGTATTTCAGTATTGCCACTCATATCTAAAGGTGAACAGCAAAGGCACCCCCGTGTTCTCTATGTTCCCCGCACAAATCTAAGCCTTCCAGACGTTAACCGCAGCATTGACCACGATGAATTGTAATGGGAAAAATTGGAATTGATGCGGGCTTCACCACGTGTGATTCCCCTGCAAGAGCAAGCGGGACAGGTAGCCAAATATTTCGGCCAGCATTTTACCCACCAAATAAGTAGATTCTTTGGATTTTATACAACTTTTCATATGTGAAAATTTACTTGATATAGGGGTTTTAATTCTCTTTTAAATTAGAAAAAAACTAACTAAAATTAGAGCGTTATAAAAATGCTGATGAGAATAATAAAATCACTAAGAGAATTACAAAACATAATAAGAACATAAACAGTAAACACCCTCCCAAGAATCAAGAGAGTTTGTGGTAAAAATAAAGGAATCAGAGAGAACGCTCACGGATGTGGCGGAGCACATTGTCAACTATCTGAGGGGCAACACCGATGTAATTCTCGGGTCTCAGCGAGGCCAAGTCCTCATCGGTTAGATACTTTCTAACTTCCTCGCTCTCCTTCACGACCTCAAGGAAGTCCCTTCCCTCCTCAAAGGCCTTCATGGCCAATTGCCTAACGAGCTCGTGGGCCTCCTGCCTGCCCATGCCCCTCTCGGCAAGCTTCAGCATCAGCGGTTCGGCCATGATGAGGTTCTTCGTCAGGTAGAGGTTGCGCTCGATGTTCTCCGGGAAGAACTCCAGCCCCTTGAGAACGCGGATTGTGACGCGGAGCATCTCGTCAAGGAGAACGAAGCTCTCGGGAAGGATAACGCGCTCGACCGAGGAGTTCGTGAGGTCCCTCTCGTGCCACAGCGGGTTGTTGAGGAGCGCGGGAATAACGTTTGAGTAGAGAACCCTCGCCAGACCGCAGACCTTCTCCGTCCTTATCGGGTTCCTCTTGTGGGGCATCGTCGAAGAGCCAACCTGCTTCTTTCCAAATGGCTCGCTGACCTCAAGGATTTCCGTCCTCTGGAGGTTTCTGATTTCAAGGCCGATTTTATCGAGGGTTGATGCAACCAAGGCCAAAAACATCATCAGCTCTGCGTATAAGTCCCGCGGAACGAGCTGGTTGGTTATCAGCGCTGGCTTAAGGCCAAGGTCCTCCATGACGAGCCTTTCAATCTCAAGGGCCTTCTCTCCGAATGAAGCGGCGGTTCCAACGGCACCGCGCATCTTGCCAACAAGGACGCGCTTCTTGAGCTCTTCAAGCCTCTCAAGGTGTCTCTGAACCTCGTCGAGCCAGAGGGCGAACTTCATGCCGTAGGTCGTTGGAACCGCGTGCTGTCCATGGGTTCTGCCGATGCAGACGGTGTACTTGTGCTCCTCGGCGAGCTTCATTAGCACGTCGCGGAGCTCCCTAAGGTAGCGCTCGATGAGCTCAAGGCTCTCCTTTATGAGGAGCGCGTTGGCGGTGTCGATTATGTCGTTGGAGGTCGCGCCGAGGTGGACGTACTTCCCGTGCTCACCGCAGACCTCGCTTAAGGCCTTGACGACGGCCATTATATCGTGGTGTATCTCAGTCTCTATCTCCTTGACGCGTTCGAGTTTCACCCACTCCGTACTGGCCCTCTCGGAAATCACGCGGGCGCTTTCCTCGGGAATGTTGCCGAGCTTCGCGTGGGCCCTCGCCAAGGCCGCCTCAACGTCAAGGAGCTTTTGAAGCTTGTTCTCCTCGTCCCAGATGCGCCTCATTTCCTCGCTTCCATAGCGGTAGTCAATCGGGTGAACCGCCATTCCAATCACCATTCTCGTGATTATTTTGGATGTTAAAACGTTTTCTTTTGACAACTATACGTCAATATCAGCCGGGCAAACGAGCGTTTTTGAGATGCGCTCGTCACTTAAAAAGCCCTTCCCACAGATAGAACCGAAAAGTATTTAACCCTATGCCCGCGATAGGCTGATGACAAAACTTCCGGAGGTGCCAGAAATGGCTGAGGAGCACGTCGTCTACATCGGAAAGAAGCCGGTTATGAACTACGTCCTCGCCGTGATAACCCAGTTCAACGAGGGCGCTAAGGAGGTCAGCATCAAGGCTCGCGGTAGGGCTATCAGCAGGGCCGTTGACGTCGCCGAGATTGTCAGGAACAGGTTCCTCCCCGAGGTCAGGGTCAAGGAAATCAAGATAGGCACCGAGGAGCTCCCGACTGCCGACGGCAGGACCGCCAACACCTCGACCATCGAGATTATCCTCGAGAAGCCGTGAATTTGACCCCTTTCCTTTTCCTTCGGGTTTCTTCTGAGAAGCAAAGTTTAATAGCACCGCCCCGTACCCCTTCTGGTGGGCCCGTTGGAGTACGAGACCATAGACGTTACAGATGAGCGGGTTCGCGAGCTCGCGCAGGTTCTCGCCAACGAAAGGGCGATGGCCATTCTGAGGCTTCTCCGCGAGCGTGAGCTCTCGATGAGCGAGATTGCGAAGGAGCTCGACATGCCCATATCCACAGTTTCATACCATCTTGACAAACTTCTCCGCGTGGGTCTCGTTGAAGTGGCCGGGAAAAAGTACGGCAAAAGATTGCAAGAGGTAAAGCTCTACCGAGCATCGAGCCGGCCGATTCTTCTGCTCCCGCGCCCAGCCGAGCGGAGAACGTCACCGTTGGACAAACTGCGCGTCATAACCCTCTCAGTTGCAACGGGGCTTTCCGCACTCGTCTACTGGGCCGCGGAGAAAATGTTGTCGTCTGAGAGGAGTAGCGGGACGGGGACAATTAAAATGTTCTCGGCCGAGACGACAAGCAGGGCCGGCCACTCGGGGGATTACGTTCCTGTCCTCCTCGCGATAATGACGTTCGTCATCGTAATTTCCGCAGGGTGGTTTCTTAAGAAACGTTTTTAAGAAACTCAAATCAACCCCAACTCGTGGGGTGAGATTCCAATGATGGCCGTGGGACAGGTGGTCAAGAGAAAGGCAGTGATTGTGAAGCCCGACGACACCATCGAGAGGGTTGCAAGGATACTCTCAAGGCACAAGGTTGGGAGCGCCGTTGTCGTGGACGACGACGAGATAGTTGGGGTCATCACCGACCGCGACATCCTCGACAAGGTCGTTGCGAAGGGACGCGACCCTAAGACCGTCAAGGTGCACGAAGTCATGACGAGGAACCCGATAACGATTGAGGACGACTACGACATAAGCGATGCAATAGACAAGATGATGGAGAAGGGTATAAGGAGGCTCCTCGTAACGCGCCTTGGAAAGCCCCTTGGTTTCGTTACCGCGGCGGACCTGCTGGCAGCCCTCAACAGCATGAACAACGAGGAGGAAGAGGAAACCGTTGAGGAGACCGAGGTTTACGGCATCTGCGAGCTCTGCGGTCAGTACGGCCCGCTCTACAGGGTCTACATAGAGGGCCAGGAAAGGTGGATTTGTGAGAGCTGTAAGGACAGCCTCAACCTTTAGCCCCTCAGCTCTCTCATTATCTCATCGAGGATTATTCCGAATTCCCTGTTCCTGTTCTCAACGCTCAGAACGTGGGTCTTTCCAAGGGGCCTGAACTTGTCAATCATCCTCCTGTGGACAACCGCCAGAAGGGGTTTGTCCGAGTTCAGCACCTCGCCGACGACCTTCACGAACTCGTCGCTCTTGTACTCCATCGGGCCGATTTCGTCTATTACAACCAAATCCGCCTCGACCAGCGCACGCCTTATTGCCGACACCCCTACTCGCTCAAGCTCATCAACGTGGACGACGTACTTTCCGAAGGGAACCCCGGGCAAGTGAGATGTTCCGCGCAGGCTCGCGAGCGTTCCTTCTTCCCCGGTGTCGAGGGCGATGATTTTGAAGCCTATTCTCCTTCCGTTTCGCCTGACTTCCTTCGTTATCATGCCCCCAACGATGTAGCCCCATCTCTCGACTTCCCTTGCGACCCTCTCGACGAGCGTCGTCTTCCCAACCCCTGCCGGACCGGTCACGAAAACCCTGACCATTTTTCACCACCGAAGGAGCTTTAAGTTCAGCCCTTAAACCCTTTGGGGTGGTCGCTGTGGAGATAAGGTACAAGCCTGAAGAACTCACGAGGCTCCCGAGGAGCGTTCGCTACGAGACTGGAAGGGTCATCATGATTGACCAGACTCTCCTTCCGAGGGAGTTCAAGACCATCGAACTGAGAACAGTTGATGAAGTAGCTGAGGCAATCATCACGATGAAGGTGCGCGGTGCCCCGGCCATTGGAGCGGCAGCTGCTTTTGGTCTTGCCCTCTACGCGGACACGAGTAAAGCCAGAACCAAGGACGAGTTCATGGACGGCTTTTATCAGGCATACGACAGGCTGAGGAACACGCGCCCCACCGCCGTAAACCTCTTCTGGGCGCTCAACAGGATTAAGAAGCTCGTCGAGGAGAACGCCGAGAGCCCCCTGGAGGAAATAAAGAAGCTCATAGTTGCGGAGGCGCAGAGGATAGCGGACGAAGACGTCGAGGCGAACCTCAGGATGGGCCACTACGGGGCAGAGGCCCTGCCGGAGGGCAACGTTTTAACGCACTGCAACGCGGGGAGCCTGGCTACGGTCCAGCTCGGGACCGTTGGAGCCGTTCTGCGCGTGATGAACAAAGACGGAACGCTGAAGCTCCTCTGGGTGGACGAAACGAGGCCCGTCCTTCAGGGGGCCAGGCTTTCCGCCTGGGAGTACCACTACGATGGAATTCCGCTGAAACTGATAACGGACAACATGGCCGGCTTCGTGATGCAGCAGGGAAAGGTTGACGCGATAATAGTCGGCGCCGACAGGATAGTGGCCAACGGTGACTTCGCCAACAAGATAGGCACCTACACCCTGGCGGTTCTCGCGAAGGAGCATGGAATACCATTCTTCACGGTGGCACCGCTCTCGACGATAGATATGAGCCTGAAGAGTGGGAAGGAGATACCGATTGAGGAGCGGAAGCCGGAAGAAGTGCTCACCTGCGGCGGCTGCAGAATCGCCCCAGATGTAGATGTCTACAACCCGGCCTTCGACGTTACACCGCACAAGTACCTCACAGGGATAATAACCGACAGGGGCGTCGTCTACCCGCCGTTTGAGAGGAACCTGAAGAAGTTGTTCAAGGAAGAACCTTGAAGCCCTCTCTTCATATTTCCTCAGAACAGTGCCTCTCCCTTATGATGTCCTCACTCAGCTCACCCTTAACGGACTTTAGAAGCTCCTGAACTTCCTCTATTGAAGGGGCCTTCTTTAGGAACTTCTTCAGGTGAGGATACGTTATCATCAGCTGGACGCGCCTTGCCGAGAGACTCATGGAACCACTGTATCAGCTTTGGGGAAAGAAATACTAAAACGTTTTCCCAAGCAACTTCCTAATCATCCCCAGAACAGACCTTTTCCCCTCAACCACCTCTTCCACAAAAACACCCTCTATCTCGCCGAGGCGCTCCTCGAAGGCCGGCAGGAGAAGGCCAACGAGCTCAAGTGGTTCGAGGCATGGACAGTCAACGGAGTAGTCGAGCGGTTCTCCGCCAGGAAACTCCGCCCTAAGCGTTAGGCCTCCTCTCTCCTTCCGGACCTCAAAGCGAGCGGTGCCGTTCTTTCCGACGACCTTTCCCCTGACAAGCATCGGAAGTAGTGCGGAGAGAGAACTTAAAGGCCTTTTTTGAACGGAGGGTTGAAAACCTTGGGAGGGTGAAGCGTTTAAAGGTTTGAGTCTATTTCAAACCGGTGGTGGCGATGTTCTGGCTCAAGACGAGAATCATCGAGGGCAAAGGTTCTCTTGAGAAGCTCAGGAAGGAGGCGAGCGGACACGAGAAGGTCCTTATTCTGGCCAGCAACTCGATGAAAAAGCACGGCTTCCTGAGCGAGGCAGAGGACTACGTTAGGGACGAGAGAGCGGATGTTCTGTCCATAGCCGGCCTTCCGGCGGAGCCGAGCGTGGAAACGATAGAGGAGTTCCTGCCGAAGGTGAGGGAGTTTAAACCTGACCTGCTGATAGCGCTCGGCGGTGGAAGCGTGATAGACACGACGAAAGCGTTGAAGGTCTTCTACGATGCTCCGGGGCTGAACTTTGAGGAGATAGCCTTCATGGACCGCTTTTCAAAGCCCAAACCTGTCCCTAAGCTGAAGACGAAGCTCATAGCGATTCCCTCGACGAGCGGTGCAGGAAGCGAGGTCTCCGGAGCGAGCGTTCTGAAGAAGGGAGGAATCAAGTACAACATCGTTACGCCCGAGATAGCGCCTGAGGTTGCGATACTTGACCCCCGCCTGCCGATGACAATGCCGAGGGAAGTGGCGAGGAATTCCGGGTTAGACGTCCTCGTCCACGGAATAGAGGCCTACACCACGAAGGTCGCCAACGACTTCAGCGACGCGATGGCGATTAAGGCAATAAAGACCGTCTTCAGCTACCTTGAGAAGAGCCTCGAAGGCGACGAGGAAGCGCGCGAAAGGATGCACTACGCCTCTACAATGGCCGGAATCGCCTTTCTCAACGCGCGCCTCGGTCTCTGCCACGCGATGAGCCACAAGGCCGCTTGGCTCGGTCCGCACGGACTTCTCAATGCCATATTCCTGCCCTACGTTATGGAGTTCAACGCCGAGAGAAGCGACTACGCGAGGAGGCGCTACGACGAGATAGCGAGGGAGCTCGGGCTGAGGGACTGGAGGGCGCTGGTTGATGCCGTCAGGGAGCTCAACGAGCGGACGGGCGTTCCGAAGCTGAGCGAGCTCGTCGATGAAGAAACCTTCATGGCGAGGCTCGACGAGATGGCCGAGAAGGCCTACCGCGACGGCCTCTTGGCCTTCAACCCGGTCGAGGCGAAGCCCGAGGAGATAAGGGAGCTGTATTTGAAGGCTTTCAGTGGAGATTAAAGAGGGAAGAAAAGCAGAGTTCAGCCAACTTCCACTTCCTTTTCTCCCCCGTTCTCGACTTCGCGAATCTTTCCGCCCTTCATGACCTCGACGATGGCCAGGCTTAGTATCGCCAGGAAGAGGTAGATTCCGGCGGAGGTTCCGAAGAGCACCTCGTAGGCCTTCGTCGTCGGTATCTTTATCTTGACCCACGAAGGGGCGCCTGGCGGGTGGAAGAGGGTGTAGTAGGTGCTCATGACGGTTCCAGCGATGGCCGGCCCCCACGTCGAACCGAAGTTCCTGAAGAGACTGTTGGCACCGGTCGCGACGCCCATGACCCTCTGCGGGACGCTGAAGACGAGGACGTTGATGAATGAGATGTTCATCAGCGTTATTCCCGCGCCAACGTAGGTTATCATCGCCACGAAAGCCCAGAGGTGGTTCGGCGGGAATTCGGGGGCGTACTTCGCCAGAACGGCGAGGCCCGAGCTCGCGATGAGCGCTCCAGTTATCGCGAGCGGCTTTGCACCGACCTTCGGCATTATCTTTCCGGCAAGGGGGGCTATTACGAGCATGACGCCCGCCATTGGAGTCATGAGCAGACCGCTGTCGAGTATGCTCTTGCCGAAGCCGTACGGGGGCTTCATCTGGAAGATGTAGGTGTTCGCCTGGCTCATCATCGAGATTCCGAAGGCCGCGAACATGATTCCGAGGTTCACTATGGCAGGATTGCGAGATGTCACGATGTCAAGGGGAATCAGAGGGTTCTCCGCGCGTTTCTCCCAGAGGACGAGCAGGACCGCGCCGACTATCGAGACCGCGAAGAGGGCAAGGGTTTCTTTTGCGGTCCAGCCGACGTTCGGGGCGCGCGTTACCGCGACGAGTGCCGGAACGACAGCCCAGACGAGGAGCAGAGCGCCCTGCCAGTCGAGCTTTCCGGGGTTGATGTATCTGCTCTCGCGGAGTATCTTCCACGCGAGGATGAACATCAACACGGCGAATGGCGCCGCCGAGTGGTAGGTCCAGCGCCAGCCCCAGTGCTGGGTAACGTAAGCTCCGAGCGGGAGGGCTATGACCATACCGACGCCGAACATCGCACTTATCATTCCCTGAACCTGGGGCACCATCTCGGGCGGGAACTCCTCACGAACGAGGCTGAAGGCGAGCGGGAATATTGCCATTCCAAAGCCCTGGATTGCCCTGCTGAAGAGCAACCAGCGGAAGCTCGGTGCAAAGCCGTTGAGTATAACGCCGAGGGTGTAGAAGCCGAGGGCAACGAGAAACATTTTCTTCTTGCCGTACATGTCGCCGAGCTTTCCAAAGACCGCGACGCTGACCGTTCCGACGAGGAGATAAATCGTGAGAACCCAGCTGACGTCGTTGGGGTTTATCGCGAACTCCTTCTGAATCGTTGGCAGAGCGGGAGTTAGCATCGCCTCTGTATACATGACGAGGAGCGGGAGGAGAACCACGACGAGCGTGGCCTTCTTCGCATAGCTGAGGTCATAGGTTTCGCCGTTCCTCGTGACGTTCATATCTCTTCACCGATATGTCGAACGATATATCGTCTTATAAAGTTAGCGGTAGGGGTTGAAAGCGAGTAAGGTATATAACCACTATTGAGAAACACCAAACCATGAAAGTCATAAGCGTGAAAGTTCCAGAATGGGTTTCGGAACAGGAAGCCGAGCTCTGGATAGCGGAGGGGCTCGGGAAGAAGATATCAAGAAAGATAGTCCTTGAGGCCCTTGCCGAAGGAATACCCCTGGATAAGAAATTCTTTGAGGAAACAAGGGAAGAAGTCTGGGCCGAAGTAAAGCACAAATATATCAAAATGGGATTGATATGAGGGTCGTTGTTGATAGCAACATTCTGTTTTCCATCATAGTATCTGGAAGGAAATCAAAGGCATTCAGGCTTCTCGAAGAGCACGAGCTTACCCTCTTCGCCCCGGAAGAGGTCATCCTTGAGTTCAGACGACACTCCACTAAACTTAAGAAGTTTGCAAAGGACTTTGAATACCGAACGTTTCTGACCTTTTCACTGGTTCAGATAATCCCGCTTGAGTTTTATTCCAACAAAATCAGAGAGGCCTATCAGATAGCCTCCAAGTTTGATGAAAAAGATACGCCCTTCATAGCCTTGGCCATGAAGCTTGGTATTCCCCTATGGACGGGAGATAAAAAGATTCTGAGCGCGGCAATCTCAACGGAAAGATTTTTGGCCCTCGATTCTACTGCATTAGAGTCTCTGCTGAATGGAGATACGCTGGAAAACGTACTCAACGAAATGAAAACTCGACTTGGTATTTTGAGAACACAGTAAAGTTCAAGAACTGAAGGTTCTCCCTTAAACCATGCACCCCCTCCTCAGAAAGGCCATCAGGGAGCGCTTTGGGAAGCTCAACCGGCTCCAGCAGGACTCGTTCAGGGAGGTTAGCTCGGGGAAGAGCGTTCTAATCATCGCCCCGACCGGTTCCGGGAAGACGGAAGCCGCTGTTCTGCCGGTTTTCAATGAAATCCTTGAGGAAGGACTAAAACCCATTTCTGCTCTCTACATAGCCCCGCTCAAGGCGTTAAACAGGGATTTGCTTGAGAGACTCGAATGGTGGGGGAGGAAGCTCGGAATAACCGTCGAGGTCAGGCACGGCGATACATCAGCCTACAGGAAGGCTAAGCAGACTAAGAACCCGCCCCAGATGCTAATCATCACCCCCGAAACCCTCGGCGTGATTCTGACGGTTAAGTCCCTCCGGAAGCACCTGAGCAACGTGAAGTTCGTCATCGTTGACGAGATAGCGGAGCTTGTAGATAATAAGCGCGGTTCTCAGCTCCTTCTGAACCTTGAGCGACTGGCCGAGATTGCCGACTTCCGGCGAATCGGCATGACGGCGACGGTTGGCAACGAGAAAGAGGTGAGGGACTGGCTCAGAGCCGAGGCGATAGTAAAGCCGAACTGGAGGAAAGCCTACCGCTTCCACGTGCTCTATCCAAAGCCGAAAGAGGAAGACAGGGAGCTTGCGGAGAAGCTGAGCGTCTCGCCGGAGATAGCGTCGAGGCTTAGAACGCTGTGGGAAATCGTGGAGAGGCACGGAAAAGCCCTCATTTTCACCAACACCCGTCAGTTCGCCGAGGTCCTCGCGCACCGCCTCAAGGCCTGGGGGAAGCCCGTCGAGGTTCATCACGGCTCACTCTCGAAGGAGGCGCGCGTTAGGGCTGAGAAGGCCCTCAAGGAGGGGAAAATCAAGGCCCTAATCTGCACCTCCTCGATGGAGCTCGGCATAGACATCGGCGACGTTGACGTTGTGATACAGTACATGAGTCCGAGGCAGGTGAACAGGCTGGTTCAGCGCGTCGGCAGGGCGAAGCACAGGATTGGCGAAGTCAGCGAGGGCTACGTCATAGCGACGAACGTCGAGGACTACCTTCAGAGCCTCGTCATAGCGAAGAGGGCCTTAGAGGGGCGCTTCGAGGCGGTCGAGCCGATAGGAGGGCTTGACGTCTTAGCTCACTTCGTCGTTGGTCTTCTCATCGAGTATAAGAAGCTCCCCCGTGAGAGGCCCTACGAGATAGCGAAAAGGGCTTACGTTTACCGCGATTTGAGCTGGAGCGATTACCTCGACGTTCTCAGCGTTTTAGAGGACGCTCGTCTTGTCGGCTACGATGAGGAAAGCAACCTCCTCTACCTCAGGCGAGGAGCGTTCCAGTACTACTACGAGAACCTCTCGACGATTCCGGACGAGGTTTCGTGGCGCGTTTTCGACGCCAAAAGCGGGCACGTCATAGGGAGGCTCGACGAGAGCTTCGTTATGGACCTTGAGGAGGGTATGGAGTTCGTCATGAACGGGCGGAGCTGGATAGTGCTCAAGATAGACGACGAGGCGAGGCTTTTGAAGGTTCGCGAGAGCAAGAGCCTTGAGAGCGCGATACCGAGCTGGGAGGGCGAGATGATTCCGGTTCCCTTCGGGGTTGCATTCGACGTCGGCAGGCTGAGGAGGGAGTTAGCCTTCGACTTCAACAAAGCATTGGGCCTTCTGGAGGGCGTTGAGTTCAGCGAGGAGGAACTCAGAAGGGCCTTCGAGGAAATCAGGGACGAGCCGTTTCCAACCGACCGCGATATCGTCGTCGAGAGCACGCCCAAGGCGCTGATAATACACGCCGATTTTGGGAGCAGGGCGAACGAAGCGATAGGTAGGATATTCCACTCGCTCCTAATCCTCCGGTACGGCAGGGTTTTCTCGGTAAGGAGTCAGGGGCACGCGATAGTCTTCAAGACCCCGTTCCAGCTCAATCCGGAGGAGGTCAAGCGCTACCTCTATCAGGAACCCGAAAGCGTCGAGTTCATCGTTTCCCGCGCTCTGAGGGATTCCCACGCCTACCGCTGGAGAATGCTGAACGTGGCCAAGCGGTTCGGTGCCTTGAGGCGGGACGCGAGGATAAGGAGAATCGAGAGGCTCTTCGAGGGGACGGTAATTGAGAGGGAAACGCTCAACGAGCTCTACCACGATAAGGTTGACGTCAGGAAGACCGAGCTCGTGATGGAGCTGCTCAAGGCCGGCTCTCTGAGGGTGAAGACCGTCCTGAGAAAGCAGCCGTCAACGCTGGCGAGGCTCAACATGACGGTGAGCGGGGAGTTCCTGCTGTCGGGCGTTCTCGAGAGGGACGAGCTGATTGAGCTGTTCAGGAAGAGGTTGCTCGAGCACGAGGTCGTTCTCGTCTGCACCAACTGCGGGTGGCATTCGAAGACGAAAGTGGCGAGACTTCAAAACATCAAGCTGAGGCAGTGCCCCCGCTGTGGCTCGAAGATGTTAGCTGTGGCGCACCCGATTGACGCCGAGGAGTTTCTCTCGGTGCTTGAGAAAGTGAGGCACGGAAAACCCCTCGAAAGGAAGGAGGAGAGAGCTTACAGGAAGCTGCTGAAAGCGGCCGATTTGGTCGATACCTACGGCTTCGAAGCGGTGCTGGCCCTGGCGAGCTACGGAACGGGGCCCGATACTGCCGCGCGACTGCTTGCGCAGTACAAAGGGGACGCATTAATCCTCGCGCTCATGGAGAGGGAAAGGCAGTTCATAAGGACGAGGCGGTTCTGGGTCGATAGGAAGGAGAAGGAAGATACAGAAAACAGGAGTGCATCTTGATTTTGTGTCCAAACGGGTTCCTTTGACTGAACCCCCACCAGTTACTGGTGATGCCCTACCTGAACGCGTGTTCCACCAGGGGGTCGGGAATGAAGTAGCCCTCGATGGTCTTTTCCAGATAACCGTAGCGGACGAGGTTGTTGAGGACGTTGGAAAAATTCTTGTCGTCTATTCTCTTCCCTTCGAGGAGTTCAACTGTCTCCTTTATCTCCTTCCAGCGGTGTTTTCCGTTGGCTACCGCCCTCATTGCCAGTTCGTACCGAGGGGATAACCGTTTCAGAGCCGAAAACTCCGAAAGAATTAACCTTTTAGCGTCCTCTTTGAGTCTGTTCAGCGCTTCCCTGTGGGACATGCCGAGGTAGCGGTTGTAACCGTAGAGGGTCAGCCAGCCAACTATTCCATCAAGTTCGCCAACGGTTTCTTCAATATCATCCTCCGGAACGTTAAGCCCTATCTCCTCAAAACCCCGCCTAAGGAAGTCTATACTCTGCCTTCTCTCAAACCTTTTCAGTCTTATCTCCCTGTGGGCTCTTCCGAAGAGAGCCGATTCTGGGTTGTGGATGCCTAAAAAATCCTCCAGCAGGCCCACCTCCGAACCCGTCAGGATGAAGCTCACGTTTTGCAGTTCGTCCATAGCCCAAGCTATCAGCTCCGGGTACCTTGAATTTGAGAACCTCAGGTACTGGGCCTCATCGATGGCAATTATGAAGCGCTCTCCGATGGAGTCTATGCGCTCAAGAACCTCGTGAAGACTCACGCTCTTGTCAACGCTCAGTTCTATCCCCAGTCCCCCAATACGAACCCCTTTGAGGGATTTTAGGGTCTCTTTGGCACGTTCCTTCGTGGAGCCCCTGAGGTAGCCCTGGAGTATGAGCTTCCCGATGGCTTCTTTTGGAACGCTTCCGAACTCGGAGTATACCTTTCTCGCATCAATCTTAATGCTTCTGTAGGGGAGTTCGTTTAGTGTAACGTTCAGAAGGGAGCTCTTGCCGAGACGCCTAATTCCGAGGAGCACTATGAGTGGAAGACCCTTCTCTATCGAGTTTTCAATCAGAGAAAGCTCTTCCTCGCGGTCATATAGCTCCTCCCGCTTCATCTTGGGTTTAGGGTTGAACAGCATACCCCCCACCAGTTACTGGTGGGGGGGCCTGCTTAAAAAGATTGGGTCAAAGGGAAGAAGAAAATCTCACTCCTTCGGTTCGCTCCCGCCGTAAATCTCATTGAGGGCCTTGAGGAACTCGCTGGCGGTAACGACGTCCCTGACGTCTATGCGCTCGAACTTGGTGTGCGAGATGTCGAGGTTGCCGGGGCCGAAGACTATCGTCCTCGTTCCGTTGTACATGAAGTTTATCGCGTCCGTCCAGCTCCTCATTCCGCCGAACTCGTCGAGGCCCGTCTTCTCCATCGCCTTTTTGGCCAGCTGGACTATCTCCTCGTCGGGCTCGAGCCTGTAGCCGTCCCATATCTCGGTGTACTCGTAGCTCTTGGTGTATTCGTCGAGTATCGGGTCCATCAGGTCCAGAACGTCCTCGACCTCCTGCTCCGGCAGGAGCCTCGCCTCGAGCCTTCCCTTGCACAGGGCGGGGATTAGGTAGACGGGGTTCTCGCAGACGAGCTCCTGAATGCCTATGTGCGGGTCGAAGAACTCGCCCTTGGCCTTGAAGGGTTCGAGCTTTTTGAGCTCCTCCAGCATCTTGTAGGTCTCTTCAATCGCGTTCACACCGCTCTCCGGGCAGGCGCCGTGGGCTTCTTTGCCGTCCACCTCGAAGTAGGCCTCGATGTTGCCGGCGTGGGCGATGTGGACTTCGAGGTCGGTCGGCTCCAGAACGACGGCCATCTTGGGCCTGTAGCGCTCCATGAAGAGCGCGCTCCCGCGACCGCCGAGTTCCTCGTCGCTGACGAAGACGATGCCGACGTTGAGGTCTTTGCCCTCTTTTCTCAGCTCCTCGAGCATGAGCAGAATCGCGGCCGCACCGCCCTTGATGTCGCTCGCGCCGGTGCCGTAGATTATGTTGCCCCTGACGAAGGGCTCTGCGCGAATCGGTATGGTGTCAACGTGGACTTCGTAGAAAAGCTCCGCCTCGGGGTTCACAACGAGGTCTATTATCTCGCCGTCGCTCTCTATCTTGACGTCGTAGTCGAGCCTGTGCAGGAACTCCATGATGTGGAGCATGAGCCTGTCTTCCTGGCCCGAAGGCGAGGGTATCTTCAAAAGCTGGAGGAGTATCTCCTTCGCTCTCTCGGTCTTCATTTGGTTCACCTAATGGGTTTTGGATTGTGAGCTTATAAACCCCTCACCTCCTCATACCAATACCTTATAAACCACCGCCCCAAAACCACTCCGGGCGATGAAGAGATTCATCCCTCCTGACGGGGACTCGCTCCCCCCGAGATGAAGACGCGGTCCCCCCTCGAGCCCTTTTGGAGGTGGGAGCTTGGAGAACCTTGAGGTAATCTATCCGGACCTGTTCCCAATCGAGATTCCGCCCAACACGGTGATGCTGAAGGGCCTTAACTGGGACTCCAACGTCTACCTCTTCCGCTCCGGAAAGGAAGCCCTCATCATCGACACGGGCACGGGCGAGAACGTCGACCGCTATTTCTCCCTGTGGCTCGGTGAGGGCTACCTCAACGGCCTAAGGAAGGTCGTGATATTCAACACGCACGAGCACTTCGACCACGTCGGCGGAAACCTTGCAATGAAGGAGCTCTTCGAGAGGCTCGGCGTCGAGGTTCTCTTCGCTTCGCACAGGAAAACAGCAGAAGCCCTTGAGCGCGCTGATGAAAGGATAATCCTCGACTACGCCTACGGGAAGAGGTTTCCGGGGCATGATGTTGACATCAAGCTCGATGATGGCGACTACCTTAGGGTTGGCAAGAGAAAACTGCTCCTGCTCCACACGCCGGGCCACACAGCGGGAAGCTCCTGCCTCTACCTCGACGGCGAAGTTAAGCTAATCTTCACCGGCGACACGATATTCAATGGAACCGTCGGGAGGACGGATTTGCCAACCGGAAACAGGGAAGAGCTGAAGAGAAGCATCGAGAGGCTGGCGGAGCTTGAAGTCGACTTCGGCCTTCCCGGGCACGGGTGGGTGATAAAGGACTGGCGCGGGAACATAGAAACCGTGAGGAGGTTCCTATGAGGAAGGGTTCCCTGAAGGAGGTTCTGGCAAAGATTAAGCACGACCCGAGGGAGGACGAGAGGAACTACTACATCGTCATCGAGCATCGGGGAGCGTATGGAAACGAGAAGAGAATCCCGGTTGAGATGATTGAGCTGGGCCACGGCTACTTCTTCATCGGCGAGACGCAGATTCCATACCACAGGATAATCCGGGTTGTCCGGAAAGACGGGAAAGTGGTGTGGGAGAGGCGCTCAAGAGATTAGCTCGAGCTCCGACGTGAGAATCGCCCACTCCTTCTTTTCGAAAGCCTCTGGAATCGCCGTCACTATAAGGTAGCCGTCGTTGATGATTGCGAGGTCCTTGACGTAGAGAACGAAGTCAAGGGTGTCCTTGAAGCCGAGCTGGCTAACGAGGTAGCCGAGGTTCTGGAGGAACACGACGCCGCGCCGTTCCCGCGACGAGCATTCCCTGAAGAAGCGGGACAGCTCGTTCCTCATATCGGGCAGGAGTTCTGGGGGAACGGCACCCTCCACGTCCGTCTTTGTAATCCAGAACACCCTGCCGGAGCCCTCTATGAACTCCCTGAACCTGTGGGGATTCTCGCGGACGAGGGCAAGGAGCTCCTTCGGCTCGTCGAGAAAGTCGAGGAGGAAGTACCTCGCCTTGACGTCGTCCGTGAGCAGGTAAGCTCCGGAGTCGAGCTCCCAGGGAGAACTGTGCCTCCGCTCAAAGGCCTCCATAAGGTCGTAGACCCGCTTTATCTCCTCGTAATGCCCCTGCTCCATAGCCGCGAGGTCGAGTGCAAGCTTCCTGACCTCCTCGTCCCGGGCAACGCTCGCAAGGAGCTCGTAGGTCTGCTTTGCGAAGAGCTCGCTCTCCATACAGTAGCGCAGGGCGGAGACGTAATCCTCGGCGCTCTCGAACTCTGGGTAGAACGGGTAGACCTCCACCGGAGGGGCGTCCACCTTCACGGGCTCCTCACCGGGGAAGAGCTTTTTGAAGAGCTCGCGAAGCATGTTCTCATGAACTTTGCTCTCCTCGCTCATTTTCCTGAAGAGGACCTTCACGCTCCTGCGCTTGGCCCTCTTTGCGAGTTCGGCGTAGTACTCAACCTCATCCCTCTCGTTGAAAATCGCGTAGCTCAGCAACTCCTTGGCTGAAAGATTTTTCAGACGATTCACGATTTCCTTCATTACCTCACTCGGGTCCCGCTCCATGACCAACGCCCAAAGTTACTTGGACACACCAGGGGAAAAGCTTTTCTGTTCCCGGCTTAACGAGGGAGCATGATTGACGCACACGCCCACTTCGAGTTCTACAAAAAGGACGCTCCAAAGGTTATCGAAGAGTGCCGGAAAGAGCTCAGGGCAGTGGTAGACTCAATAACCGAGTACCGGAAGACCCACGTCTGGAAGAGCTGGGAACTGCTCAGGCCATACTTCGGCTTCATCTTTCCGACCCTCGGCTACCACCCGAACGAAGCGCGCAGGGGCAACTGGGAGAAGGTGAAAAAGGTCGAGGACTTCATCAGGGAGCACTCGAAAGAGATAGTCGCCATCGGGGAGATAGGCCTCGACTACCACTACGCCGAGAACGAGGCGCAGAGGGAAAACCAGCGCGAAATCTTCAGGCACTTCCTCGAGCTGGCCGTTGAGCTCGACCTTCCGGTCGTGATACACGCCCGCGAGGCCGAGGGAGAGGCCTACGAGCTGGTTCAAAGGGCGGGCGTTAGGGCTTACTTCCACTCCTACGCCGGGAGCGTCGAGCTTGCTAAAGAGATAGTCGAGAACGGCCACGTCATAGGGATAAACACAGGGATAGTCTTCATCCCAGAGGTGAGGGCAGTTGCCGGGGCTATAGACGTGGATTACCTTTTAGCCGAGACGGACAGTCCATACATGAGCCCCTTCAAGGGACAGCGCAACGTCCCGTGCAACGTTCGCGTTGCGGTTGAGTGGATAGCCAAGCTCCAAGGGCTGGAGTTTGAAGAGGTCGAGAGGGAAACAGAGAAAAACACGGTCGAGTTCTTTGCTCTGGAGGTGAAAGCATGAAGGTCGAAGAGGCCGAAAAGGTTCGGGCGCTTTTGAAGGAACTCGGTGAAGAGGCTTTAATAGCGAGGCTGGACTCATTCATCGCTTTAAACGAGGGTCTTGAGACCAAGAAGGGCGAGGACTACATAAAGCTCTCGATTCTGAGCTTCCTGGAGGGACTCCTGATGACACTGAAGATGAAGTACCCGGGGAAAGGTGAGGTTGCGGACTTATACGAGGAAATCAGGGCCAAGCGGGCGGAGCTCGACGAGCTCTTCAGGAAGCCGGCGATGCAGAACCTTCAGTGAGAATCGCGAGAATAAAACTCCGGGAACAGCTCAACCTCCTGAACGTAGCTCCTCCTCAATTTTAAGGCCGTGTAAGCCCTCTCTAGCTCACGGCCGAGGTAGAAGGCGTGCCTCGGGCTTATCTCGAAGCGCTCAAGAATCGTGTCGATTATCGCGTTTGGCTCGTCGCCGACGACCGTTAGAACGGCCTCCGTTCCCCGGTGGGCGTTCACCCAGATTCTTCCCCCCTCAACCCAGATGCGGAAGTAAACCGGCTCAAGCCCAACGGGTCTTTCCCTCGCCTCAACGACCTCCCGAGCCGGCTCGAAGCGCCACTCCCTGGTTCTCTTCTCCTTCAGGATGAGCAGGTCGAAGCCCAAATCCTTTGGAATCTCAAAGAGGTTCATGTCCACGGCCCTTCTGAGTTCCCTTACCGAGCCCTTAGCCTTTGCGCTCGTCTCCGTCGTGAGGAGAAGGCTTATCGAAAGCTCCTTCGCGATTCCTGCCAATAGGGCGTTCATTCCCACGCTGTCGGCGTCGTAGAGCTCAACCACGTTGCCGACTCCAGCGAGAAGAACGTCGTCCGGGTTCCTCTCGCGGTAGAGGTGGAAGGCCGTTATCGAGCGCGCCAGGTGGGGAACCTGCTCGAGGATTAAATCCGGGATTAGGGTCTTGTAGCCCAAATCCAGAGCTTTCTCCTTGAGCCTCTCAAGGAACTCAACTCTCTCCGAGGGCCTAGGGGGGAAGAAGCCTTCCCTCTGGTTCGTCGGGATTAGAACGACCGGTTTTTCAGTGACGAGCGCCTCAAGGTTGCCCTCGTCGACGCTCAGGAAGAGGTCTGCATAGCTCAAAGCTTTCTCGATTTCAACCGCGTTAAGGGAGTCGAAGCTAATCGGGACGTCGAAGCCTCTCTCTTTGAGCCTCTCGCGGATTTCAGGAATCAGCTCAATGAAATCGAGGTTCGTTTCTCCAGCAACCATCCCGATGTCGATTATATCTGCCCCCTCGCGGAGGTAGTAGAGGGCCTTCTCAACCGTCCCATCTACGCCGAGTCTCGGAGCGTCAACGACCTCGCCGAGAATCCTCGTCGGGAAATCTTTCCCGACAGGTAAGTTGCCGATGAGGACATTCCAGGGCTTCTTAAGGGCCCTCTCGATGTAGCGCCTGTCCTTAGTCTTGTTCCTGATGTCCTCGACCTTCTTTAGGCCGTCGAGGGAGAAAAGCTCGTCCGCCGGCTTCTCCTTGCTCAGCCTGAAACCCCTCTCCAATGCCCTCAGCACCGCGGGAAGGTCCATCGCGTTCCTCGGCCCTTTAAAGGTTGGAATCCCTATTTCATCCTCGATGGGTTGGGCTGAACCCCTGACGAGACCGGGAATCAGAATTAAGTCGTAGTCCTCGCTTCTCACGCCGGCCCTCTTCAGGTAGCGGACTATCAGCTCGGGAGTTAAGAAAGCCGCGACGCTGACCGGCGTGACGAGGACGTCGCAGCCTTTCCCGTACTTCCTCACGAGCGGTTCGGCGAGTTTACCTGTGACGAGGAGGATTCTCATGATTGAAACTTCGGGATTGGCCTTAAAAGCCCTCGGCCGGTAGGTGGCTCATCACCGCTCAGCCGGGAGTAGCTCGTCATCGGGCAGAGGAGGTAAGGAAGGGAGTATATAAAGCCTCGGAATCCTCCCCCGCACCCTCATCAATCGGTCCGCTGGGCTCTCCTCATCGGCCGGAATCACAGGTAGGGGGCAAAGAGCAAATCCTCAAGCTTTCCGCCGGCTTTTCGGAAGACCGCCACGCTCCAGCCGACGTTTCCAACCTTCTCCGGCCTGTGGGCGTCGCTGGCGAAGGTCAGCTTAACGCCCCTCTTTATGCACTCCCTCACGAACTCCAAATCCGGAACGCGGTAGCGGGAGCTTATCTCAAAGGCCTTTCCCCTTTCCTCGGCAAGCGCGATGAGTTCAAGGAGGTCCTCCCATGAGGGGTAGCCAATGTAGGGAAAGCTCGCCCCGAAGTGGCCTATTACGTCGACGTTCTCGTCGAGAAGGGCAACCCTAACGAGCTCGACGTACTGCTCCGGCCGGTCAACCCACTCGTGAACGCTCGCTATCACGAAGTCGAGCTTCTCTGCCATCCAGTCCGGCACGTCAACGCCGTTGGGAGTTATGTTGCCCTCGATTCCCGCTAAAACCGTTATCTCGCTATCCTCGCCCCAGCGCCTTATCTCGCTCAGGTAAGCGTTGAAGTTACCCCGCAGGAGGTAGTGGCTGTGGTCCGTTATCGCAACGAGCGAAAGGCCCTTCCGCTCGGCCTCCGCGATGTTCTCGAAGACCTCTCCGAGGCCGTCAGAGTGGAGCGTGTGGGTGTGCGAATCGTGAATCATGTTCGGGGCTATTCCGAGGCTTTAAAAAAGCTTGTGGACAAAAAATCCAACGTAAAGCTAAACCTTGAGTTTTGACAACCTTTAAATACGACAAGAAAGAAACCTTAGCCGGTGGTGTCAATGGTCGAGCGCTCAAAGGTTCGCGTCGTCATAGCGAAGCCCGGTCTTGACGGTCACGACAGGGGAGCCAAGGTTGTGGCGAGGGCCCTGAAGGAGGCAGGATACGAGGTTATCTACACGGGAATCAGGCAGACACCGGAGCAGATAGTCGAGACGGTTATTCAGGAAGATGCCGCAGTCCTTGGGATAAGCATCCTCTCTGGCGCGCACATGGTCCTTATTCCGAAGATTATCAAGCTCCTTGAGGAGAGAGGCATAAAGCCGAACGAGGACATCGTAATCTTCGCCGGCGGAATAATCCCGCCTGACGACGCGGAGGAGCTGAAGAAGATGGGCGTCGCGGAGGTCTTTGGCCCGGGAACGCCCCTGAGAACGGTGATAGAGTTCGTTGACAGGGCCGTCGAGAACCTCAAGCGCTTCAAGGCTTAACTTTATATTCTCCCTCTGGATAATTTCTCCAGTGATGAAAATGACGCTCGAGTCCCTAATTCAGTCGGCGCTATCGGGCGATAAAAAGGCCATAGCAAGGCTGATAACCCTCGTTGAAAACGACGAGGAAAAAGCCAGGGAGATAATACGGAGGATTTACCCCCACACGGGAAAGGCCTACGTCGTCGGCATAACAGGTCCGCCCGGTTCTGGAAAGTCCACCCTTCTCGACAAGCTCATTAAGCTCGCCAGAGACGAGGGACACAAGGTTGGAGTCATAGCCATTGACCCGACGTCGCCATTCACGGGGGGTGCACTGCTCGGCGACAGGCTGAGGATGCAGAGGCACTCGACCGACCCAGGCGTCTTCATCAGGAGCATGGCGACGCGCGGTTCCCTCGGCGGTCTGGCGAAGGCCACCAACGACGCGGTTAAGGTTCTGGACGCTTCAGGCTACGACCTGATATTCGTCGAGACCGTTGGAGTCGGCCAGATTGAGGTTGACATCGTCAAAACCGCGGATACCGTCGTTCTCGTAACCGTTCCGGGACTCGGCGACGAGGTTCAGGCCATTAAGGCCGGTTTAATGGAAGTGGCAGACATCTTCGCCATCAACAAGGCCGACAGGGAAGGGACGGAGATGGTCTATCTCGAGCTCAAGATGGCCCTCGAGTTCGAGAGGGACAAGTGGAGGCAAATCGGCTGGGAGCCCCCGATAGTCGAGACAACAGCTTTCACCCTCAAGGGCGTCAGGCCCCTCTGGGAGGCGATAAAGAGGCACAGGAAGCACATGGAGGAGAGCGGAAGGTTGAGGGAGAGGAGGGCCTTCCGCGCGAGGGAGGAAGTGAAGACGATTATCGCCTCAACGATAGCGAGCAAGGTGGAGGAGAGGCTTGCGAAGGGAGAGGCGAAAGAGCTCATCGAGGAGGTCGTTGAGAGGAAGCTCGACCCCTATTCGGCCTCTCAAATCGTGATGGAGAAGCTTAAGGAGGACCTCTGGAGGTGATTGCATGTTCAAGAAGATAGACCACGTTGGTATAGCCGTTAAGAACCTTGAGGAGGCCATAAAGGTCTGGGAGGGCCTTGGCCTGAAAGTTGAGGAAATCGAGGAAGTGCCAGACCAGAAGGTTAGAACCGCGATAATCCACATCGGCGAGAGCAGGATTGAGCTTTTGGAACCCACGGCCGAGGACTCGCCGATAGCGAAGTTCATAGCCAAGCGCGGTGAGGGAATACACCACATAGCCCTCGGCGTTACTAACATCGAGGAACATCTCAAGGAGCTCAAGGAGAAGGGCTACAGGCTTATAGATGAGGAGCCGAGGATTGGAGCCGGCGGAGCGAAGATAGCCTTCGTCCACCCGAAGGCCGTAACCGGTGTGCTTCTCGAACTCTGCGAGAGGAAGGAGTGAACTTCCAAAAAGCGACGATTGCACCTTTTTTCCTTTTCCCTAAAACTCAAAGCTTATTTGTTACATCAGTAAAATTTATAAGGAAACTGTCATAAGTGCCAATGAATCAACACAGCCGTTCCAATGTGTTCCATCGTTCATTGAGAAGTGATGTCCTATGTTCCTGAAGGGGAAAATTCGCGGAGGGCCCCAGAAGGTTTTGGATTACAGGGTTCTTCCAACAGTGCTGAGAGCCCTCCCAGACAGGAAAGTTCTGATAACTAGGAAAATGCCGGGCGAGGTTCCAGATTCGGACGTTGTGCACATCTGGGTCACCCGGGTCAGGCATCCTCAAGCGGTTGAACCCACAAACCTCTACGTCATCGAGCAGAGGGTCTGGGACTCCCTTTCCAAAGGTGCCAGGAACGTAATCCTCGACGCCTTTGAATACCTCCTGCTCGAAAACGGACTTGAGAGAACCCTCCGCTTCGTAGGAAAGCTTAGGGACATGACCCTTCTTTCCAACTCAAACTTCTACGTAACCGTCAGCGACGGTGTTGATGAGCGGGTTCTCGCGATGCTGAAGAGAATCGTTGAGTGAGGTTTATATATCACCCGTTCCTCTTCTCCACTTAGGTGTGAGCTATGCCTTACATTGAGAAGATAGAAATGAAGGGCTTCAAATCCTACGGTAACAAAAAGGTCGTCGTTCCGCTCGCAAAGGGCTTCACCGCAATCGTTGGAGCCAACGGTTCTGGAAAGAGCAACATCGGTGACGCTGTTCTCTTCGTTCTCGGCGGGCTCTCGGCCAAGGCGATGCGAGCCAGCAGGATAAGCGACTTAATCTTTGCCGGCTCGAAGGGGGAACCTCCAGCCAAGTACGCTGAAGTTGCGATGTACTTCAACAACGAGGACAGGGGCTTTCCGATTGACGAGGACGAGGTTGTAATCAGGAGGCGCGTCTACAAGGACGGCAGGAGCACCTACTGGCTCAACGGGAAGAGAACAAGCAGAAGCGAGATAATAGACCTTCTCAGCGCTGCGATGATTTCGCCAGAGGGATACAACATCGTCCTTCAGGGAGATATAACGAAGTTCATCAAGATGTCCCCCACCGAGAGGAGGCTCATCATAGACGACATCTCAGGCATAGCGGAGTACGACGCCAAGAAGGAGAGGGCCCTGAAGGAGCTCAAGCAGGCCGAAGAAAACCTCGCGCGCGTTGATTTGCTCATAAGGGAAGTCAAGGCCCAGCTCGACAAGCTTGAGAAGGAACGCAACGACGCCCTTCGCTACCTCGACCTGAAGGAGCGCGTTGAGAGGGCCAGAGTCACCCTCCTCCTCGGCGAGATAAGGAAGCTTGAACGGCTTATAGAGGACGAGGGCACGAGGGACAGGGAGATAGAGGCCGAGGTAAACGCTCTCAACGCCAAGCTGAAGGAAATCGCCAAGGAGATAGTGGCGAAGGAAAAAGAGCTCGCCGAAGTCGAGAGGGAACTCGAGGAGAAGAGCGAGGACGGAATACTCGAGGTTACGAGGCGGATAAGCGAGGTAAAGTCGAAGATTGAGATGGCGAAGAGGAACATTGAGAACGCCAACCGGGAAATCGAGGAGAGCCAGAGACGGCTCACCAAAGCAAAGGACGAGCTCAAGAGAATTGGCGAGGAGATAGAGAAGAGCAGGAACGCGATAAAGCGCTGGTCGAAGAGAAGAGAGAAGCTTCTGGCCGATATAAAAACCCTTGAGGCAAGCAGGAACGAGCTCGTCGTGAAGCTCGGCGAGATTGACAGGCGCTATTCCCTCGCGAGGGAGGAGTTTGACAAGGTCGTTGAGGAGCTCGAGGAAGCTAAGAAAGGCCTCTACATGAAGGAGAGCGAGATTGAGAAGTTCACCGAGGAAATCGAGAGGGCCAGAACGAGGATAACGCAGGCCAACCTTAAGAGAAACGCCCTCCGCGAGAGGATTGAGGAAACCAAGAGGGCCCTTGAGGAGAAGCGCTCCGAGCTTTCGGAAGTCGAAGGAAAGCTCTCGAAGGCAGAAGCGAGGCTCAGGAAGCTTGAGAAGGAACTTGAGGAGAAGACAAAGAAGCTCAGGAAGCTCGAGCCCGAGCTTGCAAAGGCCAAGGAGGAACTCATAAAGGCCGAGGCGCAGAGGGAAGTCCGCGGAAACAGGGCTGTGGAGTTCCTTAAGAAGAGCAACATTCCCGGTTTGTACGGCACGCTCGGCGAGCTGATAACCGTTAAGGACGGAAGATACGCCCTGGCGGTTGAGGTGGCCCTCGGAGGGAACTACGATAACGTTGTCGTTGAGGACGACAGGGTAGCTGAGAAGGCAATAAAACTCCTCAAGGAGAGGAAACTCGGAAGACTAACCTTCCTCCCGCTCAACAAGATAAAGCCCCGCTCGATGCGCGAGAGGCCGTCCCTCGGAATCCCTGCCATGGACGTCGTGAGCTACGACCCGCGCTTCAGGAACGCGGTAGCTTACGCCCTCGGAGATACTCTCATCGTTGAGGACATGGACGAGGCGAGGAGCGTAGGGATAGGAAAGGTCAGAATGGTAACCCTCGGCGGTGAGTTGCTCGAAAGGAGCGGTGCAATAACAGGCGGTCATTACAGGCCGAGGGGCAGGCTTGGGGTCAACGTTGACGAGATTAAGGCGAAGGTGGAGAGGCTTGAGCGCGAGAAGGAGGCCCTTGAGGCGGAGGTAAACTCGCTGAAGGCCGAGAGGAAAGGCATCGAGAACACGCTCTTCGAGCTCCGCATGAGGAAGAGCGAGCTGTCAAAGGATTTGCAGGTTCTCCAGCGCGACCTTGAAAGGCTTTTGGCCGAGGACAAATCGCTCAGAGAGGAAATCGAGGAGAGCGAGAAGCTCATAGAGACCCTCACCGCGAAAATCGAAGAAGCAAAGGGCGAGATGGCGAAGCTCCGCGGAAGGATTGAGAGGCTCGAACGGAAGAAGGAGAAGCTCAGGAAGGCCCTCGACAACCCCGAGGCGAGGGAGCTGAACGCGAGGATTAGGGAAGTGGAAGGGCAGATTGCGAAACTCAAGGAGGAGCTCAGCAGGGTCGAAAGCAAGCTCGAGAGCCTCGAGAGCAGGATAAACGAGGAACTGCTCCCGAGGAAGGCCGACCTCGAAGAGGAAATCGAGGGCTTAATCAACAGGATAAACGCCCTCCAGGCCAACATAAAGGAGAATGAAGAAGCGATAAAGAGGTTCGAGGCCGAGCTCGAGGAGCTGAAGAAGGCCGAGGAGAACGTGAAGGACGAACTGAAGGAGCTCCGCGAGAGGCGCGAGAGGCTGAAGAAAGAGATAGCCGAGCTGAGGAAGGAGAAGGACGAGCTGAGCTCGAAGCTCCAAGAGCTCAGGATAGAGGCCAACACCCTCAAGATAAAGCTCGCGCAGGCCGAGACGACGCTCAAGGAAAAGAGGGCCGAGCTCAAGCACTTCGACGCGAAGCTGATTAAGTCGATAAAGGAAATCCCGCTGGAGCTTGAGGCCTTGAGGGAAGAGATTGAGCGCATGGAGGAGGAGATACGTGCCCTCGAACCGGTCAACATGAAGGCCATCGAGGACTTCGAGGTCGTCGAGCGTCGCTACCTCGAGCTCAAGAGCAAGCGCGAGCAGGTTCTGGCCGAGAAAGAGAGCATAGAGGAGTTCATAGAGGAGATAGAGGGTCAGAAGAAGCAGGTGTTCCTGCAGACGCTCGAGGCCATAGCCAAGAACTTCTCAGAGCTCTTCGCCAAGCTCTCTCCAGGGGGAGAGGCCAAACTAATCCTTGAGAATCCAGAGGACCCGTTCGCGGGCGGCCTTGAGATTGAGGCGAAGCCGGCCGGCAAGGACGTGAAGAGGATTGAGGCGATGAGCGGTGGCGAGAAGGCGATAATCGCTCTGGCCTTCGTCTTTGCGATACAGCGCTACAAGCCGGCACCTTTCTACCTCCTCGACGAGATAGACGCGCACCTTGACGACGCCAACGTCAAGCGCGTCGCGGATTTGATTAAGGAAGCCTCGCAGGAGAGCCAGTTCATAGTCATTACCCACCGCGACGTCATGATGGCCAACGCGGACAGGATTATCGGCGTGACGATGAGGAACGGCGTCTCAAAGGTCGTCTCGCTCAGCCTCGAGAAGGCCAGGAAAATCCTTGAAGAAATCAGGCGGAGAAGCGACGAGGAGCACAGGGAGATGTTCGGCCGTCTGGAGGGCTGACGATGTTTGACATGGAAGAATATGAGAGATGGATGAACCAGGCAGAGTACACACTTAAGAGTGCAGAGAACGATATGAGGGCGAGATTTTACTCGTGGGCATGCTTTAAGGCTCAACAGGCTGGGGAATACGCCGTCAAGGCTCTCCTGTACGGAATGGGAATAATGGCCTATGGGCACTCGATAAAAAAGCTCCTCGATGTGTTATCGCAGAAAATAGACGTTCCCAGCGAACTGTTCAACAGGGCGAGGCTACTTGACAGACATTACATACCGCCAAGGTATCCAGATGCGTATATTGAGGGCTCTCCCTACGAGTACTACGGCGAGAATGACGCCAGAGAGGCAATAAACTCCGCAAGGGAAATAATAGAGTTCATCAGGAGGCTTGCCGATGAGAAGATTGAAAAATCCTGAGAGAATCCCCTACTGGGCAGAAATCCAGCGGTACGTCCAAGACATCGTTAGGGCACTTAACCCAAAGCTAATCATTCTCCACGGCTCAATTGCGCGGGGGACTTTTGGAATTGGAAGCGATGTTGACCTCTTCATAGTTGCTGAAAGCCTCCCTAAAAACCCCAACGAGCGTCTCAAACTCCTCTATTCCCTCGACAGAACGAGGGCACCCCTCGACCCGAAGGCGTACACCCCAACAGAGGTTCTAAAGATGCTCAGAAAGGGACACCCGCTCATTATGGACGCACTGGAAGATGGGATAGTAATTCATGCGGACGAGAGCTACCTCCGCGAACTAATGAAGACGTTCCAGTCCGCAAAGAGGAAATACAGGCGCTTTGATAGGGGCTGGATTAGGGTGGAGGGCTGACGATGGAATCGAGAAGGGAAGAGGAAATCACCCCGATTGACATACTGCTCCAGCTCGTCCAGATGGGACGCGTTGACCCGTGGAACATCGACATCGTTGATTTGACCGAGAAGTACATTCAAAGGCTCAGGGAGATGAAGGAGCTCGACCTCCGCGTTTCGGCGAGGGCAATCCTTGCCGCATCAATCCTCGTCAGAATGAAGAGCGAGGCTTTGCTTTACGAGGAAGATGAGAACGAGGAGGAAGAGAAGGAAGAAAAGATTCGCGTCGAGGTCGAGCCTTTAGCACCTCCGCTCAGGAGGGTGGAGCGCTACTACACCTTTGATGACCTCCTTGAGGCGCTGATGGACGCGCTTGAAGAAGCCGAGCGGAGGAAGCCGAGGAAGAGGAAGCGCGAGGAGATTGAGGAAGAGGTTTTCGTAGTGGATGACTTCCGCGTTGACATCGAGAAGCACGTCAACAGGCTCTACGAGATAGTCAGGAAGCTCTACGAGGAGACGAGGAAGCCTATAAAGTTCTGGGATTTGGTCTTCGACAACACACCCAAGGTCATCGCGAGAACCTTCCTCTACCTGCTGTTTTTAGCCAATATGGGCAAGGTCGACCTCGTGCAGGAGGAGCCCTTTGGAGAGATACTGGTCGTGCCGATGGTTGAGACCGCAAAGAGCGGGAGCTAGACCCTTTCCTTTACCCACTTCAGAAACTCCACGGGGGTCATGACCCAAATTTCCCTTTCAGCAAGCTTCTCGGAAATATAGTCTGAGACGTTCCACGTGAGTATCACTACCGTATCATATTCCTCACTAAGCATCAGCGCACAGGCTACAAACGGAGCATCGGCGACATCGTGCACGTATTCCTCCGCTACTTCTTTGTATCGACTGAGTTTGGAGGCAGAGACTGGAGCCATGGGCTCAAAAATGACTTCCATGGCAATTGAAAGCTCCCCTGGAGTTAGTTTTGATTTTTCGGCAAGTTCCTCAATGTGATTGGCAATCTCTTTTAGAACGACTTCTGGGTAAAAGAACGGAAACATCTCCGGAAAAAGTGTTAGGACGTACCTGTTAACCCCTCCAGAACGGATTAGTGAAGCGAAGACAACGTTGGTGTCCACAACTACAGCGATTTCCATGCGCCCTTCCCCACCTTCCGAGAAAGCTCCATTGCATCTTGGAGCTCGAGTTCAGAATTCATGGATATCGCCTCAAGAACGAGAAACCGCTGGACAGCCCTAACTAAGCGCTCCTCAGGAACGCCCCTGATTCGCGCCAAGGTTTTGAACTCCGGAGGAATTGGAACCTCGACCTTTCGAAACGATGCATCGCTCTCGATGCTCAATCCCCTTCACCCAACTAAGTTTCACTCGATTCCCTATTAACCTTTTCCCGCTCCCGTCTTTTCGCCGGCCTCAGAGTTATTGCGAGTAAGGGCTCCTCGCTCCCGATGTAAAGGTTTCTCTTTTCCCTGTTGATGTAGAAGCAGTAAACGCCGTCAGGAATCTCAGAAAGGAACTTGATTGGGGACGTTTCCCTCGCGAGCCTCTTATCCGGAAAGACGCACCGGTAGGTCCCTTTCAGGCCCTCAACGCGCCTTTTAATCTCCTCCAGCGAAAGCCTCTCGCAGTCGAGCCTGGCACAGACGAGGCTCTTCCTCCCGTCGGTGAAGATTACAACGCGCTCGTTGACGTCAATCCTCCGCGAGCGGTCGAGAAACGCCCAGAGTTCGGAGTAGACTCGCTCAAGCTTCCTCCTCTTTGCCAGCCTCTTCACGAGCCTTTCCTCAGCGTGCCTCGTCAGGAGCATGTTGGCTCATCCCCTGGAGCCTTGAAAAATTCTTCCCTGCACCTACACGTGCACATACACATGTAGGTTCGAACCATTGAAAAAGGTATTTAAGCATTCGAACCGAGTCATCAGTGGGAACATCATGCAGAGCAAATTTTACGTAATCACGTTCGTGCTCTTTGCGATAGCCGACGCACTTACAACGTGGTTTGGGGTTAAAATGGGCTTTGAAGAGGCAAACCCCTTTCTCGCGGGCAGGATATCAAGCGGGGCGGGATTCTTTGGGAGTTACAGCCTGTACACTGCTGTTGGCGCCGGCGTTATCGCCGTCTCACTCCGGCTGGAGAAGTTCAGCCCCGCGTTCAGGGCCGTGGCAATTGGAATGGTAATTCTCAAGGCGATTCCTGCCGTCAACAACATCCTTCTTCTTGCAGGTGCCCCCGTTTCAGGAATCATCAATTCCACCGTGGGCGCGGTGTTGGAGAATCTTTTTATTGGATGATGCGAGCTGTGTAATATGCAGTACCTTCGCAGGGATTTAATCGAGCCCCGCGTTTACCAGGAGGTCATCTACGCCCGCTGTAAGGAGCGGAACTGCCTCGTCGTCCTGCCAACTGGCTTAGGAAAGACGCTCATAGCGATGCTCATAGCGGACTACAGGCTCTCGAAGTACGGGGGAAAGGTTCTCTTCTTAGCTCCAACCAAACCGCTGGCAATGCAACACGCGGAGAGCTTTAGAAAACTCTTCAACCTTCCGCCCGAGAAGATTAACGTCCTCACGGGCGAGCTTTCACCCGAAAAGCGCGCTGAACTCTGGAGGAAGAGCGTTGTTATTACCGCGACGCCCCAGACCATAGAAAACGACATCCTAACGGGCAGGATTTCGCTTGAGGATGTCGTCCTGCTCGTCGTTGATGAGGCCCACAGGGCAGTTGGCAACTACGCCTACGTTTTCATAGCGAAGGAGTACCTCAAAACTGCAAAGCACCCGCTCGTTCTCGGGTTAACTGCATCTCCCGGTAGCGACGAGGAAAAGATTCGCGAGATAGTTGGGAACCTCGGGATAGAGCGCATAGAAATCAGAACCGAGAGCTCGCCGGATGTCAAGCCCTACGTCCAGAGGATAGCCTTCGACTGGGTTAAGGTCGAGATTCCGGGAATCTACAAAGATGTCAGGAAAATCCTGCGCGAGATGCTTAAGGATTCCCTAAAGCCCCTCGCAGATGCCGGACTTGTGAGCTCCTCCTCACCGGACATCTCGAAGAGGGAGGTCCTTCAGGCGGGCTCGAAGATAAACCAGGCGATGGCCAAAGGCGACTACTCCATCGGCTACCTCAAGAAGCACCAGGCCAAGGCCATGAAGCTCCACCACGCAATTGAACTTTTGGAGACGCAGGGGCTAACGGCGCTCAGGAGCTACCTCAAGAAACTCCGCGAGGACCGCTCAAAGTCCGGTAGAGAGCTTATGGAAGACCCACGCATGAGGAAGGTTACATATCTCCTCGTTCAGGCGAAGGAGCTCGGCCTCGACCACCCGAAGATGGAGAAGCTGAAGGAGCTTATCCGGAAACAGCTCGAGAAAAAGCCGGACTCGAAGATAATCGTTTTCACGAACTACCGCGACACGGGCAGGAAGATAGTCGAGGAGCTCCAGGAGATGGGAATCTCGGCGAAGCGCTTCATAGGACAGGCGAGCAGGGGAACGGACAGGGGGATGAGCCAGAGGGAGCAGAAAGAGGTTTTGGACAGGTTCTCGCACGGTGAATTCAACGTTTTAGTTGCCACGAGCGTCGGCGAGGAGGGGCTGGACGTTCCAGAGGTTGATTTGGTCGTCTTCTACGAACCTGTGCCTTCAGCAATAAGGAGCATTCAGCGCCGTGGCAGGACCGGAAGACACAGGCCCGGAAAGGTGGTAATCCTAATGGCCAAGGGAACGCGCGACGAGGCCTACTACTGGAGCTCCCGGAGGAAGGAGAAAGGCATGTTCGAGGCAATAAGGAAAGTCGCGAGGGAGCTCGAATCAAAGCTTGAGAGGGAATCAAAAGGCCGGGAGAGGGTTGAGGTGGGGAAGGGGAGGATAACTTCCCTTGATGCGTTCCTGAAGGTTGGCAAGAGCAAGAAGGCCGGGAGCGAGGAGAAGGCGGGAGAATCGGAGAAAACGGCCGAATCAAAAGCTCCGCAGGTTCAAGATGAGAAAAAAGCTGAGAGCAAGAGCGGGGAAGTCCCTGTTAAGCCGATATTCGTTAGGAAGCCGAAGGGGATAGTCGTCTACGTTGACTCGCGCGAGCTCAGGAGTGGAGTGCCGAAGATTCTGAAAGAGCTCGGGGCGGAGATTGAAGTTAAAACCCTTGACGTTGCAGATTACGTCGTCAGCGAGGAGGTGGGAATAGAGCGGAAGAGCGCCAACGACTTCATACAGTCAATCATAGACGGCAGGCTCTTCGACCAGGTTGAGAGGCTTAAGAGGGCCTACGAGAAGCCCGTGATAATCATCGAGGGCGAGCTCTACGGCATCAGGAACGTCCACCCCAACGCGATTAGGGGAGCCATAGCCTCGGTAACCGTTGACTGGGGTGTTCCGGTGCTCTTCTCCTCGGGGAAGGAGGAAACGGCCCAGTTCATTTACCTCCTCGCCAAGCGCGAGCAGGAGGAGCGGAAGAAGGAAGTGAGGCTGAGGAGCGAGAAGAAGGCCCTAACCCTGGCTGAGAGACAAAGGTTAATCGTTGAGGGCCTTCCAAACGTCTCCTCGACGCTGGCCAAGCGCCTGCTCAAACATTTTGGCAACGTCGAGCGGGTATTCACAGCAACGGAAGAGGAGCTTAAGGAAGTCGAGGGGATAGGCGAAAAGAAGGCGAGGGAGATAAGGAAGGTCATAACGGCCCCCTACGTTGAGGACGAGGAGTGAAGAACTGCCCTCAGAACCGGGAGCTTGTCTTGATACCACGTGAGGTTTTCAATGTTGAAAAACCAGACGTCTGCGTTGATGTCGTAGGGGATTCCGGCGTTCCAGAGGGCCGAAGCCATGACCTTCCCGAAATCCACGTCAGCCCGAATCGGGCACTGAACGCTTTTATCCTTCTTTGAAAACCAGAACGGCCTCCACGCACCGACCCACGTGGGAATTCCCGTCTTTTTCGACCAGGCAAGAGAAGCGTTTATCGCGCTCTCTATTAAGGTCATGTTGTAGGTGCAGTGCTTTGGGCCACCCGCGTAGATGTGCCACTCGGCGAGGATGTAGCCGTCATGGGTAACGTTGAGGTACTTGAGGTAGAAGGGACTTGAAACCCGCGCAGGAGTTATGAAAACGAGCCGATAGGGGTCGATTTTTCTGATTTCGGCTATCGTCTGGGCGTAGACCTTGTTGAGGACGTTGGGATAGTCCTTTATCGGCCCGCTTGACTCGATGAGGAGGTCGTAGGAGAGGAGGTAGGAGGTTCCTTTGAAGTACTCGGCGACGGTCTTCCACCAGAGGATGAAGTGCTCCTGGGCTTTCTCGCTCGTCGGGTCGTTCCTCAGCTCCGGTGCCGTATATGTGATAATTGGGATAAGGCCTGCTCTGAGGGTGTCGTTGACTATCTCGCCGAGCTGGGCCAACGCGGTTTTGTTGTTCACGACGTCGGCACCGACGCGTATCCTGACGTTGGAGAAGCCGACCTTTTTGAAATACTCGGGTATGTTAACTCCCTTCGAGCGCCAGTAGAAGTAGTAGCGGTGAACCCGGGGAAAGCTCATCCAGTCAACGTCGATTCCAAAGCCGAGGAGCTTCTTATACTGCTGGGCCGTTATAGGTTCGTTTCCAGGGGATTGAAGGGACGGGTTAGTAGCAGGGGTAATGGCGTGAGTATGAGTCCGGTTCTCGACGACCCGGGCGTGTATGCTCCACAAGAACGCGAGGAGGATGAGGAGTATGAGCGCGACGCCAAGCCTCTTCATGGAGAGAAGAACGCCCGAGAAAGGTTAAGCCTTTTGGTTCAACGTTCTCAGCAAGCATGGGAAGCCTGGCCAAAAGTTAAACCTCCTATAAAGAATAGAGGGAGAGTTGCATCTTCGTCAAGTAACCAAAATGGTTTGGGTCTAAGTCCATGACGCTTTGATGAGACTTTTCACCCAGCCGTTAAGAAAGGCTGGCGAAAGGAACGCCCTTCTCACCAAAGAGCAAGAAGTTAACCGTGCACTAATAGAAAAGCAAGTTCATACAGGGTTTACCACTACGACAAAACCCCTTTGAGATAGTTTCGATTTCAATATCGGCGCCCGAAGGGCGCCTTCTCCAAATGAAACACTTACAGATGGAGTGAATCCAATAGAAACCCACCTTCTAAAAACCTGCAATTTTTAGAAAGGCACTTAACCTTCCGCCAGCGCTTGCGAAGCAAGGGCTGTTGTGGTGCGGGGGCGGGGATTTGAACCCCGGAACCCCTACGGGACGGGACCCTCAATCCCGCGCCTTTGACCAGGCTCGGCAACCCCCGCGTTGCCAGATATAAGGGCGTTGGGGCCTTTATAAATTTTACGGTTTCTGGAGGGGCAACCTCTCGAACTCCCTCATCAGCATGTTCATCTGCCGGTCATCGAGGGTCTTTGGGTCAACTATCACCACCATTCCGGCATTCCTCGTGAGAAGGTTGTCCTTCAGGTTCATGAGGAACTTCATAACGGGCTCAAAACCGTTGTTCAGGATTAAGTACTCAAGTCCGTCCACGATTATGAAAGTGTTCCCATCGGCACTTGAGAGCACTTTGTGAAGGAGAGGGGCAAGTTCCGTGGGTCTTACGGCATTTTCAGCCGGAACGTTGCTAATCCAGATATAAGGAATACCATGCTCCTCGTACGGTTTTGGATGTCTCGTGATTGCAAGTAGCTGTCTTCCCTGAAGAAGAGGGAGTATCATAGAAGGCGCCACGAGCCCGGTTATGTATGCCCCGGGTTTTAAAAAGCTCGGTCCTTTGGTCACAACTTTTGGTTTCACTGCCCTGATTTGCTTTCTCATTTGAAACGCCGTCACGACAATTATTGTCATACCAACGGCAACCAAGATATCATCAAGAACCTTTGTGAGCTCCGTCTTGTATAGGTCATTAAAAACGTTCTCAAGATAGCCGAGCCAGAAGATAAATATTCCCAGAAAAACTCCCTTCAAGGTTCTCCTATCGACGTAGCCCGCCAGAACATCACGGAGCGAGTACGCTAACACAACGGCAGATGTAAGGGTAGCGAAGGCAACAATCTCGGCGAGAAGCTTTATAGTCTGAAATTCCCCAGCCAATTCCAGTGCCCCCATAATACTTGGGCCCCCGAACCTAATAACAGTTGCGAACAGACAGGACCGAAAAATTTATAAATACACTTCCCCTCTATGGTTTCGGGTCGTGGGCCGGTAGCTTAGCCTGGTTAGAGCGGCGGACTCTTAATCCGCAGGTCGGGGGTTCGAATCCCCCCCGGCCCGCCAAAACGCGTTTCTCCTCGGCGCGTTCTGAGAAGGAGCGCGTTTGAAACTTCAGCGTTAAGGAGACTTGAAAAATGAGTTTTAAGGAGCTTGGCTTATCTAAGGCCTCCGTTGAGGCCGTTGAGAGAAGGGGTTTCTCAGAACCCACAGACGTTCAGAGGGAAGTTATACCGCTCATTCTCGACGGAAAGAGCGACGTCGTTGGCCAATCAAAGACCGGAAGCGGCAAAACTGCGGCCTTTGGTCTTCCAATCCTCGACCTTGTTGATGAGAGTAGAAAGGAAGTCCAGGCGCTTATTCTAACGCCGACGAGGGAGCTGGCAATACAGGTAAGCGAGGAGCTTCGCTCACTCCGCGGGAAGCGGAAGATAGACATCTACGCAATCTACGGAGGTCAGCCCATAGGGCCCCAGATAAGGGCCCTTGAGAGGGCTCAAATCGTCGTTGGAACGCCCGGCAGGGTGCTCGACCACATAAGGCGCGGAACGCTTAGACTTGACTCGCTCCGCTTCTTCGTCCTCGACGAGGCCGACAGAATGCTTGATATGGGCTTTCAGGAGGACATTGAGGCAATCTTCCGGGCCACTCCGAGGGAAAAGCGCGTGATGATGTTCTCGGCGACGATGCCGATGGACGTTCTGCTGCTCGCCAAGAAGTACATGAAGAACCCCGAAGTCGTCATCGTGAGCAGGGACGAGCTGGTTCCAGGCGAGGTCGAGCAGGAGTTCATAGAGGCCGTCCCGACGAGGCGCTACGGAATCCTCAAGAAAATCCTGAGCGAGGACTTCTACGGCATAATCTTCTGCCAGACGAAGGTGGAAACTCGGGAGCTGGCGGAGAGGCTCAGGAAGGACGGGTTTAGGGCCGAGGCCCTCAACGGGGACATGAGCCAGCCCTCAAGGGAGAGAACCTTCGGAAGGTTCAAGCGCGGGAAGACCGAGATTCTTGTGGCGACGGACGTTGCCGCGAGGGGACTTGACGTCCCGGAGATAAGCCACGTTGTCAACTACTCAATCCCCATGAACGCAGAGCAGTACATCCACAGGATTGGCAGAACAGGTAGAATGGGGAAGAAGGGGAAGGCCATAACCTTCATCGCGCCCGGTGAGCTCAGGAGACTCAGGTACATAGCGAGGCAGGCGGGAGTTGACGTCAGGAAGTCGGAGCTGAGCGAAGAACTTCCGAAGGAGTACCGGGAAATGGTTCGGCGCGACGAGCTTGAGAACGAATACAGGCACAGGTGGGGCAAGAAGAGGCCGAGGCAGAGGAGAAGGCGCTACTGAGTCCACTTGGTCTCTGTTCTTTTATCTCCACACTTATTAACTCCACTCCATTGAGAATGTTGAATCAGAAAACGTGCTTTTCTATGTTTGGTATTTGCTCACTGACCTCCTCCCCTGCTAGGGCGAGGGTTCGGTTTAACCCCTCACCGTTGGCGGGGAGGTTTGAGGGGCCTCATTCAAACCCACTAAAAAGCGGGCTCTCAGCCCCTCGGGGAGGGCCTTCCCCCCGGTTACCCCTACCTCCCGATAAGGCCGGAAGGCTCGGGGTTATGGTTTTTATAGCCTTCCTCAAAATATTAAACGCTCCAACCAAATCCGCGTTAAAGACAAGCCCCGTCGCGGGACACAAATAAAGACCACGAACAAAACGAGCCCCCTCGTGGGGCCTCCCGCAAACGGGACAAGTTTTCGAAGTGAAAGCCTCATCAACGAGCTCAACCTGAACACCATACTCCTCAGCAACTTCCGTCAAGCGTTTGATAACGTAATTAAACCGCCAAACGCGAGAGAGGAGAAAATTCTGCTTTTTACCCCTATCAGAATTCCGAGCTATGCCCTTAGGATAGCCAATCACGATTTTAGAAACGCCCAACTCGTAGAGTTTCCGGACAGTCTGCCTGACTGCTGTGTTAATGTAGTGTTTGGCCTGAAGTTTCGCCTTCTCGTGCATTCTCTTGAGTTTCCTACTCGTCTTGACCCCACTCTTGTTGAGTTTTGACTGGTAATCGGCAATCCTCTTCCTCCAGTAGAAGTCAATACTCTTTAGTGGTCTCCCGTTCACGAGAAAGCTTTCTCCATTCTCAACGTAAACGGCCATTAAATTGTTCACTCCTAAGTCAATGCCAGCCAAGAGGCTTCCTTTAGGTTGCCTTGGGATGCTCACCCATTCTTCGCCCTCAAGTTTCTCCCCAACAGTAAGGTTGACGTGAGCATACCACTTCCACCTAACAGGGTCGTAGGTTATCTCTAAGCGCCCCTGCCTGCCCTTCAGGTGAATTCTTCCTTTGAATTGGATTTCCAAGCGTTTGAATTCCCCAATGCCTTTGAGAATTAGTTTGTTGCCCTCAATCCTGTACTGGTCGTTCCGGAGGACGATTAAGGGTTTTCTCTTTCCGTCCTCCTTCAGGTAGTTTGGTAGTTTGGGTTTAAGCCAGTCTGGTAGTTCACCATTCCTCTTCTTCCGAAGGAGGGAGAAGAACGAACGCCAAGCTTCAGCGTTCTTCCTGCAAATTTGCTGGACTGTGGCTGAGCCAATTTCCCGTTTAAACTCTTCATAAACGGTTTTCTCTGTTGAATTAAAGTCTACGATTCGCTCTTGGAAGTATTGCCATTTTCTCAGGTAGTTTACTCGGTTCCATGCTTTGGCTCCAAGGTCGGCTAACTGGTGGAGGATTTTTGCTTGTTCTTTTGAGGGTTGGAGTTTTAGCGTTACCGTTCGCTTCATTTCAATGAATGGTATGGTTTTTAGGCTTTAAAATAGTTTGCTTTCCTGTTTAAAGACTGGTTGGTGGTTTACTGCATCCCCGCCGTGAATGGCGAGGCTTTCGAGAGAAAAATGTAAATCACCACACGAGAACAGCCCCAATGAGGGGAGATGACAAAAGGAGTTTGGCGCCGGGGCAGGGATTTGAACCCTGGCGGGCATGCGCCCACGGACTCTCCAGGCCCGCGCCTTCCCAGGCTAGGCTACCCCGGCGCATAAAGGAAATCAGGAGATGAGCTCAATCTCGATGGTGACATCCTCGGGAACGCGGATGCGCATAATCTGGCGCATGGCCCTCTCGTCGGCCTCAATGTCAACGAGCCTCTTGTGAACGCGAAGCTCCCAGCGGTCGAAGGTTGCTGAGCCCTCTCCGTCCGGGCTCTTCCTGGTGGTAATCCTTATCCTCTTGGTCGGGAGCGGGATTGGACCGCTCATCCTAACGCCGGTCCTCTCGGCAATCTGCCTAATCTGGTCGGTGACTTCGTTGAGGGCCTTAATGTTGGTGCTCGCAAGCTTAATCCTCGCCTTCTGCATTTCCGTCCCTCCTAAAGTTTAGGAAGTAAAGGAAAGGTCAGAGAAGGCCTTCACTCGGCCTTCTGGATGGAGATAACCATACCGGCGGCAACGGTCTGGCCCATGTCACGGATGGCGAACCTGCCGAGCTGCGGTATCTCCTTGACCGGCTCGATGACCATGGCCTTGGTCGGCCTGAGGATGACGATGGCGGAGTCACCGGTCTTGATGAACTGCGGGTTCTCCTCGAGGACGTTACCGGTCCTCGGGTCGAGCTTGGCGAGGAGCTGCTCGAACCTGACGGCGACCTGGGTGGTGTGGGCGTGGAGGACCGGGGTGTATCCGACGGTGATGGCGGTCGGGTGGTTGAGGACGATTATCTGGGCCTTGAAGGTGTCCTTCGGCCTGACGACGGTCGGCGGGTTGTTGGTGTGTCCGGCAACGTCACCGCGCTTTATGTCGTTCTTACCAACGCCACGGACGTTGAATCCGATGTTGTCACCCGGGTAAGCTTCCTGCATGGGCTCGTGGTGCATCTCGATGGACTTAACCTCACCCTGGATGGGCTTGTGGAAGATGGTGCTGGCCGGCTCGAAGATGACGACGTCGCCAACGCGGAGGATACCGGTCTCGACACGGCCGACCGGAACGGTACCGACACCCTTGATGGAGTAGACGTCCTGAATCGGGATGCGGAGCGGCTTGTCGGTCGGCTTCGGCGGCTCGGGTATCTGGTCGAGGGCCTCGATGAGGGTCGGGCCGTTGTACCAGGGCATCTTGTCGCTCTTCTTGACGACGTTGTCGCCCTCCCAAGCGCTAATCGGGATGACCGGGAAGTCCTTGTAGCCGAGCATCTTGAGGAGCTTCTCGACCTGGGCCTTGACCTTCTCGAAGGCCTTCTGGTCGTAGTTGACCATGTCCATCTTGTTGATGGCGACTATGATGTGGCCGATACCGAGGGTCCTGGCAAGGAAGGCGTGCTCCTTGGTCTGGGGCATGACACCGTCGGTGGCGGCAACGATGAGAACGGCGGCGTCAGCCTGGCTGGCACCGGTAATCATGTTCTTAACGAAGTCCCTGTGACCGGGAGCGTCGATGATGGTGATGTACCTGTGCGGGGTCTCGAACTTGGTGTGAGCGACGTCAATGGTGATACCCCTCTCGCGCTCCTCCTTGAGCCTGTCCATGACCCAAGCGAACTTGAAGGACTTACCCTTCTCACCCATCTCCTCGAACTTCTTGATAATCTGCTCCGGAATGTTCGCGGTGTCAAAGAGCAGCCTACCGATGGTGGTGCTCTTTCCGTGGTCGACGTGGCCTATAAAGACGATGTTAACGTGCGGCTTCTCCTTCGGCATTTTCAAACACCTCCAGTTTTTGGTCTAGTCTCGTTGACTAGGACGGCTTTTTAAATCTTTCGAACCTCGGTCCCCTCGGGCGGGGAACCCGCCGTTTACGGGGGGACCTCATGAGTTCCGACCCTAACTTGCGGGGCGAGTTTAAAAAGTTAACTAATCGCTATTGAACGCGGATTTGTTAAAATTGGGCCCCCCGTTCTCGGAGCGACGGGATTGGACTGAAGAAAAGACCGGAATGTGAACCAAAGTCAAAATTCAAGAAAGGTGAAGAAACGAGAAGCCGGGACGGCTTCACTGCTGCGGGCAGACGTCCTTCTCGGTCGGCGGGTTCGGGTCGAGGCCCTTCCTCTGGCGTATCTGCCTGATGATGTTGACTGCCAGCTCGTTCGGGACGCGCTTGAATCCGGCGTGCTCGGTGCTCCAGAGGGCCCTTCCGCTGGTCGCTCCACGGATGGCTCCGGCGAATCCGAACATCTCGGCAACCGGGGCCTCGGCGATGATAATCATGACCTCGCCTTCCTGCCTCATGTCGATGAGCTGACCGCGCCTCTGGTTGATTTCCCTGCTGACGGCACCCATGTACTCGTAGGGAACGTTGATGATGACCTTCTGGTACGGCTCGTAGAGGACCGGACCGGCCTTCATCATGGCGCAGTGGATGGCAGTCCTGATGGCCGGGTAAATCTGGGCCGGACCGCGGTGGACGTTGTCCTCGTGTATCTTGGCATCGTGGAGCCTGACGATGACCTTCATAACCGGCTCCTTGGCGAGCGGTCCCTCGTCCATCGCCATGTGGAATCCGTCAACCAGGAGGTCCATGACCTCGTTGAGGTACTGGATACCCTTGGTGTTGTCGAAGAACATGTTGCCGTTGTAGACGTCGACGATGCCCTTGGCCATCTCGTAGTCCATGCCGAGCTCGGCGAGCTTCTTGGCGACCGCCTTCGGGTCCTTCGGCCTGCCCTCGGGGATGATGCCCTCCTTGATGGCCTGGTAAATCTCGTCCGGCATCGGCTCGACTGTGATGTAGAACCTGTTGTGCTTGTTCGGGGACTTTCCTTCGACGATTGGGCTCTTCTTGGTGACGCTCTCGCGGTAGACAACTATCGGCGGGCTGACGTCAACGTCAATCTTCCAGTCTTCCTTGAGCTTGACGAGCTTGACCTCGAGGTGGAGCTCACCCATACCGCTGAGGAGGTGCTGGCCGGTCTCCTCGTCAATCTTAACGTGGAGCGTCGGGTCCTCCTTGGCGAGCTGTCTAAGAGCCTCGATGAGCCTCGGGAGGTCCTTAACGTTCTTGGCCTCGATGGCGACGGTAACGACCGGCTCGCTGACGTAGTGGAGGGCTTCAAACGGCTCGATGGGTTCTTCAGCAACGGTCTCACCGGCCATGGCGTCCCTCAGACCGGTGACGGCGACGATGTTTCCAGCAGGAACGGCCTCCATGTTAATCCTCTCGGGACCCATGTAGATACCGACCTGCTGGATTCTGGCCTTCCTCTTGCTGTTGATGAGGTAAACTTCCTTACCGCTCTTGACGGTACCGCTCCAGACACGGCCGGTGGCAACTTCTCCAGCGTGCTTGTCAATGATTATCTTGGTGACGACCATGACCATCTTGCCCTTCGGGTCGCACTTGAGCATGGCCTGGCCGACCTCGCTGTTTATGTCGCCCTGCCAGAGGTGCGGAATCCTGTACTTCTGGGCCTCAAGCGGGTTCGGGAGGTGCCTGACGACCATATCGAGGACGACGACGTGGAGCGGGGCCTTCTGCCTGAGGGTCTTGAGGTCACCGGCGTTGGTGAGCTCGACGATGTCCTTGAAGGAAACGCCGGTCTTCTTCATGTACGGAACGCTGAGGGCCCAGTTGTAGTAAGCGCTTCCGAAGGCGACGCTTCCATCTTCGACCTTGACCATCCACTGGCTCTTGAACTCCTCGGGGGCGTAGCGCTTGATGAGCCTGTTGACGTCGGTGATTATCTTGGCAAAGCGGTTGAGTATTTCGTTCGGGCCGAGCTTGAGCTCCTTGATGAGACGGTCAACCTTGTTGATGAAGAGAACCGGCTTGACGTACTCGCGAAGGGCCTGCCTGAGAACGGTCTCGGTCTGGGGCATAACTCCTTCAACGGCGTCAACGACGATGATGGCACCGTCTATGGCACGCATGGCCCTGGTAACGTCACCACCAAAGTCAACGTGACCCGGGGTGTCGATGAGGTTGATGAGGTAGTCCTGACCCTCGTAGGTGTGAACCATCGAGACGTTGGCCGCGTTGATGGTGATACCCCTCGCCTGCTCCTGCTCGTCGAAGTCAAGGACGAGCTGCTTTCCGGCGAGCTCCTCGCTTATCATTCCGGCACCGGCGAGCAGGTTATCGCTCAGCGTGGTCTTACCGTGGTCAATGTGAGCGGCGATACCCATGTTCCTGATTCTCTCAGGCTGGGTCATGAGCTCCTTAATCTTCGCAATCATCTCTTCCCTTCTTCCCATAACGCACCACCTTTGGATGAGCTTGTCGGCTTAACTTAAAAGGCTCGGTTATAAAGCTTTTCCCGATTGGAAAATGGAACCGGGGAAGGGATTCAAAACTACTTAAGCCTTTTGGAGACAAACATCCTGACCTTCTCCACGAGGTCTCCTCTCGCGTAGACTCCCCAGCGCCAGTTGCTTTCCTTGGCCTCGACGAGCGCCCTGACAACCGGCGAGACCTCGCTCAGGCGTTTAATTTCCCCGTTGAACTCCACGAATGCGTTCCTCTCCTCAAACCTCGGCTTCTCGGGGTAGTCGAGCAACGCGAGGTGGCCGAACTCACTCTCCAGCTCTTTTCTCAGCTCCCCGATTGTCTCTTCATCGAGCTCCTTCCCGCTCCAGACGACGCGCTTGTACAGTCTTCTGTTCTCGATTGCACCGATGAGCTCGCGGACTTCCCTTCTCTCGCTCGCCCTCAACCTCGCCACGAGGTCAACCTCGTCCATTTTCCGGAGCTCCCCAAGCTCAACCCCTTCGAGCTCAACGGCCTTGCACAGCATCGCGCTCGCTATTCTAACGGTGTGGTGCTGGTAAACCGTCGGATACATCATGCTCCTCGATATCAGGAGGTTCTGACCGGCCATTATCCCCTTCTCGCCGAGAATTAGTCTCTCGCCGTCCCAGCGGAGGTTTCGTATAAGGCGCTCAAGGTCAACGAGTCCGTAGGCGACCCCGGTGTAGTAGGCGTCGCGCACAAGGTAGTCCATTCTATCGGCGTCTATGTCTCCGCTCACGAGCGGGTGCTTGAGAAGGCCAAGGAACTCCCCGAGCGAGAAGCGCTCCATCAGAACGTCGCCGATTTCGCCATGCCTTATGAGGAATCTCGTATTTTCCTCGTGCCTCGGGAAGAGGCATTCAAGGGTGTGACTGAACGGGTAGTGCCCGAGGTCGTGGAGCAGGGCCGCGTAAACCGCTTCCTCGTCAATCTCCGGGTTTCTTTCCCGTATAAGCCTCGCTATGTGGAAGGTCCCGAGTGAGTGCTCGAAGCGTGTGTGTCTGGCGGAGGGATAGACGAGGAAAGCCAAGCCGAGCTGGGTAATCCTCCTGAGCCTCTGGAACTCCGGCGTGTCAACCAGCTTTACCGCGAAGTCGTCGAGCTCTATTCCGCCGTGTATCGGGTCGTGGACGAGCTTCATGTTAACCGCCATGGGGGAGTAAGAAAAAAGCTAATAAACCTAACCGCCCAAAACTCAACCGTTGGCAGGGTGCGGACCCTCCTGCCCGGAAGGTGAGGGAGCCTCTGTGCTCCCTCCCCTCTTCCTTCTGATGTGCGGCTTGAACAGCCTCTCGACCTCTTCTTGAACCTCCTCGGCTTTTCCGCTCAGAACGAGCTTTCCGTTGCCTATCACGACGACCCAGTCAACGATGGGCATCAGAGGCTCCCAGATATGGCTTATGATTACGAAGTTGGTCTTCCCCCTCATATCCTCGATGATTTCAATGACTTTTTCCATGCTGTCAAAGTCTATATTGGCGAGAGGCTCGTCGAGGAAGACTAGCTCCGGCTTTCCGATGAAGGCCTGCGCGAGGCTCAGTCTCTTCAGCATTCCCGAGGAGTAACCGCTTATGCGCTTATCAATAAAGGTCTTCACCTCAAAGAGCTCCGCCACGCGCTCAATTTCGTCCTCTCCGAAGCCCCTGCTCTCCGCAAAGAGGTTCAACCATTCCCGCCCGGTTGTAAACTGCGGAAAAGCCGGCGGGTCGTAGGCAACGCCGAAGCGGGTTTTAACCCTCCAGTTGTTCCAGGGACTTTCTCCGAACACCTTTATCTCTCCAGAGGTTGGCCTGTAGACCCCGGTGGCAAGCTTAAGAAAGGTGCTCTTTCCACCGCCGTTGGGTCCGAGTATCAGCGTTACTCCCTCCGGAATGCTAACCGTAACCCCGTCAAGTGCGTGGATGCTCCCGAAGTATTTCTTCAAATCCCTCGCCTCGATAATCATTTCCTCCACCTCCAAATGACCAGGGCAAGGAGCAGTGCAAAAACGGTCCCTAGGCCGTAGATTGCGTTCTGAACGTCCTTCGTCGGGTAATTCTTGATGAATCGGAAGGCGCAGGTCAACTTCCCGGTTCCGTTGTTGAGGACAAGGTAGTCCCCTTCACGTGGCAGGACGAACTGATAAGTCAGATGCCCGTAGATGTTCTCCCTGTTCACGAGCTCGCCCGTTATGATGTCGTACACCTCAACGACCCCGTTGCCGTTGCAGGACGCTTCCACGAGGGAGCTCGTTGGGGTGTACATGGTAACCATCATTATGTCCGTCACGTTTCCCTGCCTCTCTATTGGTTGAAGGAAAACTGGGCCAACGGAGCCGACTTTGTTCTCGTATGAGTGGTAAATCCCAATGGAGCCGATTGTGAGTATCAACAGGCCAAGGAGCAACACTGTGAGGAAGCGCCTCATACCACATCCCTCCTCCTAATTAGAACCAGCGCGGCCCCGAGGAGGAGCAACGGGACTGCAATTCCCCAGCCAAGGTATTGGGCCGTGAAGGGAGTGAAGTCCGTGCTTCCGCATCTGTGAAGGGCGTAGGTGAAGAGTGCCGGGGGAATGCTCTCGAGTCCCAGGATTTTTGGTGCGTAGACTACGGTGAAGCCCACCATAAAGGCCAGGAAGGCGTTTGGAGATGCCAGGGAAACAAAGGTTGCGACGGCGACGAGGTATAATATCAGGAAGAGCGCAATAATGAGGGCATCGCTCATGAATCCCGAGGTTACCTCCGGCAGGTAGCCGGCTATGCTGGCGTAGCTCGTTACCGTGACGTATGCAAAGGGGAGAAGAACCATGAGGACGCTGTAGACGAGTATTGAGAGCAACTTGACTCCAAAGATTTCGGTGTTGGAGTACGGAAGCGAGTAAATAGAACGCGCAACCCCGCTGTCCCGGTCGTAGCGGAAAGATAAAGCGCCAAGGAGTAGGGTAAGGAATCCGACCAGCGTCCATACATCTTCGAGGGACATCATTCCTAGGATTGCATGTAAAACCCCAGTAGATTTAGAAGGACCAAACAGACTAATACTTATTCCAGATACAAAGCCCGCAGAATAATCAACGTCCATAATGGACTGTTTCATCGACATGCCAACGAGCACCAATCCCAAGAGAAAGAGGACGTCCTTTATAACGTCGTTAAACTCCCATTTCAGGAGTGTTTTAAGTCTACTCATTTTGTCCACCCCCTTGATTAAAATCTATCCCCATCCATCTCCAGTAAATGCCATTGCCACCAAAGATTGATAGGAGGATGTTTTTCATTTTGGCCACCCAAAACTTCTTTTTAACACAACAAAGCTAAGGAAAACTATCGATGTCCAAAATACATATTTCCAGATAGTCCTAGCCTTTGAAAAAGGAATTTCCTGGACTTTTTGGAACTCAGCGTTTGTATCATAGAAGACAAGCCCTGTAGGATACAAATAGTTGTTTTCCTGTTCGTTCTGTACCTTAAACTGGTAATATTCATCCGTAAACGATGCAAACGGAATTCCTATCGCCGCGAGGTCCGGAACGAGGGCCACTCCTACACTTCCGATGTTCAATACCAGTCCCGTTGAGGGGTCGTAGCGAAGGCTATCCGGGGTGACAGTTGTGAACTCAATCTTCCCGGGTATCTTAAACGGAGGGCCTATGACAGCCACCGTGACGATGGGAGGTTGAAAAAGCCCATAATAAGTTATCAACCCTCTTTGGTTGTCAGGGGATACACTCTTTACTGTAGCACTCCAGTTGTACATAGGGAACGTTACGAGCGTAATGTTCGGTGAAACGTTTTCCATCCATATGAACGTGTGGCCATAAGGCGTCCCATTCATTCCAAAGACCATTCCATCCTTCTTCCGTATGCGATATTCCCCAAATATCCGTAGGGAACGAAGTTTGACTTTCACACTGACTTTTCCATCTGCTAAGACTCTTTTTGACGTCGAGATTACATCTGCGCTGTTCCAAAAGGCACTAATCTGGGTACCATTTTGAGCCTCAAACTTGATTGTCACGTTTTTAAGGTTAAGGAGGACACCCATGGTGAGGTATTCCCCCCTCTCCGTGAGTATCTTGAATTTTATGAGAGTATCATTGTGACAGTCCACCCAGTAATAAGTTCCATTTCTGAAGTACAGAAGGGAAGCAGTAGTAACAAGTTCTGGCTTTATACCGCGGTTAACTTGACTTTCAATGTACGGGTTGTATCTTTTGGCGGTATACTCAATGTAAACTCCAGGCTTAGCCCAGTAGGGAGTTGCTGTTGAAATCGGAAGTGTGAAAAGGAAGAGCATTATTGTGACAAGTGCAAATAGACAATGCTTTTTCATCAGCGTCCCTCCTTATAGAAAAATTAGAAAATTTAAAAAGCAAGCTTCAGATGTACGGCCAGCCTGCAGTCGCTATATCTTCTTCGACTTCAGTAGCTCCAGAAAGAACGACAGTTATTGAAGTTATTGAGTCCCTATCAGGATACTTGTTGTAGTGGAAGTATGTATATCCTTTTTCCTTTCCTTTTTCAGTGAGTCCTCCATTTCCATACCTGTAAGTTATCTGGTAGTTGGTGTACGGGTGCTGGACATCGTACTTGACTCCCACCTCAGCGAGAGCCCAGCCATACTCGCCAGTACTTGTTTTATGGACCGAAGTAACAGCCCAAGTCGTCGCTGCCACGAGTCCGGTAGCCACTACCAAGAGTCCGAACAGTACGGCAACCAGCTTCTTCATGGTGTGGACCCTCCTGCCCGGGTACTATCTTGCCCCCGGGCAGTGTTAACTATCGTCCAACAATATTTAAGTTTTACTTCGAACTTTTGTGAACAATTATGAAAAACAATCGAAACTGGTCAAAATATCCACTAAAGATTTTCAAAGCTAGTTCACACTTTATTGTCAAATGAGAAAAGGTTCGGTAATAAAATTTTAAAATAAAATGGCAAACTCTCCATTTTAGTTTGAAAACTGTCGTTCCTTTCCACGCTCTGGCAATCATCTGGATTTTCCCCCAATTATTCTTTTAACCCCAGTTAGTGCAAGGGCTCCAAGGGAGACCATGAACACATACTTCAGTTGAGAACTAGGACTTTCGAATTTAACTTCCTTGACCTTCTGGAACTCAGCGTTCGTCCCGTACAGTAGTAATCCGCTCCACGTTGAATAGTCCCTTTTTACCTGGTTGAGGTAGGCTCCCCGCTGGTCGTTGAAAAACCCGAAGATGACTCCTATGGCCTGAAGGTCCGGAAAAGTGAACTCGGTTGGTGAATGTCCTATGATAATGCCCGAATTAGGGTCAAAGAGTACTGTGGAGGTGCTATTTGGGGAAACGGTTCGCTCAAATATCTTGAATATTCTGCCAATTGACACTTCGATTGTGCCCCCTTTGGATTCGAGATTGAGTACCCCAACTGGAGGACCAAAAGTTCCATAAGGTGTCCAGAAGCTTCTTTTCCATGAGCCTGTTTTTTGAATGTAATAACTAACGTTCCCAGGTTCAACTATAAAGGGGAGTGAGGGGTTCCAGTCTTCTGTGGCCTGGTACCACAGGCCGGTATGGCCGTAGAATTTACCGTTCAGGTCAAAAACTGCACTGTCATTAAGCCGGAGTTTATAGACTCCCGTTATGACCGCACGTTTTGTAAATATCTTATACCAGACCATGTCCTCCGGGATGCTTGGGTCGTGAGGCGGTTCTATGATGACATCTGAGGTGCCGACGTCCCAGAACTTGGGTGGTGTTGTGTTTTTCTTAACCAGTGTCAGTATAGAAACGTTGTTGAGCTCAATCCTAACTCCAATTGTGGCCAAGTTATTGCTTATTTCCAATACTCTGAACCTGATTTTAGTGTCGTTGAGTGTCAGAATCCTGAAAACCGTCCCGTTATACTCGTAAAAGATAACCGACGTGGCCTTCGAGATGTTGCTGACATAGCCTTTACCGTTTAAGTACTGGATATATGGGTCATATCTTTCGGCAATGTATTCAATGTAAACTCCTGGCTTGACCCAGTAGGGGGCGGCGGTTACTGCTTCCATTCCAGTCAAGATTAGTAGGAAAATCATAGTGACTCCAAGCAGATGATAGGTGTTGGGTTTCATCGTTTCAACCTCCAAAAATTAAAGAATAGAGGGCTCAGATGTACGGCCAGCCAGCAGAAGCGTAGACCTTTTCCATCACGAAGCCCTCGCTATTCTTGACAACTGTCTCAACAGTGATTCCATTGGGATCCCAGTACTTGTTAACGTTTGCTGTATATCCTGGCACAAGAAGGCCTCCAGTTCCATACCTGTAAGTTATCTGGTAGTTGGTGTACGGATGCTGGACGTCGTACTTAACTCCAACCTCTGCATAGGCCCAGCCGTAGTGTCCTTCGTTCCTTTGGTGCACTGCAGTAACTTCCCAGATGGTTGCTGCTGCAAATCCAGTAGCCACTACCAAGAGTCCAAACAGCAAGGCCACCAACTTCTTCATAATGCGGACCCTCCTGCCCGGGATTATGTCCTTCCGGGCGATTATTGTTATGTCTAGCCGATATTTAAGTCTTACTTAGAACCTTAGGATAAAATGCTGAAAAAAAACGAGCTTGGATAAAATATCCCGAAAAAAGCTCGGGAAGATGCCGTTTATGTTTGACATTAATATTGCTAAAAAGCTATTAATCAGTAATAACTTTGCCATTTTCAAGTCACATCACATTTGGCTATCACGCACGTATTCGGTTAGTTTGGAGTACCAACTTCCCCACCATCAAAGAACTCCCAAGGCAGTACGTGTTTTGGTTATATCTCGGGACGTCCAGACGTGCAAGAGAAAAAGAGGGTGACGCTTCATAGTCCATCGAAGCTTTTTCCCGTTCTCGCGAATCACAGGGAGGAGAGATAAGGAGGGGTAAATAAATCCGAGCTCATGCTTAGCTCCACGTCTCGGCTATGACGTCGTGCTTGTGAATGCTCTCGTTGCTGATTACGCGCACGTGGATTTTGCCCCTAAACTTCTCCCGGGCCTTGGCGAAAATCTCGCGTGCAACATCTTCAACGAACTTCGGGTTCGCGAACATGCCCTGCACAACCGCGTTCTCGTCAACCGTCTTCAGGAGCGTGTAGGTCGGGTGGCTGAAGGAGCTCTCGACAACGTCAATCATATCTTCGAGCGCTATCTCCTCGTCGAAGGCCGTCCTGACCTCGAGCTCGCCGATGGCGCGCTGTATGTGGGTCTTGCCGTTGTTGTTGGCCATCGCGTGCGGGCAGACCGTGTTCCCAATCACCTTGACGCGGAGGACCTTCTCAAAGGTGCCGTCCTCGTTCTTTATGACGCCGACCTCGACGTCGTAGGGCTCGTAGCTCGTCTTCCCGCTCGCCGGCGTTTCCCTGGGAATTATGAGGTGGGTCTTAATCCAGACCTCCGCCCTTCTGTGCGGGTGTTTGCTCTCAAGGCGCCTGATGACGGCTTTTCCAAGCTCCTCAAGCGAGCTGTGGGCCTCCCTAACCTCTTCCTCGACGGCCTCGCTCATGGCCTCGGTTATGCTCTCCACGAGCCTGCTCATGTGGATTCCCTTTTTCTCGGCCGGGACGTCTATCGTGACTTCAAAGAGCGGGAGGAACGTGTAGACCTTTCCCTTCCAGTTAATCTTGGCGACGCTCCTGAGGTTGGTTATGCCGACGCGCCTGAGGGGTTCCCTAATCTCCGGAACTTCTTCCTGGGTCTCAATCACTTCTCTCACCCGGGGTTGGCTTGAGAAAAGGTCTTTTAAAGTTAAGCCCGGAGCTCGTTCACCATGTAGTAAACGGTCCTCAGGGGAATGCCGAGGCGCTCGCTGATTTCCCGCATTGGAACGCCCTTCCTGGCCAGCTCGCGGACGAGCTTCACCGTTTTTTCGTCGTACTTCCTCGGCCTTCCCCTGGGCCTGTTCTCGGGGACGAGCTCTATACCGAGCTGACCGAGGGCGTAGATGACCCTCTTGGAGACCTTTGGATAGAGGCTCGGCGGACAGCTTATCCTCTTCACGTTGGGCGCGTTCTCAAGGATTTTAACAACGACCTCCTTGGTGGGTCTTAAACTAACGTAGACCTCGGTGACGTCCTCGTCGAGCTCGGAAAGCTTCCGCAGAAGCTCGTCGTAGGTTTTGGCACTCACCCGAACCTTCATGCCCTCACCCCTGCAGGAGGTCGAGGAAGCGCTTGGCCTTGTCGCTCTTCGGCATGAACTTCTCGAACTTCTTCAGCTCGCTCTCGCTGAACAGAACCTTGTGCAGGCCGGAAATCACGAACTTCTTTATGGCCTCCTCCAGCTCGGCCTCGTCAATTCCAAGGAGCTCCGCGACTTTTCCTTCGTCGTAGGGGCTCATGCCGTAGAGCAGAACCCCGCCGAGGAGGTAGTTGGGAATCGTTGTTATGTCCTTCCTCTTCCCGGTCAGCTGTTCCTCCATCTCGCACTTCCTTATGACGTAGATGCTCCCCTGCCCGGTCTTGAAGTCCTTCTCGTGCCTGAAGGGCAAATCGAGGATTGAGTAGTGGCAGTCGACGCAGAGCTTTATCCCCGGGAAGATGCCCAGGGTCTCGCGCTCCGTGGAAGAGGTGAGGAAGTAGTAGCGGAAGATGTCCAGGCCGAGCTTTTCGGCGCCGTTCTCGGGGTCGAGGGAGGCGTAGGCAAGTGCGAGGTTGTCAACGGTGTAGTGGTTGTTTATGAGAACCCCCCTCGTCTTCACGAACGTCAGAACGCGCCAGCGGAACCTTCTTCCGAAGCGCTTCCTGAGCTCCATCTCGATGTCGGCATCGGCCGGAAGGTCGAGGCGGGCCTTCTTCAGCCTGTTGTTCTCGAAGTACTCGACCTCAATCCTTATGCTCTTCGTCCTGACGGTTCCCTTCTCGCGGAGCTTGCCCTTGATGAACTTGAAGGTTTCCCTGACCTCAATGCTCTCCTTGGCCAGAAGCCTGAGCACGTCGCCGGAGTAGGCGAGGTGTGGAAGAACTTCAAGCCTGCCGAGCTTCACGGGCTTCTCAACGGCCCTGACCTTCTCAAAGTTCTCCTTCGTTATGGCATCTACCGGAATCTCCTTCCTGCCGAGCTTGAAGGTGTAGTTGGCCGAGAGCAGAGCTAAGGCCATCTTGTGGGCGGTTATAGCGGAGCGGAGTCTCTCAAGGGCCAAAGCCCTGTTGTGCTTCTTCCTGTAAATCCACTGGAGGTGGGGGTCCTTGTTCTTCTTGTCCATGAAGCGGACGGACGGAGCCGTTTCCCCAACGCGCCTCTCAAGCTCGTCCTGGAGGTCGTTCAGAAGGGAAACGTTGCGCTGGAGGGTGTAGGCTAACCTGGCCGGCTCGAAGTTCTCGAAGAGCTCGCCCAGGTCTATCCCGATATCGTCGAGTATCTTGTTGACCTGGGCGACGAGCTCTTCAGTCGTCGTCATGGCAGCAAATCACCGTTGTTTATCTTTTCTGGCAAATACTCCTTGGCGACGAACTCGAGGGACTTATTAGCTAAGGCCTGCTGTTCAATCCTGACGCCCCACTTGAGGGCCATCTTGAGCTGTCTCTGCCACTCCTTGTTCTGGAACCAGGGGTACTCCATCTCCTCAAGGATCCTCTTGTAGTCGCCCGTCGGGCCACCTTTCTTGTTGGGCGGGATTCCCTTGAGCTTCTCGGTGACGTTCTCTAAACCATAGCGCTTTATGTCGTCCATCGTCATGCCCACGAACCTCGCCTCGGGCGTTGCCAGCTTGTCGCTGAGGTAAGCGAGGTTTATCGAGCCCTGCTTTATGGTGGAGTAGATGTACCAACCGTAGGGGTCGCCATCGGTGAAGACGATGATTGGCAGGCCTTCTTCGTAGTGGAGCCTGTGGATAAGCCTTCTAACGCCACGCGAGGCCTGTCCCTGCGTCGCTATGATTAGGGCCTTCTCCTTCTTCGGGAACTTTTCCTCGATGAGACGGTCGGCCATAGCGGCGGTCTCGACAACGAGGGCGTAGTCAACGTTTATCTCCGGGAACTGAATGTGCTCCACCGTTCCAGGAACCGCCCAGCCGCCGCTTCCGAGCTTGCTCGCGTTGAACTCGTCCTCACCGTCGCGAATCACTATGTCGCCGTAGATGTAACCGCGCCTGTCCGCTGTGATGTGCATCTCCTCACGCAGGACTCCGAGCATTCTCTCAAGGTCTTCTATGATGGGGTCGCTCTCGCGCTGGTCCTCGAAGGTGTTCTCCTTCGTTCCAGGAATCGTGTGCTTGTTGGCGTAGTAGGCTTCACGAAGGCTCGCGTGCTTGCCCTCGGCGACGAGCCTCTTCACGTAGGCCATTATGAGTAAGGTTTGCATGAACTTTCTTGCGTGAGCCACGTTGAGGAAGTAACGCCTTGAGAGCTTGTCGCCCATCTTGATTAGCCTGCTCTTCTCGTCGAAGTAGACGTTGTTGAGTCCGCGCGTTGGTATATCGAAGTAGGGATTCTTACCGGCCTTGATAGCCTCAAGGACGCTCCTTCCGTACTCTTCGAGCTTGCTCAAGACCTTCTTGGGGTCGTAGGAGAACTTCTCCTTGGGCCTCTCGCGCTTTATTGCTTTAGGCATTCTCGCTCACCTCCGGGGCGGCACCCTCTGAAACGGCCTCCTTCGAGGCAAAGTGGCTCTCAATGAAGTTGAGGAAGTACTCCCTAATCTTCTCCTCCGGCTCGCCGGTCAGTATGCTTAAAGCCCTCGCTATCTCGGGCACGTACTTCTCGAAGGTCTTCTTCCTCTTGACCTGGTAAAGCCTTCTGTGCTTTCCGCTGAGGTAGGTCTGCAGCCTTCTCGCCGCGTCCATTATGGCCAGGCGAATCTCGTTGTAGATGTCCTCGTCGTTGGCTATGCTCTGCTTTCCGGTTCCGGTGTAGGGGACGTGGACTGAAACGACGTTAATCATGAGCACGAGCGGGGTTCTGTCGAGGTCGTCAACGCGGTAGCGCTTCCAGTCTATCGAACGGGCCGCCTGAGTGGTCACACACGAGCCGGCATCGAATAGGAGCGGAACGCGGTTCGCGTAGCGGAGGAGCTCAAAACCGCTCGGTATCTCACCGCCGTAGGCAAGGCCGACCTCGACCTGGAAGGGGATTCCGCCCGAGTAGACCTTCGGCGGTCTCGTTACGGCCGTTACGAACTCCGGCTTGAGGATTCCCTTCAAACCCTTCTCAATGTTCTCCTCGCCTATGGGCCTGAGGCCGTGCGTCGGCGGAGCGAGGAACTTCATGTACTTGAAGGCCTCGACTATCTCTTCAGCCTCGTGCCAGGTGAGCTTTTCAGGCGGCTTCTCCATCATCTTCGCGACCTGCTTGACGACCTTGGTGTAGCCCTTGAAAGAACGGAGAACGGCCTTGACTTCGCCCTTCATGAGCCTCTCGTAGAGCCCTTCCTGAACCTTCTTGTCCTCGACCGTCTTGATGAGCCTCAGCGCCGCTATGTACTCGACGAGCTCGTCAACCTTCTTGTCGCTTATCCTCGAGAATTCTCCAACGAGGAAGCGCCTCACCGTTGTTCTCTTCGTCTTCTTGGCCATCCTGTAAACGTCGTCCGTCAGGACGCCCTTCGGGTGGGGCTTCATCTCAACCGGCGGTTCCGGAATCTCGTCGCTCGAGCGCGGGAAGACGATTAGCCTTCCGTCGGGCTCGATGAGCTCGATGTGGGCGTGTGGATTGGCTATCGCGGTGAGCTTGAGGTACCAGTAAACGCCCTGCTTCGAGCGGATGTATTTAACGTTCTTAACCTCGAGCTCTATCCTCGTCCCGTGCCAGCCGTCCGGGTTCGGGTGCTTCTCCTTTTTGACGATTTTACCCTCGTTTCTGTCGACGTCTATCTTCACCCAGGCCTCTATTATCTCGTCTCCCGTTGAAGTAATCACGCGGGTCGCCTTACCGCTCGTAATCTGGGCGAACATCACAGCACCGCTTATACCGATACCCTGCTGGCCCCTGCTCTGTATGTTCCTGTGGGCCTTCGTTCCGGCCAGCATCTTTCCAAATACGTGGGTTATGTACTTCTCCGGGATTCCCGGGCCGTTGTCCTCAACGACAACCTTGTAGTGCTCCCTCCCGAGTTCCTCAATCTCGACCCTTATGTAGGGCGGAATTCCAGCCTCCTCACAGGCGTCGAGCGAGTTCGTCACCGCCTCGTGGACGAGCGTTGTAAGCGAGCGGACTTTTCCAGTGTAGCCGAGCATTGCCGCGTTTCGCCTGAAGAACTCGCTGACGCTCTGAATTTTGAACTCCTTAAAGAGCTGACTCGCCTCGGCCATCGTCATTCCTCCTCCCAATCCTCAAGCTCGGGCCCGCCCTCAAGGGCCTCGTAGTAGGCGGAGCTTTCGAGCTCCAAATCCTTCTTGCGCCTTTCGAGGTAGCGGTAAACGACGCCGTGGGGCGAGCCCTTGGCGAGCTTTTCTATAGCCGTTCTTGCCACCTCTACCTGAATCGGGTTGCCGATAATCGCGACGGTCTTTCCGTAAACGCTAACGTCAGCGCCACTCATCTCCTCAATAATCTCCCTCGTCCTTCCCTTCCGCCCGATGATTCTACCCCTGACCCTCGGCAGGGCGTTCTTCTCGTTCCCAACCACGATGTCGGTGAGGTTGACAACCTCGAGGATTTCACCCTCGTTGAAGAGCCTGAAGGCCCTCTCGGGGGAGAAACCCCTGCCTATGGCCAAAACCACGTCCCTCGCCTTCCAGACGGCAAGGGGGTCCTTGGTCTTCTTCGTGGCGGTGATGAAAACTTCTCCCGTCTCGCTGTCGACCTCTATCTTGGTTCCGGTGCGCTCCTCGATTTCCTTCTTGGTCTTGCCCTTCTTGCCTATGAGGACCGCTATCCTCTCCTTTGGAATCCTCACAAACTCTTCCTGCTCGCCCTCGGCCACGTAGTCAATCTCGCCGAACTCGGGTTCTTCAATCGGTTTTCCATCCTTATCAACGCGCTCGTACTTCTTCAGGAGTCTCTCAAACTCGTCCATGCTCTCACCTCTCAATCAGCTCGCGGAGCTTCACCTCGTAGTCCTCAACCTCAACCCCCTTCCTCGCGAAGTAGCTTGTAACGTTCCTCAGGTCGCGCTTTAAAAGCTCGACGCTCATGCGGTTCCTCCTGACGGTGGCCTGCGACCAGTCTATGACCACCGGCCCGTCCCAGAGCAGGACGTTGTACTCGCTCAAATCGCCGTGAACCATGTCACCGCGCTTCCAGAGCCTCTCGATGACGCCGATTAGGTAATCGTAGAGCTCCTCAAAGTCACTCCTCTCAAGCTCCCTCTCAACGTCCTTCAGCCTTGGAGCGGGCATCTCATCGCCAATGAACTCCATTACCAGGACGTTGTTGCGGAAGATTACCGGTTCGGGAACGCGAACCGCGTACTTTATCGCCCTCTGGAGGTTCTTAAACTCCCTCCGAGTCCAGACGAAGACGAGCTTCCGCATGTCCTTCGGCAGGTAGCCGATGCGGGGGTCAGCGGCTAAGTACTCCCATATCCTCCTGAACTCGGTGGTGTACGTCCTGTAAATCTTCACCGCTATCTTATTGCCCTCGGCATCAACTCCCGCGAAGACGTTTGCTTCCTTGCCGGTGCTTATTACGCCGTAGAGCTCCTCAATTTTACCGCGCCGGTGGAGGTAGGCCAGGGTTTCTTTCGTCGTCCTGTCGAAGACCTCGTTGGCTATCTTGTAGAGCTCGCTGTCCTTCTCCCGCTTATCCCTGAGGCCCAGTATCTCCTCGACTTCCCGCTCAATGGCTTCCTCGCGCATCTCCCATCACTCGGAATCAGAACAACAGCTCCCCGCCTGTGAGGAAGTCCTGGCTTATCTTGCCCTTCCTGAGGAGCCAGTCCACCTGGGTTCTCGTGTAGCGGTAAACTATGTCCCCGCGCTCGTCGGTCTGAACGGGCCAGGGCTGGACGATGACGACGTCGCCAACGCGCATCCACATCCTTCTCCTGAGCTTACCCGGAATCCTGCATCTCCTTATCTTGCCGTCCTCGCAGCGGACGTCCATCCATCCGGCGCCGAGGGCCTGCTCTATAACTCCGAAGAGCTGTCCCTGGCTCCTGTCCGGGAGGGGAACGCGAATAACCTCATCACCCTCCACCTGCCTGTTCTTTTTACCTTTTCCACCCTTGTACGCCATGAGCATCACCCCCAACCGCTCTGCGTGAGCCCTTATAAGCTTACCCCTGCAAAAATTCTCCAAGTGGCCTTTAGTCCCAAACTTTTAAAATTTTTGCAACGGGATTACCCAGACTTGTCCACCATAGGAACATTAAAGTTTAAAAACGGACCGAAATACTTGGAGTGGGATTGATATGACCGCGGTGGAAGCCGAAAACCTGACGATACTCTACGAGGGCAAACCTGCTTTGAGCGACGTGACGTTCAGGTTAGACGAGGGTAAAACCCTGCTCCTCCTCGGCCCGAACGGTGCGGGAAAAACGACGCTCCTCAAGACGATAGCCTGCTTCCACCGCGAATACCGGGGAAAGCTCCTCGTCTTTGGAAGGGACCCCTGCGACGCGAGGCATCTGATAGGCTACGTCCCCCAGAGCAGTTCCCTCAACGAGCGCGTTCCCCTAACGGCCCTCGAAGTTGTCGCGATGGGCGGGCTCTACAGGAGGGGCTTCGTCCACTTCAAGATTTCAGAGGAAATTCTAAGAAAGGCGGAGGAGGTTCTAACCTTTGTCGGCCTCGGGCACGTCAAGGACAGGCTCTTCCGCGAGCTTTCTGGGGGGCAGAAGCAGAGGGTTCTGCTCGCGAGGGCTTTAATGAGCGACCCCAAGCTGCTCCTCCTTGACGAGCCACTCTCGGCGTTGGACCCGAGCGCGAGGGCAGAGGTAACGAACGTCCTCAGCAAGATAAAATCCGAGAAGAACGTCACGATGATAATAACGACCCACGACATAAACCCGCTCCTTGAGATAGGCGACCTCGTGATGCTGATTAACAAGAGGCTGATAGCCTTTGGAAGACCGGAGGAAGTCCTCACCGACGGCGTCATCAAGTCCGTCTACGGCCCGCTGGCGAAGGTAATCCCCGTCGGCGGAAAGCTCTACTGCATAACCGGCGACTTCCACCTCCACAGGGACAGGGGGGGTGGGCTGTGATTCCGGAGTTCATACTGAGGGCAATCCTGGCGAGCATAATGGTCAGCGTCCTCCTCGGTCTGCTGAGTCCGTTGATAAATACCAAGGGCCTGGCTTTCCTCACCCACGCGCTCTTTCACGCCCTCCTCCTTGGAGCCGTCCTCGGGATGATTCTCGCGCTCCTCTTCAACAGCTACGCCCTCGTAACCCTTATCGCGCTCGTAGTGACGATTGCAATCGTCCTAATCATAGCCCAGCTCGAAAAGCTCGGCTTCACCCCGGATTCGGCCGTAGGAATAGTGGCGAGCTTCGTTGCCGGACTTACCGTTCTCGGCTTCGGAATCCTTTACAAGGTTATGGCGAGCAGGCCGTATTTTCCGCTTACCGAGAACATCGTGTCCTACCTGACCGGCGACATCTTTCTCATAACGCTCCAAGACCTAGCCGTTCTCATCCTCGGCGGTGCGCTCATCTTCTTCGTCCTCCTCTTCCTCTACCGCGACTTCCTCTACCTCAGCTTCGACCCGGAGGGAATGGAGAGCTACGGCGGGAACGCGAGGGCCTACCTCATGATTCTCTACGTCCTCGTGGGCGCTATCGGTGCCCTAATCGTCCAGACCGTCGGCCTGATAACCCTCCAGGTCGTTGCCGTCCTGCCCGGCGCGATAGCGCTGATGGTGAGCTCGGATTTGAGGAAGGTCCTCGCGGTGAGCCTGCTTTTAACCCTCACCGTCCAGCTCTCGTCGGTGGTTTTGGCTTACTTCACGGCAATCCCGCCGAGCGGTATAGCGACCATAATGCTGGGCCTAATCTACGGCGCGCTCCTCTTCCGGAGGTGAAACCTTGGGACGGAAGATAGCGGGCATCGACGAGGCTGGCAGGGGGCCGGTGATAGGCCCGATGGTCATCACGGCTATAGTCGTTGACGAGGAGAACCTGCCGGGGCTTGAGGAGCTAGGAGTTAAGGACTCGAAGAAGCTGACGCCGAAGAGGCGCGAAAAGCTTTTCAACGAGATTCTAAGCCTTGCGGACGATTACGTCGTTCTGGTCCTCTCGCCAGAGGAAATAAGCTCCCGCGAGGGAACGCTCAACGAGTTCGAGGTCGAGAACTTCGCGAAAGCCCTGAACTCCCTGAAGGTTAAGCCCGACGTGATTTATGCCGATGCCGCCGACGTTGACGAGGAGCGCTTTGGGAGGGAGCTGAAGGAGAGGTTGAGCTTTGAAGCCGAAATCATAGCGAAGCATCGAGCCGACGCGCTCTTTCCGGTGGTTTCCGCCGCTTCAATCGTCGCAAAAGTAACCCGCGACAGGGAAATCGAGAAGCTGAAGGCAGAATACGGCGAAATCGGGAGTGGCTATCCGAGCGACCCGAGGACGAGGGCGTTTCTTGAAAATTACTACAGGGAGCATGGTGCCTTCCCGCCGATTGTGCGGAGGGGGTGGAAGACGCTGAAGAAGATTGAAGAGAGGCTCAGGGCTGAGATGGAAACCAAAAAATCAAAGAAAGGCCAGCTCAGTCTTGAGGACTTTCTGAGGAGATAGATTTCTCGGAGCCAAGCTTTTGGAAGGCCCAGTCCTTGAACTCCTTCAGCTTCTCCCAGTAGAAGTCCAGGGAGCTTCTGAAGGCCTCCCACCTGAGGAGCTCGTTCAGCGCGACGCCCATGACGACCGAAGCGGGCGGAACGAGAACCGTTGCGTAGAAGCTGAACTGCGTCTTCCCGCCGAGGGCGTACTGGAGGGCGAAGAGGCCGATGGTGCTCCAGAAGACCATGAAGGGCGCAAGGATTCCCGGCTTTCTCCTGTGAAGCCAGGGCATCGCGAAGATTAGAACTACCATGCCGAGCAGAAGAACCGGGTCGGTGCTCGCGAAGACGTTGGGGTTGAAGTGGAAGGGAAAGGCCCTGTAGTTGACGAACCACTGCCAGAAGGGCGAGGTGTTCGGGTTCGGGCCCTTGTAGCTGAGGTGCCATCTAAAGCTTCCAAGGAACTCCCTGAGCCAGGGAATGAAGCCTATCGCCTTTATTATGGGGAGCTCCGGGAGCAGGAAAACGATGCCAGGAATTACCACGACGATTGAGAAGAACCTTACGAAGGACTTTTCCCTCCTGAGCGCCCTCCACAGGAGGACCGGCCAGCCGAAGGCACCGCTGAGCTTCGTTGCCCCGGCGAGGCCCAGGGATATTGAAGAGCCGAGCTCCATTTCGTAGGCCAGGGCGAAGACGAACAGCGCGACGAAAAACGCCACATGGATGTCGAGCATTGCCGCGACAGAGGTTGCCTGAAGCGTCGGGTCTGCAACCACGAAGGCGAGCGCTATGAGCGACGCGAGGTAGCTTTTGCTTATCCTGTAAGCGGCGAGAACGACGAGGAGCTCTATGAGGGCGAACTCGATTATACCCGGGAGGCGCCAGCTGATTGGCCTGTCCCCGAGCAGAACCATGCCCAGCATTATGAAGTCCTTTCCGAGGAAGGGGTGCTCCGTGTTGAGATAGTTCTGTATGTTCTCTTTGTCAGGATACCTGAAGCCTGGAACGATGTAGTAGCTCCCATCGGGCAGTTGGGTCGAGAGCTTTTCAAGGAAATCTCGATACTCCCCCTTGGGAATCTCGTAGTAGACACCGGGAAAGTTGTAGTACTCGATTCTAAGCCTCACACCACTGAAGGCCGCGATAGCATCGGCCGTGCTCAGGTACTTGAACTTGTCGCTCTCGTTTGCGAAGATGACGTTGACACCGTAGGTGCCGTTGAACTCGTAGGTAACGTTGACTCCGAGAAGGTGAAGGACGTTTCTGCTCGCGGGCACGTACCAGACCTCGTCGCCGATGTAGTCGTTGAGGCCTGGCTGAGAAGCGAAGTGATAGGCGAACCACACGGTACCGACCATCGTTAGGGCAACGATGAGCGCAAAAGCGGCCCTCTTCCAGTCCATTATTAACACCGCTCAAATTAAGCGGGCAACGTTTTTAAGCCTCTCCCCTTAGGCGAGAACATGTTGGCGGAAATCACCGAGGAAAAAGTCAGGGAGGCAATGGAGCTCATAAAGCGCGGTTTCGACGAGAAGAAGCTCCGCGCGAGGCTCGGCAAGAATTGGGAGCTGATAGCGGAGATAGCGAGGGCGAGGATTAAGGCTAAAGACAAGTTCTCGCGCGACGACCTGTGGATGGACCTTGAAGGCCTCCGCTACGCCACCCACGAGGTGGTTGCTAAATATCGCGCCGAGCGCCTGAAAGAGTTCGGAGTCCGGAGCATCGCCGACGTCTCCTGCGGAATCGGAATCCAGCTCATCTTCTACGCGATGAAGGTCGAGAAAGCTTATGGAATAGACATAGACCCGCTCAAGATAGAGTTCGCGAGGAGGAATGCCGAGCGCTATGGAGTTACCAACATCGAGTTCATAAACGCCGACTCTCTGGCCCCGGAGACCGTGGAGAAAATAGACGCAGAGGTAATATTCTCGGACCCGGCCCGGCCCCCGGAAATGCCCGAGAGGAGGCTTGAGGATTTGCTCCCAAGCCCGCTGGAAATCTACAACGCCTACAAAGCCAAAACAGACGCGTTCATATTCGATTTGCCCCCCCAGATGAGGCGCGAGAGGGTTCCATGGAAGGGCGAGTTCGAGTACGTTGATTTGCACGGCCACCTCAACAGGCTGACCTTCTACACCGAACCTCTCGCGAAAGCCGAGAGGAGCGCCGTAATCCTTCCGGCGGGAGTCAGACTTGAGAGCGACCCGAACCTTGAGAAGGTCGTCGAGTGGACTGAAAAGCCCGGCCAGTACCTCTACGAGATTCCGCAGGCCGTTGATTATGCCGATTTGCTCAATGAGCTCTTCCACAGGCTCGATGGCAACGCAAAGATGCTCCTTCGCGAGAAGAGGCGCGTTTTAGCTACGGGCGACGAGCCGATTAAGAGTCCCTACCTCAAGAGGACGTATTCAGTCGTCGCGGTTCTGCCGTTCCATCCGGTCAGGATTAACGACCTCCTGAGGAGAGAGGGCTTTGGAAGGGCGACGCTGAAGATGAGCGTCCCGCAGGAGGAGTACTGGCGGATAAGGCGGAAGATAGAGGCCGGCCTGAAGGGTGATAGGCGGGCCTTCGTCTTCAAGGTCGGGGAGAAAGCAGTCATAGCCGAGGCGCTATAGCTCCTCTATCCTCGCGTTCCTAATCTTCTTCGAGCCTATTCTCAGCCCTTTGAAATAGTTAACGTATTCCTCAGGGAGAAAAGAGTCGAGGTTCGTTGACTTCAGTCGTTTTTTCTTCCTTCTGGGCTTCTCATCGGATTTTATCCTGGGCTTCACGTCCCCGATGAACTCGTCAAGCTTCCTGTTCATCCGCCCACCCACCGAAGATTGAAGCCGTTGTATAAAGGCTTTTCCCTGGTTCAACCTTCTTAGGAAAGCTTTTAACTTCCGGGGTTTATCAGGGGAGAGAGTAAGGGCGGGTGGTTGCCATGTGTGGAATCATAGGCTACATCGGTGACAGAAAAGCCTGTGAAGTAATCGTCAAGGGCCTCAAAAGGCTCGAATACCGCGGTTACGATTCTGTTGGCGTTGTAACTGAGGAAAACGGGAAGCTGTACATCAAGAAGGGAGTTGGAAGCGTTGACGAGGTCACGGAGAGGTTAAAGCTCCTCGATATGCCCGGAAAGCGCGGTGTCGGGCACACCCGCTGGGCGACGCACGGCGTTCCGAACGATATTAACGCTCACCCCCAGAAAGACTGCACGGGAAAGATAGCGCTCGTTCACAACGGCATAATCGAGAACTTCGCGGAGCTGAAGAAGGAGCTGGTTGAGAAGGGTCACACCTTTGAGAGCGACACGGACACGGAGGTTATAGCCCATTTGATAGAGGAGGAGCTGAAATCGAGCGAGAACTTTGAGGAAGCCCTCCGGAAAGCTCTCCTTAAGCTTAAGGGTTCCTTTGCCCTCGGAATCGTCTACACGGAGGAACCGGACAGACTCTACTTCGTCAGGAACGAGAGCCCTCTCGTGCTCGGAATCGGCGAGGGCGAGAACTTCGCGGCGAGCGACGTCCCGGCTTTTCTCGAATACACAAACAGGGTCGTCTTCCTCGACGACATGGAGTATGCGGTCGTTACGAAGGAATCGTGGGTCGTGAAGAGGCTCGAAACCGGCGAGGAAGTCGAGAAGGAGGTCAAGACGATAGACTGGACGCTTGAGATGGCCGAGAAAGCCGGCTTCGAGCACTTCATGCTCAAGGAGATATTTGAACAGCCGAGGGTTCTGAGGGATGCCATTCACGGGAACGCGAAGGTAATCGGAGATGTCGCAAGGGAGATAGCGGATTACGAGAAAATCTTCATCGTAGCGATGGGAACCTCCTATCACGCCGGCCTCGTCGGCAAATACCTCCTCCAGAGGCTGGCGAAGAAGGTTCCAATCGTCGAAGACGCCAGCGAGTTCCGCTACGAGTTCGAGGATTTAATTGACGAGAACTCCCTCGTCATAGCGATAACCCAGAGCGGTGAGACAGCGGACACGCTTGCCGCTATGAAGCTCGCGAAGAGGAAGGGGGCGAAGGTTTTAGCCATAGTCAACGTGGTCGGCAGCATGGCGACGAGGATAGCCGATTTAACGCTCTACACCCACGCAGGGCCGGAAATAGGCGTCGCGGCGACGAAGACCTACACGACACAGCTCGCGGTTCTCACGATGCTCGCCATCGAACTGGCCAGAACCCTCGGAACGGCCGATGAGGAATATCTCAAAGAACTTGAGGAAAACCTGAGGAGAGTCCCAGACCTCATCGAGGATATCTTGAACCTGAACGAACCGCTCAGGGAGCTCGCAGAGGGTCTGAAGGACAGGGAGAACTTCTTCTACATAGGCAGGGGAATAGGCGTTCCGACAGCCCTTGAAGGTGCCCTAAAGCTCAAGGAGATAAGCTACATCCACGCCGAGGGATTGAGTGCCGGCGAGCTCAAGCACGGGCCGTTGGCGTTGATTGAGGACGGAGTCCCGGTCGTGGCGATAGCGCCGAAAGGGAGGACCTTCGACAAGATGCTGGGCAACATAGAGGAAGCAAAGGCGAGGGGGGCGCACATAATAGCCCTTGGCTCCTCCGAAAGGTTGCGCGAGGTCTCGGATGCGTTCATTGAAATGCCAGACCTTGATGAAATCCTGACTCCGATTCCCTACATCGTCCCGCTCCAGCTTCTGGCTTATCACCTTGCCGTGCTGAGGGGCAACGACCCCGACAAGCCGAGGAACCTTGCCAAATCCGTTACGGTTGAATGAGGTGGTGTGAATGAAGACAGACGTTAAAGAAAAAAGGAAACGTAAGGGAGCCAAAGCCGAGCTCTCCAAGTTTTACGTCCTTTTCAGGGAGTACGGGTTGCCGATTATAGTGCTCCTCTTCGCGTACGTTGGCTACAAGATAAGGGCAGTCACGTCGAGCTACAAGACGTTCCTTGACCCGGACACCTTCTTCCACTTCGAGATGTACAAACTGGCAATCCACGAGTGGATTCCCAAGTATTACGCCTACGCCGAGCCCCCGATGGGCATAAAGGCCAGCGGTTACCTGGCGCTCTACACGATGCAGGCGCTCTTCTACAAGATAACCCACGCCCTCTTTGGCTGGAGCGAGCTCCAGGCCTTCAAGGTCTGGCCACCGTTCGTCGGCGCGATGATAGTCATAGCCGTCTTCCTCGTCGGCAGGAAGCTCCACTCAAACTGGGCCGGCTTCTGGGGAGCAGGCTTAATGATGGGCTTCTACGGGGCGATAACAAAGACCTACTCCGGAAACAACCGTGGTGAAGGACCCTTCATGATGTTCTTCCTCTTCGCGTTCTACTTCCTGCTCGTTTACCTCGACGAAAAGGACTGGAACTGGAAGAAAATAGCCGGTGCGGCCGCATTCCTCATACTCAGCCCGATTTACATGGGAGTCTGGACCGGCAGTCCGCTCGGCGTCATGATTTTCCTCGCAACCGGTGCAATAGTCCCGGTCGTGTTCTTCGCATTCGGAAAGATAAAAGAGCTCAGGCGCTTCGTCTTCGAGTACTACCCGATACTTGGCGTCTCGATAGTCCTCGGACTCATCGGGGCCCACGTTGGGTTCGTTGGAATAAAGAACTTCCTAATCTTCTCCCTTGAGGTTCTCTTCGCGATGGTGGCCCTTGCCGTGGTCATGCTCTACGGCGAGAGGGTTGGCCTCAACTACTCTGACCTGGCGCACAGGCTCGGAACCGTTATCGGCGTCTCGATAGCGGGATTCCTTGCGATATACGCCTACTTCGGAAAGGACCTCTTCAACTTCCTCAAAGCGGCGACGCGCTCAACCCCGCTCTACCAAACTGTTGCTGAGCTCCAGGGTCTCAGCTGGAGCCAGGTCATCAAGACCTTCAGCCTCAAACCCGTTTACAGGAACGGTATCGTCGTCAAGGGCGACAGTATAATATTCCTCCTCTCAATAGCCGGCCTCGTCGTCCTCCTCTGGAGGTTCTACAGACACGTTAAGGAAGGGAGCTACGAGCTCTACAAGGACTTCATGCCGATATTCTACTACTTTGGCGTCCTCTACCTCTTCCAGCAGGCCGTCAGGTTCTCTTTCCAGGCCTCTGGCGCGGTCATACTCCTCGCGGGCATAGCCCTCGGTGAGGCCTTCATCTTCGTGGAGAACATGAAGGACACGACCACAACGAAGGCCCTCTACGCGCTCTTCCTGGTGCTGATTCTCTTCCCAATGCCATACATAAGCGCCGACTATTCCTACACCAATCAGAAAGTTATGATGAACAGCTACCGCACCATAAATCCCGAAATGCCCGGTAGCGTTCCCGAGGCGTGGACCGACGCCCTTCTCTGGCTCAGAAACAACAGTGACCCCTACGCGACCGTCCTCAGCTGGTGGGACTACGGCTACTGGGAGGAGTCGAGCCTGCTCAGCCACAGGAGGGCCGTCAGCGACGGTGGTCACGGCTACGACAGGAGGTACATAATAGCGAAGTTCTTCTCGCACTACGACGCGAAGGGCGAGGTCGACCTTGAGGCCTGGGAGGACAAGTACGTCATAACCTTCCTCGACCCCTTCGACGGTCAGAGCGACTTCGGCAAGTTCGGCGCCATTGCCTACCTTGGAGGTGCGATAACTCACGGCGAGAGCTTTGGAATGTTCGGCTACGTCCCAGCCCAGAACATCCTCATCCAGAACAACACCGTCTACGTCAACCTCGGCAACAACCAGTACATAAAGCCCAAGATGACCATTGACCTCGTCAACGGGCACTTCTACAAGGCCAACGGAAGCGCCTCGCCCTACGTGCTTTACGTCGTTCCTTACAAGACCTCCAACAACCAGGTTTACCCCGTTGGAATCCTCGCCTACGAGAAGATAGCCTTCAGCAACTACGTGAGGCTCGCCCTTCACCTCCCGTACTCGATTAACGAGTGGGACGCCCAGAAGCTCTTCGCCAACTTCAAGCTCGTCTACACCGGCTACAACGGCTACCTCAAGAGGCAGGGAATCTACGACCCGAGCGTCAGGGTCTACGAGTTCACCCCCTTCGCGATATACCGGATGGACTTCCTCCAGAACGGAACATGGAAGCCGTTCTACAGCACCATGGCAGGCGGAAAGCTCCCGCTTGGAAACCAGACGCTCAGGCTCTGGATTTCGGCCTTTGGAAGGGACGTCAAGAACGGCACCATAATCTTCGAGGCCTACAACGGAACCAAGCTCATCGAGAGGAAAGTGGTTGCGGAGAACGTCTACGTCAACCGCCTCAACGAGACGCCGGTTGAGGTTCACCTCTACGTGCCCAACGCCACCAAGTACCGCTTCCTCCTCATCCAGGACGGCCCCGTCGGCGTTACGAACGGCCCGGTCTACGTTGACGGAAAGCTCGCGAATCCAAGCTGGGTCATCGCCCCAGGCCAGAGCGGAACGATTAAGCTCACCGAGGCCTTCGACAGGAACTACACCAACGTTGAGTTCACCCTCAGGGGCGTCGTCTACTACTACATAGCCCCCAACGGGCCGGACATCTACAAGCCGGACTTCTACCTCGAACCGCACATGGACATCGTGGGCTACATCCCGGTGAAGACCATCCCGAGCGTCAAGAAAGGCGACAACGTAATCACCGGAAAGGCCAGCGTTCCCGCGGACTTCATTGATAGCTACATAAACGAGCTCAAGAAGAAGTACGGCGACAAGGTCGTCATCGTCAGCAAGAGGATTGAGCCGATATTCATCGCCAAGAAGACCTACGTCCTCTGGGAGGGGAGCTGAGCTTTCTCCCCTCTAACAGCTATGAAGGCTCCAAAGCTTTTGCATTTTTTGTAACACTTTTTATCCACTTTCTCCGCGAGGCCAAGGAACGGCCAGAACGAGGGGAAGAATATCACCCCGGCGCTCTCGACGTTCTCGAAGCCGGCGTTTCCTAGGAGGTTCTCAAGTTCCTTTGGCGTGTAGAAGCGCGCGTAACGGTAGGCGGTTTCAACGAAAATGCTCTTCAACCTCTTGAACAGGAACCAGAGACTCCGCCCGTTCATCGTTCCGATTAGGACTTCCCCTCCCGGCTTCAGGACGCGGTGGATTTCCCTTAAAACCCTCTCCGGCTCGTGAATGAACTCGAACATCGTGACGCTGAGAACGAGGTCAAAGCTCTCATCGGGAAAGGGAAGCGAGTAGGCGTTGCCCTTGATGCAGTTAAGGCCCTTCGAGCGCGCTATTCTGAGCATCCCCTCGCTCGCGTCGAGGCCGATTACGTCGAAGCCCCGCCTTTTGAGCTCGAGCGTGTAGTTGCCCGTTCCGCAGCCGAGGTCAAGGGCTTTGCCAGACCTGGTTTTGAGCATCGAGAAGACGAGCCACTTCTCGGTTCTGTCAACGTATTGACCAGTCCTCGTCCTGTACCAGTCGTCGTAGCGGTGGGCTATCTTATCAAAGTACTCCATCAAAGCTTCACCTTGCCCTCGATGGTGAGTTCCTTGTCGGTTCTGTCGTCTATCCTCAGGCTTATAACCACGCGCTTCGCTCCAGCCTTCAAAATCGCCTCGTGGCACTTCTTCACCAGCTCAAGGATTTCGTCTATTGAGCCCTCAACGACGGTTCCCATCGGGCAGAGCTGGTATTTGAGCCCGCTCTCCTCGATTACTTTGATAACGGGTTTAAGGTACTCGCCGACGCTCGGGCTTCCAGTTCCGAGGTGAAAGATGCAGAGCTCCGCGACGGCCATCAGCCACCACCCGCCGGCGGGAAGATGTGCACCTCATCATCGTCCTTGAGTTCGGTGTCGAGGCCGTTCAGGTGGAGAACGTTGTGACCGTTCACGAGAATCATGCCGTCTATCGGCTTGTTCGGCCCAACGCGCGGACTCTCAAGGAGCTCCTTTTTAATCTCGGGGCTGTAGTGTTCGGCAAGGTAATCTATGAGCTCTCTAACAGTTCTGACCCCACGAACCTCAATCTCCTTCTTTCCAATGAGCTCGCGAAACGTAGCGTAGAACCTCACCCTCATTAGACACACCTAAGGTTAATGGATGGAAACCCTTAAAGCGATTTCCACTTACTATTTTAAGGTGGCGAGAAAGTGCTGAACGTAGAGCCCGGAGAATATTACTCAATCGTTGATAAGCTGTTTGCATCGAGGATAGTTGAGGCAGTTGAACCACTCGGTGCAAGCGTTGAGAGAATTGATGCTAAAATCAGGCACGAGGGAAGGGTTCTCTTCTTGAGCTTCGAGGTGGAGGTTGTCCAGCACAGCCTCGCCGGGATAGTGGACATGGAAACCGTTATCCAGGGAATCGTTGAGAAACTCATTCAGGAAGCCAACTCATCCTTTGGAAAGCTCTACGGGGTTGCGTTTGCCCTCGAGTCCCTTAAGGTCAGGGAAAACGTGCCGAGGGGAACCGAAAAAACCGAAGTCAAGCTCGTGGTCAGCGGACCGCCCGAACTGGAGGATTCCCTTCGCAGGCTCGGGAGGGGTTTAATGATAACCCTGAAGGACTGGGGAGTGCCCCTCTCATCCCTAACCGTAACAACGGACCTCGTTTCTCCAAAAGTTGTCTCCATCGTCCTCAGGCTCACCAAGAAAATGAGCGAGGCCGAGAAGGATACCCTTAGGGACGCCGTTGAGGCCAAGGCCAGAAACTACGCAAAGGCGCTCCTGCCCGAAGACCTTGAGGTTCAGGTCAAGGTTCTCGACCCGAGCGACAGGAACATCGCCCAGGTTATGAAGCGCGCAAAGGATATAGAGAAGGAAATAGAGATGCTAACGCAGGACGAGGAACTCAGAAAGCTCATGGAAGCTTTAGGTAAGTCTCCCTCGCCCTGATGTAGTCGAGCAACGGCTGAATCCTCTTCCAGACCTCCTCAACGCTTCCGTCACCGTCAACCCTCACGTATATCCCCTTGTTGCGGTAGAACTTTATTATCGGCTCCATGTTCTTCGTGTAGATTCTGTACCTCCGCTCGACAACCTCACGCCTGTCATCCCGCCTCTGAATCAGCTCCGAGCCGCAGACGTCGCAGATTCCGGGCTTTTTGGGTGGGTTGTATTTAACGTGGTAAACCGCGCCACAGTTCGGGCAGATTCTCCTCCCGCTTATCCTCTCGACGCTGGTTTCGAGGTCTATGAAAATCTCAAGGGCCAGGTCAAGCCTTATCCCGTGGTCGTATAGGTAGCTCTCCAAGGCTAAGACCTGCTCGGGCGTCCTCGGATAGCCGTCGAGGATGAAGTTCTCCCTCTGACGCCTCAGCTTGGAGATTATGAGGGTGTTCACAATCGTGTCCGGAATCAACTCACCCCTGCTCAGGTAGGCTTCCATCTCCTTTCCAATCGGCGTTCCGCGCTCTATTTCGCGCCTTATCAGGTCGCCCGAAGAAATATACGTCAGCCCGTAGCGCTCCACTATCCTGTGGGAGTGCGTGCTCTTTCCGCTTCCAGGAGGGCCGAAAATCAGAATGTTCACCGCGCACCACCATTAAACATTTATGCACACGAGTTGAATAAACTTTTGGTGGTGGCCGTGAAGCTGAGCACCGGTTACGTCCGCGCGAGCGGTTACGCCCACAAGGTAAGGCGCGTTCTGTTCGCTCTCGCCAGAAAGAAGGTCGAGCCCAAGGAGATTATCCGTGCCTCGGCCGAACTCAACCAGAGGATTTTCGAGGAGTTCCAGAGGCTCAACGTCTCGAAGGAGGACGTTGTGAGGATTACCGTCGAGTTCCGAATCAAGGACGGCTCGATAGTCTGGGACTACGACTCGCTCAGGATTGAGGTCTACAGGAAAGGCGAGGAAGAGAGACTCGCGAAGGCGATGGAGGAAGTGGAGGAGCGCGAGAGAGAACTGGAGGAGAAGATTAAGGCCATCGAAGAGGTCGCCCTCAACCTCAAGAAGCTCAGCGACGAGCTAATCGAGAGGATTGAGGAGCTCAAGCAGGAGCACACCTCACTCAAGCTCAGGGAAGAGGTATAGAGTCGAGGAAGATGTTGACGTAGGCAACGACGTGCGAAGCAAGGTAGCTCTTTTTCCCGACGCTCACCTTTTCCGCTATTCCCTCCAAGAATGCCTCGTCCTCCCGGCTCAGCCCCTCGTGGTCGCCGAGGACAAAGGCGACGTTCCCCCCGAAGGAAACCCTCTCTATCGGCTTTCCCTCCTCGTGAAGGTAGTAGAGCCTTGAGTTCTTGAGCGTCAGCCGGATAACGTCTTCAAAGGTTCTGTTACTCACGTAGAGGCCGGGGTAAACCTCAACCTCCTTCCCGGGCTCCTTCAGTCCCTCACCGGCCTTGAGGGCTTTCATTATCAGCTTCGCCGTGCTCCTCTCGTCGGGATTGAGGCGGACCTTAAGCTGGGGCCCCTCGAAGCGTATGGCCTTCGGCGGGTTCGGCGGACCGTAGAGGAGGAGCCAGACGCGGACATTTTTCCGGAAGCCGTGCGAGAGCAGAAAAGCGGAGTTTAGAAACCGGCAGAGGACGTCTATCCTCCCGCTTGTGCCGGGTAAATCGCTCAGCTTGAAGTCGGGGCTCGTTCTGGCCTTGTTGGCCTTGATTATGAAGGTTCTCAACTCACCCCCTCCCGTGCCTCTCGTACCAGCCCCACTCCTTCTTCGGCCCGAAGGCCCTCACGCCTTTCTTCGCGAGCGTTATCCTCAGTTCTTTCGCAATCTCGGGCGTTATCTCGCCCCTGCTCTCCATCCAGTTGATTATCTCCAAAGCCTCTTCGTCGGTCTCGCATCTCCGGAGGAAGTCTATGACCGTCGGCTCGTAGCCGGCAAAGCTCCTCGGCTCGGCCTCCTGCTCCCCTTCCTCCTCGTCGGCCCTGAAGGCCTCTATCGGAACCCCACCTTCCTCGAGCTCCTTCGCGAGGGCAGGGAAGCGCTTCTCAAACTCCTCCTTATCGTACTCCTGCCACGCGAAGTCGTCAACTGGTCTCTTCTTCCGCTCCATAGGCACACCGATTGGGTTACGGCAGTGGGCTTATAAACCCCACCCCGAAGGGGAGAGCATGAAGGGTTCCTACTTTCTCGTCATAAGGCTCGAGGAAGAGAAGAGGATTCGCACGAAGGGGAAATCCTTCGAGCTCAAACCGGGTTACTACGTTTACGTCGGCTCGGCCATGAACTCCCTTGAAAAGCGCGTCGCGAGGCACTTCCGGCGGGAGAAAAAGCTACACTGGCACATTGACTACCTCCTCAAGGAGGCCGAGCTCCTGCGGGCCTACCTCATCCCGAGCGAGGTGAAGCTGGAGGAGGAACTCTCTCGCGAGGTTTCCAAGTTTGGGGAGCCGGTTCCGGGCTTTGGAGCTGGTGATGTTAAGGTGAGCACAAACCTCTACCGCTTTGAGGACGAGCCGGACGAAGTCCTGAGGGGAATTCTCGATAAGCTCGGACTGGGCTGGAAAATCGTTAAAAGCGAAGACGACATAGGAAAAATACGGTGGTAATATGACAGTCATTGAGGCCGTCTACGACGGCGAGACTTTCAGGCCCCTGAGAAAGGTAAACCTCCCAAAGGGGGCGAAGGTCAAGGTAATCGTCGGCGAGACGATATGGGACTTACTTGAGGAGATTGAGGGAATTCCCGTTGATGCAAACGTCGAGGAAGTGCTCGAAGATGTCAGGGGACGAAAGAGGGTTCGTTATTGACACTAACGTCATAGTCGGAGCGTTCTTTTACAAAAGGAACTATCCCCAGATTAGAAACAAACAAGCGGTGCTCAAAAAATGCAGATTGATACTCGACTTGGTGAAAGGGAAAAACGTCGCAATCCCACGAGTGGCAGTTGTTGAGGTCATAAGCGTTGTAAAAAGGATAAGCGGGGATACAAGTCTCGCCATCAGGCTTGGAAACGCCGTCGAGGCATCATTTGAGGTAGTGTCCGAGGAGGAAATCTATGGAATCGCCAAGGAAACTGCTTCCTTCGTTGCGCCTTCTGGATTCGATACTTATTTTCTTGCCCTGGCACTAACGAAGGGATACAGCCTAATAACACGTGATAAAGCCCTTTGTTCGCATTCAAAGGATTTAAACGTTCCCTGTCTTCTCATTGATGAATCTACCGATGACAACATGATTAAAGAATTCTTGGAGGTGTGAACATGCTCGAAATAGGCAAAGTCGAGCGCTACATTCACGAGAAGCTGAAGAAGGAGAAACTCCACTTCGTTCTACTCGACCCGGACGACGTTTCGCCGGAAACGGCTGGAAAGATAGCGGAGATGAGCGAAAGCATTGGCGTTGACGCGATAATGGTTGGAGGCTCGACCGGGGCCGAGGGAGACGTTCTCGACAACGTTGTCAAGGCTATAAAAGACTCCTCCAGCCTGCCAGTAATCCTCTTTCCCGGCTCGCACGGCGGGATAAGCAGGTACGCCGACGCGATATTCTTTATGAGCCTCCTCAACTCGAGGAACCCCTTCTTCATAACCGGCTCTCAAGCTTTGGGAGCCTTCACCGTCAAGCGCTACGGAATAGAACCGATTCCGATGGCTTACCTGATAGTCGAGCCCGGTGAAACTGTGGGCTGGGTTGGGGATGCAAAGCCGATACCGAGGCACAAGCCGAAGATTGCCGCCGCTTACGCTTTGGCCGGCCAGTACCTCGGCATGCGCCTCGTTTACCTCGAGGCGGGTAGCGGCGCGCCGCAGCCGGTTCCGCCGGAGATGATTGCCCTCGTTAGGAAGGTCATAGACGTTCCCCTCATCGTCGGCGGCGGCATAAGGACCGGGGAGCAGGCGAGGAGGGCAGTTGAAGCCGGGGCAGACATCATCGTTACCGGAACGGCGATAGAAAAAGCCGGCTCAATCGAGAAAGCAAGGGAAAAGCTTGAGGAGCTGAATGCAGGGATAAAGGGATAACGGCCTTCCAGGGGTTCACGTTTTGGCTTCCGCTTTTTTCTCAGTCCTTTTGACGGTTGAACCACAACCCTTTTTACTTCCCACCCAGACCAGCCCGCGGGGGTTCTAAGAAGGTCTCCGGAGGTGGTACTGTTATGGTGGCGAGAGGTGAGGACGATGACGGTGGTAAGGAGTGCAGTGGGGACTTCAAGGACGTTCAGGGGCAAGCTCAGGGACGCGTTTCTGCTGTCGTTTCCGGCCCTGTTCCTGTGCCTGATATTTGACTTCGTCGGCGGTGCTGTTCTCGGTAAGAACTGGGGCACGGTAATGAGCTACTTCCCGATTCTGGTCTTTATAATGCCCGGCCTCATGGATTTGAGGGGCAACATCTTCTCGGCCCTCGCGTCCCGCTTCACGACCAAGCTCAACCTCGGTCTCATCGATAGCGTTCGTGACCCGGAGGTGACCACTCAGATAGTCATGGCAATCCTCAGCAGTAAGATTCCCCTCATCGTGCTCTGGGTTGTCGGCCTGTTCCTCGTCCATAACTTTGTTCAGGACGTGGTAGTCCTGCTCATGGTTGTTGCGTCGGCGATATTCATTGGAGTTATCCTTGGCTATGGAACCGCCCTGATTACGATAATCCCCTTCAAGAAAGGCTACGACCCAGATTTAATCGCGGCACCGCTCATAAGCTCAATAGCGGACCTGATAACGATGCCGACGATGGTCTACTTCGCGCTCCTCTACCTCCACCACGAGCGGGCGTTCTACGCGCTGTCCTTCACAATGCTCGCCCTGCTCGTGCTCTTGGCACTAAAAGCCCGGTTTAAGGGGGAGCACAGGCGCGCCTTCGGAGAGCTGGCGGCGATAATCGGCGCGATGGCGCTCATAGAGACCGTAACCGGAGGTCTGCTCGTAACCTATGAGAAAATAATCAACGCGGTAATCATCGTCAGCGTCATGTGGCCGAGCGTGAACGACAGCATGGGCAACTTCGGCTCGATAATAGCGGCGAAGGTCTCAACCAAGATTCACCTTGAGGGCGTTGAGGCAGTCAAGAGTAGAGAAACGCTCTACGACTTTCTCTCGCTCCTAATCCTCGCGCCGATAATCGGCTACCTGACGAACCTTATCTCGACGTGGGTGGTGGTTCACTACATCCACAGGCCCGCGAGAATCCTCTGGAACTTCGTGCTCGGCTTCCCGGCGATAATACTCGTGGCGATGCTCATTGGACTCGTCGTGGCGATACTGGCCGACAAGTACAACTGGGACCCGGACAACGTGGCGATTCCGGTCGTCACGACGCTCAGCGACGTCATAGGAACGATGTTCCTCGTCTGGGTGGCGCTGAGTGCAATATGAAAAAAGTCAAGCCTCGGAGAGCACCTTGAAGGAAAGCTTTCCGTCCTTCACAATTTTTCTGAGCTCCTGAATGAGTTTCCTATCGCCAACGAGCTCCATTCTGACTTCGGACATACCGGTCGCGTCGGGAGGAAGGAAGTGTATGTCCTTAATCCTGCCACCGACCTTTGAGAGAAGACGACCAAGAATGCTCCCTCTTTCCTTGTAGGGGAGCCTCATGTTAACTTCGAGGATTTGCATACCCATCACCGTTTTATTCTTTGAAAGAAGTCCTATAAAACCTTTTTCATGAGCGGGGATTATCGGCCTTCGTCAAAAATATTCCCGACAGTTATCGAACTTCGTTAGATTTTTATCTCAGCGCTTCTACATTCCTCTGGTGATTGCCATGAGGGCCTTCATTTCTCTCGACCTTGAAGGGCTGCCCTATATCGTCAGCAGGGAGAACCTCTTCGTAAAGGGCGCCCTCTACGCGGAAGCGAGGAAGATAGCGACCGAGGTTGTAAGGGTCGTCGCTGAGACGCTCCACCATGAGCTCGGGGTTGACGAGGTCGTCATAGCGGACAGCCACGGCCCGATGGTTAACATCCTCGTGGACGAAACGCCGGACTACGTCAGGCTCGTCCGGGGCTTTCCGAGGCCGCTGAGCATGGTCGCCGGGGCGAAGGGCTCGGACTTCGCAATCTTCCTCGGCTACCACGCCAAGGCCGGAACCGGCCACGCTACGTTCGACCACACCTACAGCGGTGCAACCGTTGACAGGCTTGAGATAAACGGCGTCGAGGTCAGCGAGACCCTTTTGAACGCCTACCTGCTCGGCGAGTGGAACGTTCCGGTTGCGATGGTCGCCGGAGACAAAGCGCTGATAGAAACGGACGTGAAGACTCACCTCCCCTGGGCGGTCGGTGTTCCCCTGAAGGAGAGCCTTGGTAGGTACTCGGCAGTGAGCCCCGGAATGGAAGGGATAAAGAAGCTCCTCCGCGAAGGAACCGTTGAAGCCTTCAGGCGCGTCGAGCGCGGTGAGGTTAGGCCACTGAAAACCGAGAGGCCGGTTGAGGTCAAGCTCCGCTTCCTCAACAGCGCCTACGCGGAAGTCGCCGAGCTACTGCCCTTCGTCGAGAGGCTCGACGGGAAGACCGTTCGCTTCGAGGCGGGAAGCGTTGAAGAGGCCTACAAGACCTTTGAAGTTCTCATCCTTGCGGCCGCGGGGGTCAGCTCGATAGTGAACCGCTAACGATTTAAGAGGAAGTCCTCAACTTAAGTCGCCCCCGGGAAACCGCGGGGGATGAGCGCCTCGGCGAGCCGTGAGTCCCCTTCGCTCCCCGGGGGCACAACCACAAACTTCGCCTGCGCGAAGTTTGACCAAGGTCGGTAGCTCCTTATTTCAGAGTTAACTTTTGAGGGATTTTTCTCGTCAGTTGGCAGTTTTGAGTGGGAGAACTTATGACGCTACTTCTTGGTGTGAAGGGTTTAACTTTAAACCGACGCCCGAAGGGCGTCAAAAGAGAGTAAACCCTTTCAGAGGGTTATTTTGACTGGTTCTCTCCTAGAAAGCTCGATTTTCCCAGTAAAATCCGCTCTATTTGAGCCTTTGAGCGAGAGCTACTAACTTTTGGTGAAGCTTTTTTCAAAAGCTTCCTTCGCAAGCGCTGGCGGAGAAACTTTTCTTGTGAAAAGTTTCATCAAAAGCCGGCATGATTTTAAAAGGGTTCATTTTCAGGCAGGTTTGCTCTTAAATTTGCTATTCTCAAGCGTGTTTCTTCCATTAGCGCACTTCGGGCGCTGTTTTAAATTAAACACCTTTCCCAAGAGCCCTTATTAAAGCAAGCTCAAAACCAACGGGTTACTTGGGAAGGCATGCACTCTATCCTTGCCCCCCTGTGAGGGTTTAACACTTTTGGTCAAGCTTTTCCCAAAAGCTTGCTTGCGAGTGTTCAATTCTTTAAACGGCGTCCTTCGGACGCCAATAGCAAAGTTGGAACTGCTTGAAAAGCCTTGTTTGGTGTTAAACCCGCTCTAAACTTGCACTCGGCCAGTGCACGACTGACTTTTTGCCTATGAGTAAGAAGGACACTCTTTGGTCAAGCTTTGTTAAAGCTTGTTCGTCTGCGCGAAGTTTCATCAAAGTTTGTGATTCCTTTTGAAAAGGCAGATTTGGGAAGTTTTGGCTTCTTTAAACCCAAAATTCCTTTTCCGGGGCAGATGTCAGAGATTCGCTCTAGGGGCGTACTTTTAAAGTGGGCTAACACCGCATCGGTTGCATTTTAAAGTGAGCTCAGGGTTCCAATGAAACTCAGACAAACAAAATTCCCAACACAATGTACATGAAAGTTCGCTCAAGTTAACGAATGGACTTAACTCCCCCAGTTTTGTCAAATGTACCCCTTTTCGAAGCCCTTATATTCTCCTTCCCGAAAAATCTTCGAGGTGGTATCGTATGGAAGCCAAGGGTGGCTATTGGGGAAAGATTCTGAGGGTCAACCTGACGACAGGAGAGATTAAGGTCGAACCCCTTCCAGAGGAGTTCCCGAGGAAATACCTCGGCGGCGTTGGATTTGGAACGAGACTTCTCTACGACGAAGTTCCCGCGAAGGCAGACCCGCTCGGACCCGAGAACAAGATGATTATAACCCCTGGTCTCTTCGTTGGCACCGGAATCGGAACCGGTTCCAAGACGGCGTTCAACTTCAAGAGCCCGCTCACCGGCGGTTACGGCCGTTCGATGGCTGGCGCCAAGATGGGTGAGGAGCTCAAGAAAGCCGGTTACGACGTTCTCATAATCGAGGGGCAGAGCGAGGAGCCCGTTCTTCTCTACATCAAGGATGATGAGGTCAAGCTCGTTCCGGCTAACGAGTACTGGGGCCTCACCACCGGCGAGGCGAGAAAGAAGGCCAAGGAGGAGTATCCGGGCTTTGCGACCGCCTTCATCGGTCCGGCCGGCGAGAACCTCAGCCTCATCGCGACGATAGACACCGATGAGAGGCAGGCCGGTAGGGGCGGTCCAGGTGCAGTTCTCGGAAGCAAGAAGCTCAAGGGAATCGTCGTCAAGGGAACTAAGAAGATACCGATTGCCGAGCCCGAGAAGCTCCGCGAGCTCATAAAGAAGTGGGCAATGATATTCAAGGACCACCCAGCGACCAAGGCCGACATGGATTACGGAAGCGGTGAGTTCCTCGACTGGATGAACAGGGAGAGGGGAACCTTCCCGACCAGGAACTGGCAGATGGGCTTCTTCAAGAAGGCATACGAGAAGGCCAAGGAGGAGGGCAGGGAGCACATCTACATCGACCCCTACTACTGGGCACCCAAGTACCGCGCCGGCAGGAGGCCGTGCCCGCTCTGTAACAAGCCGTGCAGCCAGTACGTTAAGGTCGAGAGCGAGAAGTGGGGCACCTTTATGACCGACGGTCCGGAGTACGAGACCCTCTACTCCTTCGGCGGAGCCCTTGAGCTCGACGACTTCGAGACCGTTGCCTACCTCAACTACCTCGCCGACGAGCTTGGACTCGACACCATCTCAGCCGGTGTAACAATCGCCTGGGCCATGGAGGCCTACGAGAGGGGCCTCCTCACCAAGGAAGAGGCGGACGGCCTTGAGCTGACCTTCGGCAACGGCGAGGCGGCGGTTGAGGCGCTCAAGAAGATGGCCTACCGCGAGGGCAACCTCGGAAAGCTTCTCGCCGACGGTGTCAAGAGGGCCAGCGAGAGGCTCGGCAGGGGAAGCGAGAAGTTCGCGCTCCACGTCAAGGGCATGGAGCCACCTGCCTACGACGTCCGTGGTATAAAGGGAATGGCACTTGCCTTCGCGGTCAACGTCCGCGGCGCCGACCACCTCACCAGCGGTGCCTACGGAACCGAGCTCGTCGGCAAGTGGTGGAAGTTCGAGGGTGTTGACAGGACCAAGGGCGAGAACAAGGGCTTTGAGATTGCCTTCCACGAGAACCTCATGGCAATCTACGACGCCACCGGCGTCTGTAAGTTCTCAAGGCACATGTACTTCCTTGAGGGCTTCCCGGAGCTCGTTGAGGCCGTCACCGGCATGAACATCGGAGAGGCCGAGCTGATGGTCATCGGCGAGAGGATAATGAACATCGCTCGCGCCTTCAACGTCCGCGAGGGCTTCACCAGGAAGGACGACACCCTGCCTTACAGGATTATGTGGGAGCCGATTCCGGAGGGACCGAGCAAGGGCCTCCACGTCCCGCCCTGGGAGCTCGATAGGATGCTCGACGAGTACTACCAGGCTCGCGGATGGAGCAGGGACGGAATCCCGACCAAGGCCAAGCTCATGGCCCTCGACCTGCCGGACATCGCGGACGACATCGGAGCGGGAATCTGAAGGTTTTTATCCCTCCCCCTCTTATTCTCCTCCGGTGGGGGAAATGGACGAGAAGCTCAAGGCCTGCAAGAACTGTCGCTGGTTCGGGCCGATTGATTCCTACTTCCTGACCTACGGGATGTGCCGGAAGCACATGAAGACCGTTCACATGAACTTCGTGTGTGAGGATTGGGAGCCGTTATGGGGGACGCAGGAAGAAAAGAAAGGAGAGGAGTAGTATAACCACGGTTATACTAATGGGGATTATTCACCGCTTGAACACCCTAACGTCAACGACAACGTGCCAGACGCCGGGGGCATAGCGCTTGATAATTAGCTCGTTGAGCTTCTCGGCCTCGTAGCCGTGTTCCCTTGCTATCCTCCTGAAGGTCGCGAAGGGCTCTTCTGGCATTAACCTCTCAGGCACGGTGTTGTGGTAATGAACAATCGCCTCGTCCTTCGCTATGCTCAGAGCTTTCGGTATGAATTCGGCAGTTTTTACAACGTAGCCCATCAGAACCCTATCGGCTATGTTTTCAGCGGGAAAATCGCGGTTATCGATGTTGTAGGGCGTCATTAAGTCCTGGACGTTGTTGAGCCAGATGCTCTCGACCAGGAAGCGGAAGGTGTAGGGGTCCTTCTCAATCGCTATAACCCTCGCCCCCTTGTGGACGGCCATCGGGAGGCTCAGATGGCCTATTCCCGCGAACATGTCAACGACCAGCTCGCCCGGTCTCGCTACTTCCGCCATTCTGACGCGCTCCTTGACGTTGGCCGGCGAGAACATGATTTTGGCAACGTCGAGCTTGTATTTGACGCCGTTCTCAACGTGAACGGTAACGGTGTCCCCGCCGTAGAGAACCTCGTAGTCCGGCTTCCGGGTTTCGCCGTGTATGTGGCCCTTCCTGAGGACGGTTTTCACGCCCAGAACTTCCGCGTAAACCTCGGCTATCCTGTGTTTGTAGGGCTCAAGCTCCGGCCGGAGGGGCAGAATAAGGACGTCGCCAATCTGGACCCAGTGCTTGGGGAGCAAATTAACCAGCCCGGCCGGAAGCTCCTTCGAGAGTATCTCCCGTATGCGGGGTTTTATGACCTGGGTTCGCTTCGCTCTCATCTTGGTCCCTTCGTCAAAAAGCGATAGGAAAGCCTTAAAAACTTAAAGGACGGATTTAGGGTGAGAACCATCGGAGGTCGATGAACGATATGGAGGACGAGCCCCCGAATAGTGGGCTGTTTTCGAGGCTGTTTGGCCGTAAGGAGGAGGCACTTCTTGAGCAGAGGCTGAGCGAAGAGGCGTATGAAGACTACCGCAGGCTTCTCATGCGCGCCAGGCCCGAGGTGGACGGCTCGAAGCTGACGGTTCGCCTCGCTGATGGGGTTGTCGAGCTCGACAGAGGCGTCCTGAGGGTTAAGGCCCGGGACAAGAGGTCGGCCGAGAAGATTTTGAGGAACCTTCACCACTACGAGCAGCCCCCGAGCATCTGGCCGGCCTACGGGCTCAGCTATTCGATTAAGAGGAAGAGGCGCATGGTTCTCTAACCAACGGAAGCTTTAAATTCTTCCCTTCTACCTTCCTTCGCGGATGACGACCCTTGCCCAGTCTGAACTGTGATGACGTCGGTATTAGCTGACGCAGGGGCGGGGAGGTTCGCGGGCCGATGAACCGCCCACCGGAGGGAAGAGAAGTGGGAAACAACGGAAGCGCTGAAAACGACGGGCTGATAGAGTTCTACGCGAGCGAGGCTTTAACCTGTCCGAGGAGGATATACTTCCGCCTGAAGGGCTACCCTCCGAGGTGGCCCGAGAACGTCAAGGTTAGGCTTAATCAGGGCGTTAAAACCCACGAGGTTCTCGGGCAGATTCTTAGCAAACGCTTCGGCTTCGAGCTTGAGAGACATCTCGTCCTGCGCTCAAGGAAGCTCGGTTTCGAGATTCACGGGAGAATAGATGCGTTTCGCGAGTTCCCCATCGAGATTAAGGGGAAGACGAGCCTCCCGAAGGTTCCTTACGACTACCATTTGGCTCAGCTCAACGTCTACCTGCGGTGGGCCGAGGCGGAATACGGATACCTATATTATATCAAACTCCACGACGAGCCGACGAAGATAATCGGCAAGCTCGATATGTCGAACTTTCCGGTGATAAAGGGCCCGAACTTCAGGGCCTTTGAGATTCCCTACGACGGCAAGCTCTTCAAGGAAACGCTAAGGCACTTCTATTCGGTCAAAAAGGCCTACGAGAAAGGGAAACCCCCCGAGGGCTGGAGGAGCTATGCCTGTAAGTTCTGTCCCTACCGCTACCTCTGCTATCCCGGGGACGAGTGAGTTTTGTGGTTGGTAATCACAAAGTTCTGGCCAATCTTTGGGGTTGGTAACCGCAAAGCTACTCCTTTTTCACAACCCACCTGAGCCCGTTATCAACCACCGCCTCAATGAGCCCGCGGTTGTAGAGTTCAGCTACAAGGGCCCGGAGGGGCACGAGGTCCAGGGCGAGCTTTTGCGGGGTAATCTCGACGCGGTAGTTGCCCATTATCCCGAGCGCGAGCTCTTCAACGGTCATCGGCTTCCGAAGGAACTCAATGGCGAGCTTTTCAACTTCTTCCAGGCGATTGAGGTTGAATTCGAGCGTTTCAACGGCTTCGTCGCCCTTCACGGGCCTTCCGTGCGAGGGAATGAGCATGTAGCCTTTCTCGGCGAGGCCCCTGAGCGTTGTGAGGGACTCCCTGAAAAGGGCCCAATCCACGAGGTATGGAACGCCGACCGCACCGATGAGCCTTTCGCCGAAGAAGGAGTCTCCCGCGTAGAGCAGGCCGTTTTCCTCATCGAGGAACCCGGTCATTCCCGGGGAGTGGCCGTTCAGCTTTAAGGCCTTCAGTCCGAAAAACTCATCACCCCACTCGAAGACCGCGTGAACTTTCACTTCACCGGCAGAGTACGCCAGAAAACCCCTCGGTACCCTCGAACCGAAGGTCAGGATTTCCCTGTTGAGGGGGCTCTCAGCTATGGAAAACTCGAATCGGTGAACGAAAAGGGGAGCGTCGAGCTTCGAAGAAACGGCCACGTGGTCTGCATGGCCGTGCGTCACGAGCTGGGCTTTGAGGGGAAGGCCGAGCTTCCGCAATTCTCGCCTGATGTCCTTGTGTCTCCCGCTTCCGTGGCCAGGGTCAACGAGAACAGCCCCTTCATCGACGACCCGAATGAGAGTTGACGGACTTCCGGGATAAAGGTAAGCAGAATCGCCGAGTTTTCTCAACGCCATACTACCACCGAAGAAGTTAGGGACCAATCAATAAAAGGCTTTGGAAGGAATGGAAGGAAAGGAAAGGTATCAAACGTGCCTGGCGTAAAGGGTCTTCCTTCCCTCGGCCTTGGCCCTCTTGACGGCCTTCTCGACGAGGGCCTTGAGCTCCTCCTCAAGGGCGTCGTAGAACTCCGGGCTGACCCTCATCTCGGGGTCGAGGTTCTTAACGAGCTCCTTAACCTTGGACTTAACAAGCATCTCAGCCATTTTACACACCTCCTTATCTGGCCTTTGAGGCCGTCCTTAGTTCATCGTTCCCCTTTATAACTTTTCTCCTCCGAGAGTGCCTGGAAAAACGGAAAAGGTTAAATTAACCCGAGGTAATCGGATGTGGGGTGAAGAGATGAGGAGGCTCGCCCTAATCGACGGCGAGCACTACCCGCCCGTGACGAGGTGGGCGATTGAAAAACTCGGCGACGTGTGCTGTGCGGTCTTCCTCGGGGGTAGTGAGAAGATAGGTCCGCCCGAGAAGCTCGCGGAAGAGCTTGGGGTAAGGCTTTACGTTGACGATGACCCGATGAAAGCCCTTGAACTGGCGCTTTTAGAGAACGAGGTTGACGAGGTCGTTGACCTGAGCGACGAGCCCGTCGTCGATTACAGCGCGAGGTTTCGGATAGCGTCCATCTGCCTGCGCAATGGAGTTACCTACAGGGGAGCCGACTTCGAGTTCAGGCCCGGGGAACTCATAAGGCCAAAGAAGCCGACCATAAGCGTCCTCGGCCTCGGAAAGCGCGTCGGAAAGACGGCAATAGGGGGCTTCGTCGCGAGGGTTCTGAAGGAGAGGTACCGTCCCGTGGTTGTCACGATGGGCAGGGGCGGGCCGGAGAGGCCGGAGCTCATAGACGGCGAGAGGGAAGAGCTGACGCCCGAGAACCTTCTAAAACTCGCGGAGATGGGCAAGCACGCCGCTTCGGACCACTACGAGGATGCACTCGTCGCTGGAGTGACGACCATCGGATGCCGGCGCTGTGGGGGAGGAATGGCGGGCTTTCCGTTCTTCCACGTCGTCCACGAGGGAATAAAGCTCGCCGAGGGACTTCCACACGATATCATCATAGCCGAGGGAAGCGGGGCAACGATTCCGCCGGTTTTGGCGGACGGCTACATCACCGTCCTCAGCGCCCTCCAGCCGAGGGAAACCGTTGAGGGCTTCTTCGGGCCCTTCAGGATTGGTCTGGCGGATATAGCAGTAATCACCATGGCGGACGTTGAGCCCCGGAAGGCCGAGGAGTTCCGGAACTTCGTGAGAAGGGTTAATCCCAACGCTGACGTCCACTTGGTCAGGTTCACACCGAAACCGCTCGGCGAGGTCTCGGGGAAGAGGGTTGCGCTCTTCACAACATCGTGGAAGGCGATTGAGAGGGCCGTTGGGGATATCGAGAGCCTCGGTGCCGAGGTTGTCTTCGCCAGTGGAAACCTCTCGAAGAGGCCCCCACTTGAGGGTGACCTCGCGGAACTCGGAAGAAAAGCGGGAGTTGATGCAGTCCTCGTTGAGCTGAAAGCCGCGGCGGTTGACGTCGTGACGAGGTGGGCCCTTGAGAGGGGCATCAAGGTAATCTACCTCGCCAACGAGCCGGTCAACGTGGACGGCAAGGACCTGAGGAAGGCAGTTCTGGAGCTCGCCAGGAAGGTGATGGGGAGATGATAATCGTCACGGACCCCGAGAGAAGGGTTCAACTGCCGTTTTCGCGCGGAATCCTCACGCGCTCTATAACCCTGGCCGGGGTGGATGTGGGTATAGCCTACATAATCGCGAGTGAGGTTCAGAGGGAGCTCGTGGAGAAGAGGAAGCGCGTTGTGAGCACTGACGAGATAAGGGAGCTCACCTACCGGAAGCTCATCGAGCACGGGCTCAAGAAGGAAGCAGAGCGCTACCTCTTCTGGCGCGAATTCAGGAGGAAAAAGGTTCCGCTCGTCGTCCTCCTCGGGGGCGTTACCGGCGTCGGAAAGTCCACGATAGCGACGGAATTGGCCTTCAGGCTCTCGATAAGGACGATAATCGGCACCGACACCGTTCGCGAGGTCATGAGGAAGATAATCGCGAGGGAGCTTCTGCCCGATTTGCACGCCTCATCGTTTTTGGCATGGCGCGAGCTGAAGGCCAACAGCCTCATAGAGGGGTTCGAAAATCAGGTTAGGCACGTTTCTGTGGGCGTTAAGGCCGTCCTCGACAGGGTTCAGCGCGAGGGCTTCAACGCTATAATCGAGGGCATTCACCTCGTCCCGGGGTTCATAGAGGCCAACGGAAACGCCTTCATGTACATCCTGACGGTGAGCGACAGGAAGGCTCTGGAGGCCCACTTCTACGAGCGCTCGCGCTACAGCAAGAGGCCGGCCGAGTACTACCTCGAGCACCTCGACGAGATTCTCTGGCTTCAGGAGTACATAGTCAGAAGGGCCAAGGAGCACGGGGTAAGGGTCATAGAGAACGTCGAGCTCGAAAAAACCGTGAACGAAATAATGGAGGACCTCATGGAGCGCCTCCGCGAGAGCCTTTGAGCTTCCACACCCCGAGGAGCCTCCGGCTCCCCCACGTCGCCTGAACCTCGAAGGCTATCACCATGCACGGGTAGACGTCTATAACGTTGAAGCTGTTTCCAAAGGGGTTCCTGTGGAGCTCCCAGCTGACCGAGCCGGCGTTTATGACGATTGTGTTTTCTACGCGAACTGCAAAGGCGTTGCCCCCGTGCCCGGTCAGGACGAGCTCAGCTCCCTTCCCGGTCAGGAGCTTCAGCACGTCGCCCGCGTCCTCAAGGAACCCGCGCTCCCTGCTCCTTGGTATCGGAACGACGTTGTGGTGCATGAAAACGACCCGAAAGTTCTCGGCGTTGTCCAGCTCCTCCGCCAGCTTTCTCTGGCCGAACCTCCCCACGACGCCTATCTCTGTCTCGTACTGCGGCGTTGAGACGGGGATAAATGTGAATCCGTCGAAGGAGAGCGTCTCCGGTTCGCCGAAGTACTCTGAAAAGAGCTCGTAGCCGAGGTAGGTCATGTCGCTGTGGCCGGGGACGACGAGCTTTGGCCTCTCAATCCTATCCCAGAGCTCCCTGGCCCTCTCAAAGTTCCGCTCAATGCCCATGTCAACGACGTCTCCGTTGTGGACGACGATGTCGGGCTTCAGCTTCTCATTTATCAGGTTCACCACGTTCTCGAGCACCTTCCTCCTGAAGTAAACCCTGTCCGAGACCTTGCTCTCGCTGAGCTGGACTATCCTTAGGAGCCTTCTCCCCCTGGGGACGAAGAGCTTTGGCTTAACCGGCCTGTGCTGAGCTTTAACCTCCTCGCCCGTGACGCGCCGTATCGTGACTTCCACTTTGCCGTCGTCGTGTATCGTAACGATGTTGTAGCTGTTCACGTCACCACGCCTCGTCTTCCGGCAGGAGGTGCAGCCGGCGTTGTCAACAACCAAGTCCTCGACGCGGTAAACGTTGGGAACGTGCTTGTGACCGCAGAGGTAGAGCGTGACATCGTTCCTGAGAAGCAAATCGAGAACGTCACCAGCGTTGAAGAGGACGTTTCTCTCGCGTCCGGTGTTCGGGAGCGGGACGAGGTGGTGGTGCGCGGCCACTATCTTGATTCTCCTGTCGGAGTACTCCTCAAGCTTCTTTTTCAGCCAGCGGAACTTGTGCTTCCCGATTCTGCCGTCGCTTAAATCCGGAATCGTCGAGTCCACCCAGATTAGGACGCCGTCCCTGAACTCGTAGACGCCGTTGAGCGGGCCGATGAATTCTTCGAAGAGGTCGTAGCCGACGTTCCTGACGTCGTGGTTGCCCGGAACGACGACGAGGGGCTTCTGAATCTTCTTGAGCTCGTACTCGGCCCTCTCGTACTCCTCACGCAGGCCGTTGTTGGTGACGTCTCCTGTGTGGACGACGAAGTCAAAGTTCAGCCTGTTCACCTCGTTGGCTATCAGGTCATAGGCGTAGCCCTTGTAGGCACTCTCACCGGTTATGTGGGTGTCGCTTATGTGGGCAATCCTTATCATGGCACATCACTCCGCCGCTATGGCGGTTTCAAGCTTTCTCCTGCTCGCACTCAGCAAATCGCTGAGGCTGAATATCCCGACGATTTTCCGGTTCTCGCTCACGAGCATGTGCTTTATGCCCTTCTTGGCCATTATGTCGAGAACCTCGCGAAGCGGGGTGTTGGCGTCTACCGTAACGAGCTCCCGCGTCATTATCTCCCGAACCGGTGTCGTGTTGGGCTTCCCCGGAATCACAACGCGCCGTATGACGTCGGTTTTCGTGAAGAAGCCCACGACCTCATTGTTCTCCACAACGACGAGCGAGCCTATGTCGAACTCCATCATGACCTCACAGGCCCGCTTTACCGTATCTTCCGGCGAAACGCCAATGAGTTTCCGCGTCATGTAAACCCTAATCGGGGCGTTCTCGTCCATACCATCACCCCAGGGGAAGGCGTTCGATTCCACCGGGCGTTATTAGAAGCGCGGTGCCATTTGGAATGTTCTTCCAATCCGCTTTGTGGTGGAGCTCAAGGGTCGAGCTCGCAACCGCAAAAACGTCGCCGTCGAGCTCAATCAGCCTCGCGTAGTCCCGGTGAAGGTCGTTCTTCCAGTAATCGTCGGTCATGTATGCCGTCACGAAGGCCCTCCAGCCCCCGTCGGGAAGGAGGAAGAGCGTGGCCGTGTTGAAGGTTGTCTTCGCCAGCGAAGCCCCGAGTGAGTAGTGCTTCAGGAGTTCTTCCTTTTCAGGCCTCTGAAGGGCCCTGCACAGGTAGGCTGAAAAGGCGTAGCTGTCCGAGGTGTCCCTCAGGTCCTCTCCCTCGAACTCCGCCAGCTCGATAATCTTTTCCTTGTCGAGGTCGCCGTTGTGGAGGAACCAGAAGGAAAAACCGCGCCTCGTGGAGAAGGCAAAGGGCTGGACGTTGAAGAGCCCGAGCGAGCCCTGGGAAGACGCTCTCGCGTGGGTGAGGAGAACTGCGTTATCGCTTTCCCGAAGGAGCCCAACGAGCCCTGAGAACCCCTTCCCATCCTCAAAGACTGCCCTCGCCGAGCGGTAGTGATGAACGCTTCCATCACTCAGGAGGACGTAGCCCCAGCCGTCGCGGTGCTGGCTCTTTCCGCTCCTTCTCGCGCGGTAGGGGTCGTTCTCGGCGGACTTCATGAACGCCCTGGCGAGGGGCTCAATCCCCTCCCCCGGCCCCATGGCAAAGAGTATCCTGCACACGGTGTCCACCTCAATCATCTACGTCCCCAAACCCCAAAAGCTTTTAGGTGGCCTTACCAACGGGGAAAAGGTGAGGGGATGGAGCGCGCGATTCTCAACGTTATGTCTCGGATTGGCCTCCACAGGAAGCTCTACGAGAGGAACGAGGAAGCGGTAAAGCAACACCTGATAGGCGAGATAATGACGGCCCTCGGCTGGGACTGGAACAACCCAGAGGAGGTCAGGCCCGAGGAGAGGACCGAGGACGGGAGGGCCGACTACGCGCTCCTCCTCAACGGCGAGATTGTGGCTTTCCTTGAGGCGAAGAACCTTTCGGTGAACGTAATAAAGCGCGACGAACCGCTTCGCCAGCTCGCCCGCTACTGCTTCAGCAGGGGCGTCCGCTACGGAATCCTCACCAACGGCGCCAAGTGGGTGGTTGCCAAGGCATTTGCAGAGGGAACCTCGCTCAGGGACAGGATTCTCTTCACGGTGGATTTGGAGGAGGAACCCCTTGAGCGGGTGCTCGTAAAGCTCTCCCTGCTCTCCAAGGACAGGATAGGGAAATTGGAGCGCCTTGCCACGCTTCTCAACGCCTTTGAAATAGCTTACAAGAGCCTGCTCAACGAGGGGTTCGACGAAGAAACCCTGCTGAACTACCTCCGCGCGAGGGGCAAACCCTCTATAGTGCCCGTGGACAAGCTGTCGGGCGTTGAGGTTCCGAAGGCAGTCTACGTTCACGAAAACGGCTGGAGGCCCCTGCCCCTCGGCGACAGGAGCCTTAAAGGAGCCCTCCTGGCGGTTCTCGACTACCTTGAGGGAAGGTCAAGCGGGGAAAAGCGGGAAGAGGTTAGGAAGGCCAAGAAACTGCTCGCCGGGATGGAACTTCCGCCCGAGAAGGTCGTTCTCCTCCTCCGCGAGATAGAGAAGGACGAGGGAATAAAGATTGGGGTGGAAGTCTAAACGACCTTCCACAGCTCGTCGCTCTCGGGTCTCCACGCGGGCCTCTCTTCGTTCTCCTCGACTATGACGCGCTTCTCCTCGGCTAAAAACTCCCCTATGATGCTCGCGGTTATGCCGTGGCTCAAAAGCTCCTCGACGGTCTTTTTAGCATAATCCCTCGGAACCGAGGTGAGGAGGACGCCAGAGCTTATCAGGCCGAGCGGGTTCAGGTGGAGGTAGTTGCAGAGGGTTTTCGTCTCCTCGCGGATTGGAATCCTCTCGGCGTAAACCCTGAAGCCAAGACCCGAGGCATCGGCCATCTCGTGGAGGCCGTTGAGCACTCCGCCCTCGGTCGGGTCGTGCATCGCATTGGCGACCTTCCTGAGAATCCTCGCCTCGGGAAGAACGCTCAGGTACTCGATGAGAGACGATGCCCGCTCAAGGAACTCCTCCCCGAGTATGGGGGCGAGCCTTTCCCTGAGCTCCTCCGCGATTATGGCGGTTCCCTCGATTCCGGCCCACTTCGTCATGATTATTGCATCCCCCGGCCTCGCCCCATCGGGCCTGACGAGCCTCTCGGCCTCGCCAAGCATTGTTCCAACCACTATGGGCCTGTCGAGGCCCAGGGTTACCTCCGTGTGCCCGCCGACGACCGCAACACCGAGCTTTTCGGCCTCGCGCGAGATTTCGTCGATTATCTCGCTTAAAAGTCCCTCGTTCGCGTTCTCTGGAAGGAGCACCGTCGTTAGAAACCACCTCGGCTCCGCGCCCATAACCGCCACGTCGTTCGCGTTAACGTGGACTGCATAAAAGCCGATTCTCTTCGTTGCCCCGGTTATCGGGTCGCTGGATGCAACGAGAGTTCCCTCGACGTTTAAGGCTGTCCCGTCTATCCCCGTTCCCGGGCCGACGATGACACCTTTACCCTTAGATGGAAGCCTTGAGAGAACGAGCTTCTCAAGGAGTTCCGGCGGGAGTTTTCCGGGCTTCATACAACCACCAAGGAAAGTTGGAGGAGGAAAAGAAAAGCCTTTAGGTGTAGTAGTACTCGCCCCTCTCCTTCTGCTCCCTGTCCTTTACGGAGCCCTCCTTGTTGGCCCTCGGCCTTCCTGTGTCGGGGTCGCGCCTGAAGGTTATGCCCACCGATGCCAGGAAGCGGTTCATCCCCTCGCGCATACCCATCGGCTTGCTCGCCCTTCCGAACTTGCCGGGCTGGCCCTCAAAGACTATCAGCCTGTCGCTCAGGTAGTCAACCATCATGACGTCGTGCTCGACTATAAGCGCGGTCTTCTCGTTCTTGGCCATGAGCGAGCGGATTGCCTTCGAAACCGCCAGCCTCTGCTCGACGTCGAGATGCGCTGAGGGCTCGTCGAGGAGGTACAGGTCGGCATCGCGGAGCAGGCAGGCCACGATGGCAACGCGCTGGAGCTCACCGCCGGAGAGGTCGTTGACGTTCTTGTCGTAGAGCTCTGGAATTCCGAGCGGGTTGAGGAGCTCGCTCTTGTAGAAACTGCTCATGAGCTTGCTCGCGTCAATCTTGCTGAGGAGCTCGTAAACCGTTCCGTCGTAGTCGGTTTTTATGTACTGGGGCTTGTACGAGACGGTGAGGGACCAGTCTATCTCGCCCTCCGTCGGCTTCTCGACTCCCGCGAGCATCTTCACGAAGGTTGTCTTACCGATTCCGTTCGGGCCGACGATTCCGACGACCTCGCCGATGTAGAGCTCGCCACCCTCAGCCTCAAGCCTGAAGGAGCCGTAGTCCTTAACGAGACTCGGATACTCGACGAGGATTTCTCCCTCCTGGCTCTTGCGCTCGCTCTTCTTGCTGAAGTTTATCTCGTAGGGCCTGAACCTGACGTTCTCGTCCCTCAAATAGCCTCTGAGGAACTCGTTTATGCCGTTTCTCGTTGACTTGGGCTGTGAAAAGATACCGTAGGCACCGGGCTTACCGTAAACGACGTGAATTATGTCGCTCATGTAGTCGAGGATAGCGAGGTCGTGCTCGACCGCCAGAACGTTCTTGCCCGACTCGGCGAGCTTCCTTATGATTTTCGCAATCCTGAGCCTCTGCCTTATGTCGAGGTAGCTCGACGGCTCATCGAAGAAGTAGAACTCCGCGTTTCTCAGGAGGGCCGCGGCTATGGCAACGCGCTGAAGCTCACCGCCCGAGAGATGCCTTATGTCTCTATCGAGAACGTTTTCGAGCTCAAGCTCCTTAACAACCTCGTCGAACCTTCCGCTCTCGTCGGCCTTCCTGAGCAGGTCGCGGACCTTTCCCTTAACGGCCTTGGGAATCAGGTCAACGTACTGGGGCTTCACGACGGGTCGAATCTCCCCGTTCTTCAGCCTCTCAAAGTACGTCTGGAGCTCGTTTCCTCGGAAGGCCTTAATCACGTTATCCCAGGAGTCGTTGTCGCCGCAGAGGTTCGGCAGGAGCTGGCCGGAAAGGATTTTGACGGCCGTCGTCTTACCGGTTCCGTTGGGACCGAGGATTCCAACGACCATGCCCTCTTTGACAACCGGGAGGCGGTAGAGGACGAAGCCGTTGATTCCGTAGCGGTGGACGCAGTCCTCGTCAAGTTGCTCCGGCAGGTTGACTATCGTTATCGCGTTGAAGGGGCACTTGTGAACGCAGATTCCACAGCCGGTACAGCTGGCCTCCTGTATGACCGGCCTGTAGTTTTCTTCGTCTATGATTATCGCCTCACCGCCCATTCGGTTGACCGGGCAGACTCGCTCGCAGAGGAAGTGACCGCACTTGTCAGGGTTGCACTTGTCGTAGTCGATGACCGCGATTCTCATCTTCACCACCGGGCTAAGCTGAGGGCGAGGATTTTAAAGGGTTGCGGGATAGAGCATTGAGGATGCATATGCAGGCTCTAATCTCACTCCACGCGGAGGCCGAGAGGCTCTGCTGATGTTTCCCTTTATTTCTCCGGGAAAATTCCTAAAGGGCAGGAGCGACCCGGTCGAGGTTGAATTTCTTGACGGCCTCCCTAAGGAGGGGGTCTTCAATCCAGTACTTCCTTTCAGACGAGCGAATAAAACCGGCTTTTTCAAGGGTTTCAAGGTACTTATAGATGTGCTGAACCCTTGTAGGTGCTAAACCCAGAATTTTAAGCCTCCTGTAGATTTCCGCCCCACGGAGGGCGCTCGGATATGCCTCGGCCAGAACCCTGAGAACGCCGATATAAACCCTACTGTTGTAGACGTTCAGAAAAGCCTCTATGTCCTTTCTCCACTCCTCAAGCGCATACCTCCTGCTTTCCTCAAGGGCCACTGGGAGGGCTTCTTCTGGGCTTTTTCCTGTTCTCATGAGGTTAACCGCCGTAATGCCGTAGTGAGAGATAAACCCGGGAACTCCCCCCAGCTCTTCAACGGCTCTTGAGAGCTCCAGCTCGTTCGTTACCTTTATTCCGTAGCTTCTGAAGCCTTCGAGGAGATATCCCCTACCCTCCTCGATGCTCCACCGTGGAAGGGTGAAGATTTCCGCCGAGCGCATGAAGTTTGGCTTTTCGGCGCCCGGGTTTAGATACTCGACCAGCATACCCGGCATTGAGCCCGTGAAAACGAGAGAGATGTTTGGATAACTGTCTGTTATCTCCTGCAGTAGCCCCCTGAAGTCAAGATTCTTCAGCCTGGCCAGAACCTGGGCTTCGTCGAATATCAAAACACCCAACTCGGCATTCTGGGACAAAACCCGGACCAGCGTTGAAAAGTCCCTGCTGAACTCCTCAATGCTGGTCTTTCTTACCTCAACGCTCACCCCCCGAAATGATATTTTGTAGCTTTTGCTCGTCGTTATCATCTTGAGGGACGTCCTCTTGGGTTCTATGTCGGCTATTGATATCGCCCGAGAGCCTATGAAGCGAGAAAAGTTGAAATAAACGTAATGGTAACCCCTCTTTCGCCTCAGTTTTTCTGCCATTACACTAACCACACTTGTTTTCCCGACCCTCCTCGGGCCGAGGAGAACCGCGGTGTTCCCCCGTAACACTGCGCCAAGGATGTCCTCAACGGCTTTTCTATGGCCCTTTCCCCAGAGACATTCCTCCTCCATAACCGGCCTCGTCCTGAAGAAATTTTTACATACCATGAAATTTACACCCCGTGTAAATTACATGCCGTGTAAATTTAAAGGTTCCCCTCAAACGAACTCATGAGAGTGCCCCTAACCTCACCCTACCCCTCGTCCTTTCCCGCAAAAGCTCCATCAGTCCCTCGGCCTCGCCCTTCCTTACCTCAACGGTGAAGGTAACGTTATTGGAGTAGTCCTCGCCCACGACCCTCGCGCCGGCCTTCTCTATGGTTTCTCTGACCGTGTGGAACAGGCTGTAGGGGAAGGTAACCTGAAAGCGCTCCGTTTCGTAAACCTCAACGATTCCCGCGTTCTCAATAGCGAGACTCGCGGCCTCGCTGTAGGCCTTTACCAGACCACCGTAGCCGAGCTTTATCCCGCCGAAGTAGCGCGTGACCACGACGACCACGTTGCTCAGGCCTTTGTTCTGAATCACCTTCAGGACGGACTTTCCGGCGCTCCCCTTCGGCTCGCCGTCGTCATCGTAGCGAACCGCGAAGTTCCGCCCGTCGTTTATAACGTAGGCCGAGACGTTGTGGTTAGCGTCGCTGTGATGGGCCTTGATTTTTGTGATGAAGGCCTTGGCTTCCTCCTCGTTTTTAGCGGGCGAGGCGTAGCCTATGAAGACGGACTTCTTCACAACGAGTCGGGCCGTGCCTGGTCCTTTTAGGGTCTTCATGCTACCTCCTCAGAGTCGCTATTAGCTTCTTCTCGTTGAGGAGCATCTCTATCACATCCCTAACGTCCGTGACGACTACATCGCTCGCGAGGAGCGCATCAACGCTCCCCCCTTCCCGCCCAATCACGCAGAAGGCCAGTTCCGCCTTCTCAAGCATGGCAACGTCGTTGTTCCCGTTACCCACCGCGACGTAAGGTGCGTAGCCTTCGGCAATCTCGGCCTTTTCGGCACCGCTTGAGACCCTCTCGATTCTAACGGGCAACCCTCTGAATTCCTCCTCTAAGGTCCCAAAGGTGTCCGCGCTGAGAACGACCACGGTGTAGCGGTCGGCGAGCTTTGCGAGGAGCTCCTTAACGTCTTCTGGAACCTTTCCCTCAACACCGAGCGTTCCGTTCAGGTCGAAGAGAACCGCCCCAAACTCAAGCTTTCCGTAGCCGGGTATTTCCACAGTACCACCCTTCCGGGGTTAAGTGCAAAGTTTTTAAAGGATTGGCTCCAAATTGCTCCGATACATAACCAACGAGTTAAAGCATAACTCCGGGGGATAAGAAATGAACCCACTCCTCTCGAGGCTTCGCGACAAAGAAGTCCTCGTCAGGCTCAACGCCTTCATCCTCAGCTACTTCGGATGGATAGCGTTTGGCGTTTTATACGGGTACATCGGCAGGTGGAGCGTTGACATCACCCGTGACTTTTTAAAGCTCCCCCTAACCTCCAAATCCCTAGTTCTCGGGCTTCTTGACTATACCCGCTCACTCGTCCCCCTTTACACGACACTTCGGTGGGTGTACTACTTTGGATTCGCAGGGTCAATAGGGTTTATGGTGCTTTACGTTCTTCTCTATCTGCGCGACCTGCAGACGTCAGACGAGCTCCTCGCAAGGTACCTGATGGCATACGCAGGCGCCGGAACGATTTACCTTCTCGTCCACATTCACGCCCCTCACTACGTTTACCACATTCCAGGTTACTCGATGGAGAACACCCTCCTCACGAGACAGGAGTTCGTATTGCCTTCACTGCACAACACCTTCGCCGCCATAAACATCATAACAATCTGGAAGTACAGAAAGCGCCTTGGAGGAAAAGTGCTGATAGGGATAAACACTTTAATTCCCTTTGCGACAGTCTTCCTCGGCCACCATTGGATATACGATGTCCTCACGGGTTTCCTTCTTGCGTGGGCAGTTTCCCGCGTAACGGACGGATGGGCGGTAAGGATTCCCCAGAGCCTCTACCGTCTTGAGCTTAAGTCCCTCGGCGCCCTTACCATGTTCAACTTCGTCCTAGCAACGCTGATGCTCCTTATAGCCCTCGACCCCCAGAAGTGGCTGATGGTAATCCGGAGCATCCTCGGCCAGCCCTGAGAAAAGCTTATAAATCCCGGGCCTGTTCCTTAGAACGGTGCCGGGGTAGCCTAGCTCGGCAGGGCGGGGGACTCGTAATCCCCAGGTCCCGGGTTCAAATCCCGGTCCCGGCTCCATCATTTTACAAGAATTCCGCGCTCTATGGTAACCGTCGCTTCTGCGGGCTTGTCAGATAGTATCACGAGGTAGAACTGACCGTCTTTGGGGCTTCTCCAAACCCTCTTAATGTTCATAACGTCCTGGGCATAGAGATAGCACAGGGCCCTTCCACCCGCCTCCAACTTTGCAAGACCTGTAGAGTCGGTTATGCAAACCGTAACGGGCTCAGAAGAGGAAACGTCCAGGGAAAGGGTCAGGAAGCCACCTGAAATGGAAAAGTAATAAAGGGAGTTGGGGCTCAGGGTCACGTGGTAGGTGGCGCTCGAGCCAGTAGCCACTACGAAGCCGATGAACACCACTGCCACCACTGAGAACGCGAAGACCATCGCTAAGAGCCGCTTGTTGCCCCTCGCACCCCTCGTCACGTTGAACATTCCACTGCCACCATTGGATATTTCACAATAACCCCTTATAAACCTTGAAGTTTAAACAATCCAAAACCACGGAGTGGTTACAAAGAAGGGCTGGAAACACACAAAATTGGAAGGAATCCAAAAAGTCACCGAAAGAACTTAGAGGTCGAGCCTTCTGAGGGCGTTTTTCGCCTTCCTCTCAAAGTCTTCCTTGTCCTGATACTCCCAGTAGTGCTCGGAACTTGGAAATTCTCCAGCCTTGACCTCCCGGTTGTACTGACTCAGGGCCTCCAAGATAATCCCACCCAGCTCGGCGTAGCGCTTGGCGAAGGGAGGCGAGCTTTCGTAAATTCCAAGGAGGTCGTGCCAGACCAGAACCTGACCGTCAACGTATGGGCCTGCGCCAATTCCTATCGTCGGAATCGAGACCTCCTCAGTTACGAGCTTCGCAACATCGGCCAAAACGAACTCCAGAACGACCGCAAAGGCTCCGGCCCGCTCAAGGGCTTTCGCATCGCGCAGGATTTCCTCGATTTCCTCCTCCGTCTCGCCCGTGATTCTGTAGCCACCGAGCCTTAGATAGCGCTGGGGGGTTAGTCCGGTGTGGCCCATAACCGGAATTCCCATCCTTACGAGCTTCCTGACGAGCTTCTCGTGGTCGGCACCGCCTTCAATCTTCACCGCATCGGCTCCGGCCTGAATAAGCCGAACGGCGTTCTTAACACCCTCCTCGACGCTGACCTCGTAGCTGGAGAAGGGCATGTCAGCTAAAACGAGCGCCCGCTTGACGGCCCTTGCAACGGCCCTCGTATGGAAAACCATCTGCTCCATAGTCACGTTGAGCGTATTGTTATCGCCGTAAACGACCATTCCGAGGGAATCGCCGACGAAAACGATGTCAATTCCCGCCTTATCCGCCAGGAGCGCCGAGGGGTAATCGTATGCCGTCACCATCGTGATTTTCTCCTTCCCCTTCATCTCGCGGATTTTCTTCGGCGTTACCTCCCTCATACCACCACCTGCCTTCGTTTCGACGGCGGTCTAATTAACGGTTTCGATAGGGTTATATACCGACGTCGGTAGTTACCTACAGGTGGTGGCATGGGCAGGGTAAAGACGAGCGTTTACGTCGATGAGGAGCTCTGGAAGGAGTTCAAGGAGCTGGCCCTTCGGGAGGGGAGCGAGGTCAGCAGACTGCTGGAGGAGGCTCTGATGAACTACCTCATAAACGAGGTTTTGAAGGACGTTGACGACTCCGAGGTTCCCCTGTGGTTCGAGCCACTCGACGTTGGTGGCGAGAGCAGTGAAAAGCTCCTGAGGGAGATGAGGGATGAGCACGAGGAGCGTTTACTTGGACAGTAGCGCAATCTTGAAGAGGTATCTGAACGAAAACGGAAGTGACCTCGTGAAGAAAGCCTTCAGGGACGCCTACAGGGGTGAGGTGAAGCTGGCCTTCAGCTTCTGGAACATAGGCGAGGTAATTGGGATATTCGACAAAAAGCTGAGGAGGGGCCAGCTCACCGAGGAGGAGTTCAACTTCCTGAAGAGGGGCTTCCTTGCGGAGGTAAAGCGGTTCACGAGACTGGGTGTCCTTGAGGTCGTTCCCGTCCATTCCCTGCTCCTCGCCGATGCGTGGGAGCTGATTGAGAGGTATCACATTTATCAGGCAGACGCCTTGCAAATAGTTTCGGCGAAGTATGTAAAGGCCGATGCCTTTTACACCGCAGATAAGAGGCTTCACGAGGTAGCCCTTAAAGAGGGCCTGAACTCAATTCTCGTGGGGGTGAGAGAATGAGGACCTGGGAGCACTACGAGCACACGGCAGACATAGGCGTTCGCGGTTACGGCTCAACGCTGGAGGAGGCCTTTGAGGCTGTGGCGCTGGGCCTGTTTGACGTGATGGTGGACGTGAGGAAGGTCGAGCCGAGGGAGTGTCGCGAGATTGAGGTAGAGGAAGAGGACCTGGAGGCCCTCCTGTACAGCTTCCTTGAGGAACTCCTGGTGCTCCACGACATGGAGGGACTGGTCTTCGGCGACGTCAGGGTCAGGATAGAGAAGACAGAGAACGGCTACCGCCTTAAAGCGAAGGCCTGTGGAGAGGTTCTCGACTACGAGAAGCACGAGCCGAAAGAGGAAGTTAAGGCGATAACCTATCACGACATGAGGATTGAGAAACTGCCGGACGGGCGCTGGATGGCGCAGTTCGTTCCCGACCTGTGAGGTGGTCAGATGAGCGCGAGGGACGTTATTAAGGAAACCAATCCCCCATTTTACGAGCGCTACTCAAAGCTCGACGATTCGGACGAGTTCTGGGAGTTCATAGTTAAACCCCTCAGGCAGAGCATCAGGGTGAACACGCTCAAGGCACCGCTGGAGGTTGTTGTTGGGAGACTCGAAGAGGAGTTTGAGCTCGAGCCGATTCCCTGGGTCAGGGAGGGGTTCTTCATCAACGTTGACAACCTCGCGAAGGTTCCGGAGCACGGCTTGGGCTTAATCTTCGGCCAGGAAGCCAGCTCGATGATTCCGCCGGTGGTTCTCGAGCCGAGGCCGGGGGAGCTCGTCCTCGACATGGCCGCCGCGCCGGGCTCGAAGACCGGCCAGATAGCCCAGTACATGGAGAACGAGGGGTGCATAATAGCCAACGACCCCAACAGGGACAGGGCCAACGTTCTGATAGCGAACCTCAACAGAATGGGGGTTCTGATAGCGAGGGTGACGACGAGGGACGGGGCCAAATTCGCGCGCTTCGAGAATACCTTCGACAGGGTTCTATTAGATGCACCGTGCTCCTCTGTCGGAATGATACGAAAGAGCTGGCGCTTCCTGAGGGAGTGGCGTGAGAAGGCCGTCGTCAAGTACATGAACATTCAGAAGAGGCTTATCTTGGCCGGTTACAAGGCGCTGAAGCCCGGAGGGGTCATGGTATATTCGACCTGTACCATAGACCCGCTGGAGAACGAGGAGGTCGTTGACTACCTCCTGAGGAAGACCGACGCGAGGCTTGAAAAGATAGACCTGCCCGTGAAGACGAGCGAGCCCGTCCTCGAGTGGGAGGGGAAGACCTACTCGGACGAGCTGAAAAAGGCCCTGCGCATACACCCGAACGACAACGACACCGAGGCCTTCTTCATAGCGAAGATAGTCAAGCCGGGTGATGGGGAATGAGCAACCCGAGGGACGAGATTGGGAAAACCGGCGATGCCGAGCTCGTTAAAAGGCTCCTTATCGAGAACTACGGTTATGCTCCAGAGCTAATCTACGAAATCCGGGGCAACCACAGCAAGGTCTACGCCTACAAGCCTTGTCAGTTGAAGATAAGCGACACCGGCAGGAGGGGAATCTACTTCGGCAGGATAGAGAGCGACGGGATAAGGCTGACGATTGAGGGTGCCTTCCTCGTCGGACCGAAGGCGACGAAGAACGTCGTCGAGCTGGACGACGAGCGGGCGAGGCGCTATTTGGCCGGGGAGAGCGTGGAAGTTGACGCGCCGGACGGCTGGGTGCTCCTCAAATGGCGCTCCTACTACCTCGGTTCGGCCAAGGCCAAGAACGGGAGGTTGCTCAACTACGTCCCGAAGGAGAGGAGGTTAAGGATTGAGTAACATTTCCGTTCCTCGAAAGCTTAAAATAAATCTTAGGCCCACCTAAGGAGGGGGTGAGAGGATGGTTCCGCTGAAGAGGATTGACAAAATCCGCTGGGAGATTCCGAAGTTCGACAAGAGAATGCGCGTTCCGGGCAGGGTTTACGCTGACGACCAGCTCATCGAGAAGATGCGGCAGGACAGGACGCTGGAGCAGGCCGCCAACGTTGCCATGCTACCCGGCATCTACAAGTACTCCATAGTGATGCCCGATGGGCATCAGGGCTACGGCTTCCCGATTGGAGGCGTCGCGGCGTTCGACGTGAAGGAGGGCGTAATAAGCCCCGGAGGCGTCGGATACGACATCAACTGTGGCGTCAGGCTCATCAGAACCAACCTCACCGAGAAGGAGGTAAGACCACGCATCAAGGAGCTCGTTGACACGCTCTTCAAGAACGTTCCGAGCGGACTTGGAAGCAAGGGAAGGGTTAGACTCCACTGGACCCAGCTCGATGATGTCTTAGCGGACGGTGCCAAGTGGGCCGTCGACAACGGCTACGGCTGGAAGGAGGACCTGGAGCACCTTGAAGAAGGCGGAAGAATGGACGGAGCAGACCCAAGTGCGGTAAGCCAGAGGGCGAAGCAGAGGGGTGCTCCTCAGCTCGGCTCCCTCGGCTCCGGAAACCACTTCCTTGAGGTTCAGGTCGTTGACAAAATCTACGACGAGGAGATAGCTAAAGCGTACGGCCTCTTCGAGGGGCAGGTCGTCGTGATGGTCCACACCGGTTCGCGCGGTCTCGGCCACCAGGTGGCGAGCGACTACCTCAGGATAATGGAGAAGGCCAACAGGAAGTACGGAATCCCCTGGCCCGACCGTGAGCTGGTGAGCGTTCCCTTCCAGAGCGAAGAAGGTCAGAGGTACTTCAGCGCGATGAAAGCTGCCGCGAACTTCGCCTGGGCCAACAGGCAGATGATAACCCACTGGGTCAGGGAGAGCTTTGAGGAGGTCTTCAAGAGGAAAGCGGAGGACATGGAGATGCACATCGTTTACGATGTGGCACACAACATAGCCAAGGTGGAGGAGCACGAGGTCGACGGGAGGAAGGTTAAGGTCGTCGTTCACAGGAAGGGAGCGACGAGGGCCTTCCCAGCAGGCCACCCGGACGTGCCGAAGGCCTATCGCGACGTCGGCCAGCCCGTCCTTATTCCGGGCTCGATGGGAACCGCGAGCTACGTCTTGGCAGGTGCAGAAGGCTCGATGAGAGAGACCTTCGGAAGCTCCTGCCACGGCGCCGGAAGACTGCTCAGCAGGAAGGCCGCAACGAGGCAGTACCGCGGTGACAGGCTCAGGAACGAGCTCCTCCAAAGGGGTATCTACGTCCGCGCGGCTTCGTTAAGGGTCGTCGCGGAGGAGGCACCGGGTGCCTACAAGAGTGTCGATAACGTCGTCAACGTCGTCCACCAGGCTGGCATAGCAAAGCTCGTCGCGAGGATGCGTCCGATGGGCGTCGCGAAGGGCTGACTACGTGTGTTTTCCCTTCAATCTTGCACTTTTCCCTTCTGTTTCCCTATAGCATGTCACGCTCCAAAAAATGTATCAGTTGAGGTCCCTCGTCAGGAACCTCACGTAGGAGAACGCGAAGGGTAGGAGAAGCATTACCAGCAGGAGTGCAAGGTTGTTGAAGCCGTATGAGAGGGCATCTCTGAGCGGAGTGTAGTAGTTTGTAAACTCGTCGCCCCCGAAGATGTAAACTATAAGCTGAACGTAGTGGTGCGTCGGATTGAGCAGGTTGAACCGCAGAATCCACGCGTTTCTGCTCTCCTCCCACGCGTTGTAAGCCGGTGAGTCCCAGTAGGGCTCGGGGCCGACTATCTTATCTACAATAGCCCCCGCAATGAGGTTGTAAAATATCGGAACGAATATCGCCAGGAGAAGGCCCACTATAAGGGAGTTCTCCGGTTTCTTGAAGAGCGTTGACAGGAACAGGCCAAAGGAAAGGTAAACAAGGGTGTAAAGTGCAGTTACAAGCATCCCCATGAGCCCTCTGATGAATGAATCCATCGTTAGGGGCAATCCCAAGAGAAGTATTAAGCCGACTGTGAGGAGGAAAGTCAGGAAACTCGTAGACAGCACGAGGACCGCAAAGCCCAAGAACTTGCCGTTTATAACCTCGTCCCTGTATATGGGATGTCCGAAGAGCACCTTGGCGGTTCCCTCCTCGACTTCCCTGTTTATCGCGTCCGCCCCGAGGGAGACGCCGAGAACCGCCCCTATGATTGTGAGGAGGCTCATGTTCAGGAGAAACATAAGCGTAAATGGGGTATAATAGACGTCTCCTCTGACGGCCCACATGTCCCACAGTCCCACTGAACCAACTCTCGCCGAACCCATGTCCATGAGCTCCGACTTTGTTGAATAGACGATGAAACCGAAGAGAAGAAAATAAATGGCCATCACTATCAGGAACCTCTTGGTTCTAACGGCAATGTAGAGCTCCTTTTTGGCCACGTTCCATGAGGGGTTCATCTTCTCCCAACCCTCCTCATCATCAGAATGACCGCCCCAAAGACCACGACGAGCACAAGGACGCCGAGATACGTGCTTCCAGAGCCCCTCTCAACGCGAACGGTGAGCATCGACTTCGACCTGAGCTGGTCGCTGGTTATCTCCACTACGAGTGTGTAAGTGCCGGCGGGCGCCGAGGAGGGTACTGAAACGGTGACGTACACTGGTATTGAAGTTGATATCATGACGCTCCCAGAACTTCCGAGCCTTGAAAAGTGGTCGGGACTAACGTCGAGCTTCCAGCCGCTCGGTCCTCTGACGGTGATTTTCACGTTGGTCAAAACGCCGGAGACATCAAGGTTAAGCCTTATTGAGCCACTACCTCCGGGTCTGAGAACCAAGGTATCCCTGTCGGGGATGACGTCGAGCTGGGCGTTGCTGGACACTGCCACGTCAATTGGGTACTCGCGCTCCATTGAATAACCCGAAACGGTAAGCGTTAGCCGAAGAGAACCATGACCCGTGGAGAAATACGGGTAGAGTATGAGGTAAACCGTTTTTGATTCTCCCGGTGCCAGGGAAATTTCTTTAACGGTGTCCTGGCCAGCCGAATCGAGGCTCAGGGAGTAGTCCCATCCCTGGGGCAGACCCGAAAGGGAAACGCGGTATGTGTCCTTCTTGGAGCCTAGGTTCTTTATGGTGAGGGGGATTACTCCCGGCTGGTCAGAGGAAACCGTGAGGGAACTCCTACCGAGGGTCACTTCAAAGTAGTAGGGCTTTCTCTCAAGCCGAAGTGTTATGGTTTTTGTTTCACCGTCTAGGACTGTCACGTTTCTCAAAATCGCGTTGAAAGCATTGCCCCCTGCCCTGACCTCATGCACTCCGGGCTTTAGCCGGAACTCCGCCAACGGCCCGGAAACGTTCTTCCCATCAACCCAAATCCAGCCATCCACGGGAGAGCCTGCATCATCAACCAGCCTGACTGTTAGTGTTCCGGGCATTCCGAGGTATGTTTTGTAAACGGTTACGGTCAGGTCGTACGGCTTTCCATTGACGATGACCTCAACCCGGTGGTCGCCGAGGGTGGCGTTTCTGGGAACTGAAATGACCAGGGTAGTCCCCAGGTTGCCCTCAACATTAAAGGACGTTATCCGGTAGTTACCGGAAACCACGTAGGCATCCCATCCTGGAGGAGCGCTCACGGAAAGGTTAACGCCGCCATAGCCCGTAAACGTCAGGGGCACTGTTACGTTTGTACCAGCTGCAACTTCGATTCCCGAATACGGAAAGTTCATGGAGACACCGAGGCTCTGCACGTTCAAAACAAAAGTCTCGTCGCCGACTTCAAAAACCACGCTACCGCTTCCAGACGGCTCAACGTGGAGAACAACAGTGGTGGAACCCTCGGGGGGAAGAATCACCGAGCCAACGATGAGACCGCTCTCACGGAAGCTGGCATCCCAGCCGGCCGGCGTTGAAACGATTCTAAGGGGCACCCTAAGGGTATTCCTCGAGCGGCTTGTAATCGTGATTGGGACATCAACGGGGCCGCTAACAGTTATTGAGTCATAAGGAACGAAAACCGAGTAGTCCTCTGTCTCGGGAATCCTGACCTCGGGCCCGGCGTAAACCTCGAGACTTGAGTTGGCGTAGAGGAAGAGCAGTCCGTCGAACTGGGCCGTTCCATTGGCAGGAACACGAAACACATCGCCGCAGGACAGAACGAGATATTCATTGGTGACGTTCAGTATCGAGAATACCCTCCCAGAGAGCGAAAACTCAGTTCCAACCTTGGCAGGCACGGTTAGGACTTTTCTCCCCTCGGCAGAAACTATCAGAAACACGGAGTTGTCAAAGTAACTACCAACGGTGACTTCGAGCCCTTTAAGGGATATCGTTCTGCCAAATGTGGCAGGTGCGAGCGCAACAACTTCCTCTCCCCTAAGTACCATAACGTACGGGCTTCCGTTGGACGCGAGAGTTGGAAAGACTGTGTAGTTGCCGACGGCGAGCTTTTCACCGATGGAAATTCTGCCCTGATAAACGGTAACGTACGGATTTGCCAGGGCAAGAGAGGACAGCAACACAATCAAAAGGACGGCAAACCTTTTCAACTTATTCACCCCCGTAAACGGTCTTCAGGAAGACGTCCTCAAGGCTGGGCTCCTCCATCGTCAGCGAAACCACCGCGAGCCCCTTCGAGCACAGATACCGCGAAAGTTCCGCTCTTATGTCGCTTCTTGCAACAACCACGGCGCTGTTTTCGGAGGGACGCTCGATGGAAACAACCCCCGGGAGTTTGAGCTCGGGAATCGGGCCGTCGGTTTCTACCTTTATTACGTAGCCCTCCATCTCCATGAACTTCCTTTTAACTTCATCAAGCTTCCCAACGGCCCTGAGCTTGCCCCTAACTATTATGCCGACCCTGTCGCTGAGTTCCTCAACCTCACTGAGAACGTGACTTGAGAAGAAAACCGTCTTTCCCTCGCGCCGGTATTCTCGGATTATCTCCTTTACGAGAATTGCTCCCTCGGGGTCGAGGCCGCTCGTCGGCTCGTCAAATATCAAGAGCTCGGGGTCGTTTACCAGGGCCTGGGCCAAGAGGAGCCTCTGGCGCATTCCCTTCGAGAAAGTTTTGGCCTTCCTGTGGCGAGCCTCCCAAAGGCCAACGCGCTTGAGGAGCTCGGTGATTCTTCTCTCCATTTCCAGGTGGGGGATTTTGTAAAAGCTGGCGAAGAACTCAAGGTTCTTCCACGCCGTCAGCTCGCCATAAATCGTCGCACTCTCAGGAAGATAGCCGAGCTTTTCTTTGGCCTTGAGGGGTTCAACGGCCATATCATAACCCAAAACCTCAATTCTGCCGGAGTCTGGAACGACTATGCCCAGTATACTCAGTATTGTTGTTGTCTTTCCGGCACCGTTTGGCCCGAGAAACCCAAAGACTTCCCCCTCCTTGACTTCGAACGAGACACCGTCAACGGCCCGAAAGTTACCATAGCTTTTAATTAAGCTATCCACCATTATGGCTGTGGTTGGCATGGCAACACCTCGGGGTAGGTTCTCCCCAATTCAAAATCGAGACAAGATTTTTAAGAATTTTGTTGGGCCCGCCCAAACACACATTGACCGCAGCCGGAAGTTCACATCAGGGGCACGCTTTTTATATTCTACCTCGAATGAAGGGTGGTGGTCTTATGGAGCTGACGCACGTCGATGAAAAGGGCGTCAAGATGGTTGAGGTCGGCCACAAGGACGTCGTTTTTCGAAAAGCCGTTGCGAAGGGCAGGATTAAGCTCAGGCCCGAGACGATAGAGCTCATTAAGGCGGGAAAGACCAAGAAGGGCAACGTGATAGCGACGGCCCAGATTGCCGGGATTTTAGCGGTTAAGAAGACGCCCGAGTTAATTCCCCTCTGCCACCCGATACCTCTGACCGGCGTTGACATAACCTTCGAGTTCGGAGAAGATTACATCGAGGCCACCTGCGAGGTTCGCGCCTATTACAAGACCGGCGTCGAGATGGAGGCCTTAACCGGTGTGACCGTCGCGTTACTCACGATATGGGACATGGTGAAGGCCGTCGAGAAGGACGAGAACGGCCAGTACCCGGTGACCAGAATCGAGGGAATACACGTTGTGGAGAAGGTTAAACAGAAATGACCAGTAAGGGTTATAAATGGCACCTGTCGAGTACCCCCGGTGAGGAAAATGTACGAGGTCAAAAAGAGCAAGTCAGGCTACGTCTTCGACCTTCCGAGGGAGAGGATAGCCTTCATGTTCCTGAAGGACGGAACCTACATGATGTTTCACGACGAGGAGTTTCTCTGCTACTCAATGAAGCCCATCGAGATTTCGAGGGAGGAACTCGAACGCTTCGAAGAAACCGGGGAGATGCCCGAACTGATAAGGCGCGTAAAGGCCCACGATTTCCCAAACGAGTGCGTCGTCAAGAGACTGCCACCTATAGACGAGGATTTGAAGCCCTTCGACCCGAACAGGAAGTGCGTCGTAATCTTCACCGGCTTCCAGGACACGGTTATAGACTACGTTGAGAGGGACGGAATCACCTACGCGGTTGCCAAGCTGGTGGACGAGCCGGAAAAGGTCTGCAGGTTCGTCGGAAAGGGCAACTACAAGATTGCCGCGGTCAGGCTGAAGAGGAACCAGCCCTGCATGAGCAGGGAGGAGTTCAGAAAAGAACTTGAAAAGCTGAAAGAATGAAAGGCTCAGATGTTTCCGATTCGCTGGAGGACCATTCCCTCTATTCTTATCGGCTCTGTCCTTCTCGCGAGAACTATCGCCTGGTCGAGCCTCGCCTCGTGCTCGGCGTGAATCGTGAAGAGTGGGTCTCCTTCTTTGACCTTCTCACCGACCTTGACGTAGAGCTCCAAGCCGGCTCCCTTGTCCTCAGGAGCTCCAGCGGCCCTCGCGATGGCAGTTATCGCCCTGTTGTCTATCGCGGTGACGTAGCCGCTCGTTGGGGCGGTGAAGGTGTAGGTCTTGTCACCTATCGGAATCTCCTCTGGCTTGATGTTGGGGTCTCCTCCCTGGGCCTCGATGATTTCTTTCATCTTCTCCCACGCCTTTCCGCTTTCAAGGATTTCCCTCGCCATCTTCTTGCCCATTCCAGCCGGAGCAACTCCACCCATCTCGAGCAGGATTCCGGCAAGTCCGGTGGCCTTCTCTATGAGGCTTCCCGGCCCCTTGCCGGTCATCAGAGCCGAGAGGGCTTCCCTGGCTTCGAGCGCCGGGCCGACGGTGTGTCCTATCGGCTGGCCACCGTAGGTTATGGCAACCTCAACATACTGGCCGAGCCTCTTGCCGAGCTCTATGAAGTCCCTCGCGAGGGCCCTCGCCTGCTCGACTGTCTCGACCTTGACGCCCTTTCCGGTTGGAATATCTATGAGGACGTACTGGCTTCCCATGGCGTACTTCTTGGACATTATGCTCGCGAGCATGAGCCCGGTCGGGTCGATGCTGAGGGCGCGCTCGGCCTTGATTGTGATGTCGTCGGCGGGAGCGAGGTTTAAAGCCCCTCCCCAGACGAGGCACGCGCCGACCTTCTCAACTATCCTCTTGATTTCGTCGAGGGAGAAACTAACGTCGGCAAAGACCTCGACGACGTCGGCCGTTCCAGCGGCGCTGGTTATTGCCCTCGAGCTGGTCTTCGGGATTGTTAAACCGGCGGCGGCTACAATCGGAACGACAAGTATGTTGGTCTTGTTACCAGGAACGCCACCGATGCTGTGGACGTCCATTATCGGCTTCCTGTCGATGTCGAGCATGTCGCCGGTTTCGGCCATTGCTATCGTTAAAGCCGCAATCTCGTCCATGTCGAGGCCGTTTATCTCAAGCGATGTAACGAACGCGCTTATCTCGATGTCCCTGAGCTTCCTGTCGACGATGTCCCGTATTATTGCCTCAATCTCGACCTTCCTGAGCTTCGAGCCGTTCATCTTCTTCTTTATGTAGCGGACGCTCTCCGGGGTTCCCGCGGGAATAACCGCGACGGTCTCGCCCTCGGAGAAGCTGTGGAGCTCAAGGACGTCCCTGCTAACTCCAACTTCTCCCCGCTCCACGAGGTTGCTTATGACGACGCTTCCATAGACCGTCTTCTTCCCGGCTTCGAGCTTCACGAGGTCATCCGGGTGGAGCTTGGCCTCCTTGGCGTCCTCCTCGTTTATGAGAACCGAGTACCGGCCGCTGTAGAAGTCGAGAATCCTGACCTTTGCCCTCATTCTTTCACCCCCTGTGAATTTATCTTCTCTGTCAAAGCTTACTTAAATGTTTTCGAGAAGAGCGCGCCAAAAGGTTGTGACGTGAAAAATCCCAATAGTCAGAGACTTGTAGAATCAATCCGAAAGGCTCTCCCCGTACTGAACCTTTGACTGGATAATCGTCTCGAGCTCACCGGTTCTCAGAAGCAGTCTGATGACGTCGTTGGTCACATCCCTGATGGCAGGGGGCAGAACTCCTGAACCGGACAGGTAGTGTTTAATGACCTCCTCAAGGGGGGCGGTGTAGAGCTTTCCATCGAAGACCACAACCTCGTTTTCGGCTATCTCCACGAGTTTGTCTTCATACCCTAACTTGGTCCTCATCGCCCCCCACCTCCAGAATAGGAAGCACAACGGAGGTTTTAAAATTTAACGGCCCAGAAAAGTTTAATAACAGAGGGTAAAAGAAGCTCAGAGGTTCCTGACTTCCTCGTCTATTGACTCTTCGAGGGTCCTCTCCCAGTCGTCAACGTCAAACTGCTCCAGCTCGCCTTCGAGTTCCTCTTTGAGGCTCATAACACGCCTCTTGAGAGCAGTCTTGGTCTCCTCGTCGTAAACGACGTAGTACGGGTTGTTCTTCGCTGAGACGTAGAGGATTGCCAGTATTATGACGAGGATAAAGAGGATTATGACCAGCCCGTAGAGGATGACCTCCGCCATCACTTCTTCCCTCCGAATATGGCTTTGAAGACCCTCTTAATCGGGCTCTCGGGCTCGGGCGGCTGCCACTTGATTCCGGCAAGCTTGGCCGCGAGCTGTTTGATGGCTATGGCAGCAGGACTGGTGGGGTTCTTGATGACGAGCGGGATACCGTAGGCGGAGGCGCGCTTTACCTCCGGGTCCTCAGGAATCATCGCAAGAACCGGAACCTCGAGGATGGCCTCTATTTCCTCCTTGCTGAGTTCGGTCTTCTCGTTGGTGACCCTGTTGAGAACGACGCCGAGCGGAAGGGTTCCAAGCTTCTCGGCAATGAGCTTGGTCTTGAGCGAGTCAGTTATGGCGGAGATTTCCGGGTTGGTAACTATGATGAGCTCCTTACCGATGAGGAGCGCGGTAACAGAGGTCATCTCAAGTCCCGCTGGCGCGTCAATGAGGACGAAGTCTGCCATCTGACCGATTTCCCTCATGAGCTCCCTGAGCCTCTCTGGCTTGGCCTTCTTGACCTTTTCAAGGCTGAGTCCACCGGGGATTACCTTGACTCCGGCCGGTCCCTCGTAGATTGCGTCCTTAAGGTCAGCCTCCCTCGCGAGAACGTCGTGGAGCGTGATTGGTATGTCCTCCATTCCAAGGACGAGGCTGAGGTTTGCCATGGTCAGGTCAGCGTCGAGGAGAATCACTTCCTTGCCGAACTGGGCTAAAGCAACACCCAGGTTTGCCACGGTTGTAGTTTTACCGGTTCCACCCTTTCCGGATGCAAAAACTATTGAACGCCCTTCCAAAGCCGACACCTCCGGTAAAATCATGATAGGCATGTACTAATTTAAGGCCTATGGTGCACTGCGATTATCGCTTATGGAGAAGTGCTTTTAGCTTTTGCGGTGGAAATAAAAAGAAGTAATCGCCAGAAATGTTCATTCGGCTTTCTCTTCCTTCTCTTCCTTCGTCTTAGCGGTGTATGCCCTCGCGGCATCGCCAACTGCCTGGAACAGCTTCAGCATCTCCATCGGGAGCGGTAGAACTATGACGTTGCTCTTGTCGCTGGCAACGTCGCTTATCGTCTGGAGCGTCCTGAGCTGAAGGGCCATCGGGTGCTCGCTGATAATCTCAGCCGCCTCGCGGAGCTTCTCCGCGGCCTGCCTCTCGGCCTCGGCAAGGAGAATCCTTGCCCTCCTCTCCCTCTCGGCCTCGGCCTGCTTGGCCATTGCCCTCTGCATTCCGCTCGGGAGCTCAACGTCCTTTATCTCGACGGTGGTCACCTTGATGCCCCATGGGTCGGTTGCCTCGTCGATAATCTTCTGGAGCTGGAGGTTGAGCTTCTCCCTCTCGCTCAGCAGTTCGTCGAGGTGAGCCTGTCCAATGACGCTCCTCAGCGTCGTCTGAGCAATCTGGCTGGTGGCCATTATGTAGTTGCTGACCTGGGTGACTGCCTTAATCGGGTCAACGACGCGGAAGTAGACGACCGCATTGACCCTGACCGGAACGTTGTCCTTGGTTATGGTCTCCTGAACCGGAACGTCGAGAACCCTCGTACGGAGGTCAACTATGACTGCCTTTTCGAAAATCGGGATTATGAAGAACAGTCCGGGTCCTCTGGCACCAACGACCCTACCGAGACGGAATATGACGGCCCTCTCGTACTCCTTGACGATTTTTATGGCACTTGCCAGTATAATCAAAACAAAAAGCAAAACGATTCCCAAAACGATGGTCCCAATCGCCATCAGCTATCACCCCTAACCTTTTCAACTATGAGAGTCAAACCCCGAACCTCAAGAACCCTAACCCGTTCTCCAACTTTAATCGTTGAACCATCCTTTGATACGGCCTTCCAGAGCTCTCCGCGAACTTTGATTACGCCCTCTGGATTGAGGTCTTCGATGACCTTACCAACTTCCCCTATCAATTCTTCCCTGCCAGTCTCGGGCTTTCTGCGATGAGCCCTAACCACCGCCGCCATTCCGAAGAGGAAGAACAACGCCAGCAGGACTCCTGTAACGATTATTGCCACCCTGAGGGTCTCGAAGGTTGAAGCGCTCACGAGGTAAACACCTCCACCACCTTTGCCAAAGAGTATCAGACCGCCGAGGACGAAGCTAACGAGACCAGCAACTGTGAAGAGTCCGAACGTCGGTGTCAGCGCTTCCGCGATGAAGAAAATCATGCCCAGGATTACCAGCACGAGACCGGCTTCGTTGTAGCCAAAGTAGCCCATTCCAATGACGCCGAGAACGAGCAGAATTGCGCCGAGCGTTTCTGGAACGTGCCAGCCGGGCGTCAGGAAGCCGAAGACAAGGCCGAGCATTCCGACCACAAAGAGGAGGTACGACACAGCCGGATTCGCGAGGAACGTGACTATGCGATAGCTAAGCGATGGATTAAGCTCTCTCACTTCAACGTTCGTGAAATTAAGCGTGACATAGCCTTTCCCAGCAACCGGAACCTTGGTCCGCATGCCGTTGGCCTTCCTGAGAAGGTCGGGGACATCGTTTGCTATGACCTCAATCACATGGGCCTCCAGGGCCTCCTCAGGGGTTAAGCTCAGGTCTTCCAGCACAAACTTCTCCGCGGCGGTGACGTTTCTACCGCTCTCCTCAGCCAGGGAGCGCATGTAGGCGGTGTAGAAATTCCTAATCTTGTCGGGAGCGCGGATTATACTCCCGTTGGAAGCGTAGCCGAGTATCGGCTCGCAGGCTCCTATGCTGGTTGCAGGAGCCATTGCTATCAGATGAGAGCTCATTGCGATGTACGTCCCGGCGGAGGCCGCTATCGCTCCCCTCGGGTAAACGTAGATTATCACGGGAACTGTCGAGTTCTGGATGAGAGAAACGATGCGCATCATCGCGTCGCCCTGGCCGCCTGGCGTGTTGAGCTCTATAATCAGCGCCTCTGCGTTGTTTTCCTCGGCGGTCTTTATGTAGCTCGCGAACTGGTCTGCGGTGTACTGCGTTATCGTGCCCTCTATCTTACCAACGTAGACCACCTTCTTGTCAGCAGATACAAATGGAACCAGCAGCATCGAAACGAAGAGCATTACGAGCAAGGCGCGCTTCATGGCCCTCATCAGAGGAGATACCACTTAAACGTTTAAAACTTTTGCCTGCGGGCGAGAGTTAGGAAAGCCATTTATATGCCCGGCACCAAGGTGAACCATGCTCGCCGAAACCTACAGGAGTTACCGTCTCGCGAAGGGGGATAAGAAAAGGGAACTTGCGAGAAAGCTTGTAATGGAACTCGCAAGGTACTCACACAGAGAGCCCTTCTGGGAAACCGTTCGTGAGCTCGGTCTCAAGCCCGACAGAGTCAAGGAGGTAATGCTCTTCCTCGAGGAGAACGGGGAAATCGAGATAAGGCGCTCCTCCGACGGGAAGAGGCTCTGGGTCCTAACCCTAAGGGATATAAGGCGCAACCCCGTAAGGCTCGACCGATGGTTAGCGTTGAAAAAACCGCAAAGGAAATGATACGCAACGGCACCTGGACCTTCAGGGACGGCACTTTCTACCAGGCCCTGAGGCTGAGCAACGGGAAGACCGGGGTGGTCGCCTACGACGGGGACTTCCGCTTCCCCGAGGGCTGGGGGAGAAGCGAGAGGAGGGAAGCGAAGGAGAAACTGACCTTTATCCTTGGCCTCGACACGGATTTGGACTCATTCTACGCCGAGATAGGCGATTCGCCCTTCACATTCCTCATCGAGGAGTTCTACGGCCTAACTATTCCCGCATCCCCAAGCCCCTATCAGGCCCTCGTCGAGGTGATAGCCCAGCAGCAGGTTAACTACGAATTTGCCCAGCGGACGATTAGGAACCTCGTCAAACTCGCCGGAGAGCCCGTTGGAGAACTCTACGCCTTTCCCACCGCCGAGCGGATTGCAGGGCTGAGCGAGGAAGAGCTAAAGGAGGCCAGACTCGGCTATAGAGCGGGCTACATAAAATCCCTCACGGAGCTCTATTTAAAGGGCGAGCTGAATCTCGAACTCTGGGACCGGGACGTTGGAGAGGCCATCAAATACCTCACGAAGTTCAGAGGAATAGGGAAGTGGAGCGCGGAGCTGTTCCTTGCTTACGGCCTTAGGAAGAACGTCTATCCAGCTGGAGACCTCGGCCTGAGGAGGGGAATAGCGAAGATTTTCGGCAAAAGGCCGAAGGAGGTCAAGGAGAGGGACGTTAGGGAAATCATTGAACCCTACGGAAGGTGGAAGGGGCTTCTGGCCTTTTACATCCTCTGCTACGACAGGAAGACCGAGATGGAGAGGAGGAAGAGATGAGTGATGTAGTAATTATCCTGCCCCGCGAGAAGTTCAAGTCCCTGAAGGGAAGGGACGTTAAGGCCCTAATCGAGGAGAACCTTCCTAAAGTCGAGGAAACCCTCGGGGCCGAGCGGGAGGAGTTCCTTCGGGAGAAAATTGGGAAGCTCGAGGAGAAGCTCCGGGAAATGGAGAACCAGCTCGACGAGCTGAGGGAGTTTTACGAGAAGGCCCTGAGAGACAAGGAGCTAATGATGGCGGAGCGGGACAAGCTGAGAAAGGAGAACGAGGAACTCAGGAGAAGACTGGATGAGAAGGGAAGTTCAGGAAATGTGAACGAATCGTTCACGGAGCGTGAACTAAGATGAAGCTCACAATCAAACCAGACAGGGGCTTCGGGAAGGTTGAGGTCGAGCTCGGCGAGCTCTCGGCCGAGATTGAGAAGCTCGCGGAGCGATACGGCGTCCCTCCAGAGAGGATTATTGAAATCGCACTCATCGGAGAGTTCAAGGAGTCGAAGGGAGAGCTTGAGCAACTCGAGAAGAAAGCTGAGGAGCTTGAAAAGAGAGTCTGGAAGCTCGAAATGGAGTACGCTCCGCTCCGTTACAAAGCCTACGGCCTTAGCGAGGACAACAAAATCCTCGCAATCGAGCTTTCTGGTTTGATAGCGGAGAACAACCAGCTCAGGCGCTTCTTGAGGCTTCCACTTAACCGAAACATTGAGCTGAGAAAGCTTATATCCTACTACCTTCAAGGTTGAAGCGCGGATGATGACAGCGAATTGCACCGAACGCTGTGATGACGAGGACTGGCCCTGACGCCGTCCCGGGCCGGCCGTGAGGAATCCAAGACGGGATGAGCGAAGGCGATGATATACCCTATGAGCGCCGAGCCGGTCCGGGGCGCTAAATTGCCCCAACCTTCTCAAGAACGCGCGGTATCTCAACCGGCTCGAGGGCGCTCTCGACGATGTAGCCCTTCTCCACGAGGATTCTCGAAACGAGCTCCTCCCGCGTGAAGCCGTCCAGTGTTCTGTCGCCGTAGAACATCAGCTCCGGGAGCAGGACAAGGCCGAGGTCAACCTCCGGAAGCTTTTCAACGGTTCTGAGCACGTCCCTGCCCGTGAGCAGGCCGGCAGTTCCTATGTTCCCGCCGAAGAACTCGTTTTTAACCGCCACAACCGGAATCCTCGGGAAGATTCGCCTCAGCTCAGGATAGGCCAGCTCGCCGGTCAGTATGTAGGTCGGCATCCCGGGCTCGATTTCAAAGGGACCCACATCGAGCCGAAACTCGCCGAGGAGGGCCTTAAAGATGGGCGGAATCACGACCTTTATCCCGGTCTCCCTTCCAGCTTCGAGGGCCGTCTCCTTGACGAAGGTTAGCTCGTCCCTCGTTAGGGGCCTAACGTCCCTGTTGTATCTCGTCACCCCAACGGGGAAAAGCCTAACCTCGGCAACGCTCATCGAGGCCAAATCCTCTATTATCTCCCCGATGTCGTCAACGTTGTAGCCCGGAGTGAGGATTATGTCCGCTATAACCCTGAAAGTCTCTGCCACGAGGGGGAGGAGGTCTATAAGTTTACCGGCGAGCGGGCTTCTCATGAGGGCAATCCTCTTTTCCTTCTTTGTCGTGTGGACGGAAATCTGCATCTCGTCGAGGCCCGCTTTCTGGAGGCTCTCAATTCTCTTCTCGTCCAGCCCGACGTTTCCGGCAGTATCGGTAACTCGAATCCATAGCTCGGGATAGTGCTCTCTCACGTAGGCAATCCTTCTCTCGAGCTCCGGGTCGTTCAGGGTGTCGTGGAAGGAAACGCGGTAAATCATCTCGGGTGGATTCTGCCGGAGGTAGCAGAAGAGGCAGTAGCTCCCGCACGGGCCGGCCCTGCTCGACGGAGGAATGACTACCAAATCGTCCCGCTCATCGACGCCATCGAGCTCGTACTTGGTGATTCTCCTCAGCTTGAAGTCCTCGGTGAACTCGTACATGCTCGAAACTCGGGCTGGGTTTTTAAAAGCTTAAGGTGAAAGCTTAGGGGTGGTGGCATGATAATAGCGGTAACCGGAACGCCCGGGGCCGGGAAGACGACGGTTTCGAAGCTTTTGGCTCAAAAGCTCGGCTACGAGTACGTCAGCCTGAGGGACTACGCGATGGAAAAGGGCATCGGCGAGATGAAGGGAGATGAGCTCGAGGTCGAGGTGGACGAGCTGGCCTACAACTTCGAGCGAGACTTCAAGGGGAGGAACGTCGTCGTTGACGGGCATCTCAGCCACTTCCTCAACGCAGACCTCGTGGTTGTGCTGAGGGCACATCCAAAGCTAATCGGCGAGAGGTTAACCAAGAGGGGTTATTCGAGGGAGAAAGTTGGCGAGAACGTTGAAGCCGAGCTCGTTGATGTCATCCTAGTGGAAGCGCTCGAGGAGAACGAGAACGTCGTAGAGGTTGACACGACCGGAAAGACGCCGGAAGAGGTTGTGAACGAGATTTTGGGGCTGATTGAGAAAGGTGTCAGGAGAAGGGTCGGCATCGTGGACTGGAGCGAGGTCTACGACGAGGTGATTCCCTACCTGCGCCTCTGACGCCTCCTCTTTTTCCTCGGTATGAGCTTAACGGGACTGCCACAGTCAGGGCAGACTCCTCCAGGGGGCATCTCGGAAAAGCGCTTCCCACAGCCAATGCAGACGTAGTTCCAGCGGATTACGCGCTTTATCCCGCGCTTTAGGGTCTTGAAGGGAATCCCAAGGGTTCTGGCTATGTTCTGGAGGTTATAGTCGTCGGTGAGGAGAGTGGCTTTAAGCTCGTACGCCAGGGCGAGAACTTCAACGTCAGCCTCGCTGAGCTCGTTGAGCTCACCCGTCCTTCTTGCGGCTTCCATAACTGCTTCAACGCTCTCCTTTGAGGGAACGAGCACCTTAACCTTTCCCGCGCTTATCAGACCCTCAAGGAAGAGCTTCGACTCAGAGTCCTTGACCTCTTCAACGACCTTCGGCGTCGTGAAGCCCTCGACGTCTATCCCCTGGATGAAGATGGCGGCGTCAATTACCTGCATAGTTCAAACTCTGGGAAAGCCTTTTTTAGACTTCCGTCGAAACGCCATTGGTGGGAGCATGAGGGTGGATTTGAACTCCGACCTCGGGGAGAGCTTTGGCCGATACAAGTTAGGCCTCGACGAGGAAGTCATGAACTACATCACGAGCGCCAACGTCGCCACCGGCTGGCACGCCGGCGACCCGCTGGTAATGAGAAAGACAGTCAGGCTCGCGAAGGAGAAGGGGGTTGCAGTCGGCGCGCACCCGGGCTACCCGGATTTGATGGGCTTCGGGAGGAGGTACATGAAGCTCACGCCCGAGGAGGCAAGGAACTACATTCTCTACCAAATTGGAGCGCTCTACGCGTTCACTAAAGCTGAAGGCCTCGAACTCCAGCACGTCAAACCGCACGGGGCACTTTACAACGCCCTCGTTAAAGAGGAAGACCTCGCAAGGGCAGTTATAGAGGGGATGGCCGACTTCGATAAAAAGCTAATTTTTGTAACCCTCTCCGGTTCAAGGCCCGCCCAGATAGCCGAGGAGATGGGCGTTAAGGTTGCCCACGAGGTCTTCGCTGACAGGGCCTATAACCCCGACGGAACGCTCGTCCCGCGCTCGAAGCCTAACGCTGTAATCCACGACAAGGAGGAGATAGCGGAGCGCGTTATCTCGATGGTCAAGGACGGCGGTGTTAGGGCCATAAACGGCGAGTGGATTGAGCTTAAAGCCGATACAATCTGCGTCCACGGCGACAACCCGAAGGCCGTTGAGATAGCGAGGCACATCCGGGAGGTCCTTGAGCGGGAAGGGGTTAAGGTAGTGCCGATGAAAGCGTTCATCAGGTGAGACCATGAACTTCAAACCCCTCGGCGACTCGGCGTTACTCGTCTCCTTCGGAGAGGTCATCGACGAAGAGACAAACGACCGCGTTCACGCCCTCGCTGGGGCGATAGAAAAAGCCAACTTCGAGTGGCTCGTCGAAGTCGTTCCGGCCTACTCTTCCCTCGAGGTAATCTATGACCCCAAGCTCATAGACTTTGAAGGGGTCAAGCGGGCAATCCAGGGGCTTGAGTTCTCGGCCGAGAAGTTCGAGGGAAGGCTCGTTGAGATTCCGGTTCTCTACGGCGGTGAGCACGGCCCGGATTTGGAGTTCGTAGCGGAATACAATGGCCTGACTCCTGAAGAGGTCATCGAAATCCATTCAAAACCGGTTTACCGCGTCTACTTCCTCGGCTTCCTGCCCGGCTTCGCCTATCTGGGTGGAATGGACGAGCGCATAGCGACGCCCCGCCTTGAGAAGCCCAGACTGAAGGTGCCAGCAGGCTCCGTTGGAATAGCCGGAAAGCAGACCGGCATCTACCCCCTCGAAAGCCCCGGGGGCTGGAGGCTCATCGGCAGAACCCCGCTGAGGCTCTTCAACCCATCGAAGGAACCGCCGACGCTCCTTCAGCCCGGCGACAGGGTAAAGTTCGTGCCGATTGATGAAAAGACCATAAAATTTAAATTTGAGGTTTTCAGCAGGTAAGTAGCGTGATAGATATGGAAGAAAATAAAAAGAAAAATACTACTAACACATATCAGGCCCTTGTGATGCTAGGGAATATTAACAGAGAAACAGTCGACAGTGTGTTAAATATCGTTCAACAGAAGTACCCTACTATTGAGCATGTGTTTTTAATTGACACAAGAGATAGCTATAAGGCGAATTTGTTCGAACTAATACATAAAAGATTAGGAAGTCATGTGACGATAACCCATACTGTTTTACCAGAGGACGTGCGCTCTGCATACGAGCGCATAGTCAATGTTATAGAGGCAGCAGTTAAATTGTATCAGAAAGAAAGCATTCTTGTTGATTTGACAAATGGCACAAAGATACATTCATCAGCATTATATGCTATCTCTTCCCTGATTGGTATTGATTCTATGTATCAGCTTGTAAGGAGTTATGAAACTAAAGATGAAATTAAATACGAATTAGAATACAAACAAATTCCGAAATTTGATAAAATTGAAATTTTGCCCAAAGTTGGGTATTTTGAGATAGTATATTATTTATTAGAATTGGAAGAGGTGTTTAAGAATATACCCGAAGCATCATTCATTGAATATGCTTATACTAAAATTAGAGATGGGATACTCGAATATTTTGAAATAAAAACAAAAAATGACAATGATTACCAAAGAAGTCTTGCAGAAACGGTTAAATGGGTAGAAAGGTCCATTAATATTTTGTATGAATTTGTTGAAGAGATAACTAATAAAAAATTCAATGAGAACAACACTACCGGAAAACTAAGAAGGATAAAAACGGAGATTAAGAAAAACAACATTCCAATAAACCATCTAAAGTACCTTAGAGGCATTCCCCACTTACTCGAATTGTTGTGGGAATATCGCCATATCCCGGCACACCAATCAAATATCATGTATAAAATATCCTCACAAGAGGCTATGATTGCAATAGAGGCATCACTAGAGATATTCAGACGCATAAAACAAGATCACGACCTCTTTGAAAAATTTACCTCAGTTGAACTTTAATCTGTCAGAGATGATATGGTATGACGTACATATCGATTGACGGGGATAATATTGGAGCATTATTGGAAAAATTTATTTTACAAAATAAAAAAGAGGACTTAAAAAACATCAGCAAAACTATCTCTCTCTGTTTTCAATCATTTATCTCCAAGTTAGAAAGTGAGGTACTTATCCCTATTGAGGTTATAGTTCTCGGAGGAGATACTATTATAATTGAGGTGAATGAGAGAGAAATAACAACTGCAATAAATGTTATCATTAAACACTTCTCAAACTGTCCGTTTTCAGTGTCTATTGGTATTGGGGCATCTCTCCGAGAGGCATACCTAGCATTAAAATTTGCAAAGGCAACGGGAAAAAACAAGATTGTAATACACAAAGACAGCAAGTTTAAAATATTAGCTGAAAATATCACAAACCATGATTGAACTCCTCCGCGTTCCCTCGTTGCTGACGGTTCAGGACTCCGGTCGGAAAGGATATAGAAAGCTCGGCGTTCCCGTTTCGGGCTACATGGACGATTACTCCGCGAAGATAGCAAACTACATCGTCGGAAACCCCGGCGATGCCTCGCTTTTGGAGTTCCTCCTGAGCGGGCCAGCGATGCGGTTCAACGCCTCTGTAGTCTTCGCCATTGCCGGAGACGTTGATGTCAGACTCAACGGCGTTCCCATCGAGCCATGGACAAGCCATTGGGCGAAAAGGGGAGACGTTCTCGAAGTCGGGACGCTGAGGAGCGGTCTCTATGGCTATATTGCCTTTGCCGGGGGGATAAAGTGCGAGAAGCTCTTGGGCAGTTGCTCGACCTACGCCAAAGCGGGTCTTGGAAGGCCACTAAAGGCCGGCGATAAACTAACCCTCGACTACGCGATACTGACTGGCAAAGAGGGGCGCAGACTTCCTGAGGGGCTGAGACCGGACTACTCGGCTGAGGAGATAAAGGTAGGAGTCGTCCTCGGCCCGGATTTGGAGCACTTTACCGAGAAGGGAATTGAAACGTTCCTCAGTGAGGCCTACACCGTAACGCCGGAATCGGACAGGATGGGCTACCGCCTCGACGGAAAAGAGATAGAGCACTCCGAGAAGGGAGCGGGGATAGTCACTGGCCCGCTCGTCCCCGGAACGGTTCAGGTTCCGGCCAACGGAAAGCCAATCGTGATGATGCGCGACGCTCAAACCACCGGCGGTTACGCGAGGATTGGCGTCGTTGAGAGTGCACATCTGCACCGGCTCGCCCAGCTGAGGCCCGGTTTTAAGGTGCACTTTAGGGAGACGAGCGTCGAAGATGCCAGAAACGAGCTCCTGAAGAAGGAGAAAACGCTTGAGGCGATAAGGCTTTTCCTTGACGGGAGAATGAGGGCCTACAGAATAAAAACCGAAAAAGCGGAGACGATAGCATTCGCGGGGGAGTAATCACTCCTTCTTGCGCATTACCTTGGCAATCTTGTAGGTCTTTCCGTCGCACTCGATTTCTCCCGTTATCTCAATGATTTTCACGTGGTCGCCTTCAAAGAGGCCCTCCGGCTTGAAGAGGTCCCTCTTCTTGGGGTCACTGCACTCCTCGAACTTCAGCTGGATTATCGAGCCGACTATGGCCAACCTTGGCTCTATCGCCACCTCGACGCTCGGCTCGACGACTTCAACAACCCTAACCTTGCCCTCGTGCAGTGGACAGGAGTGCGACGGCATGCTCCTCACGCGCAGAATCTTGTACCTCCTGCCCGGTTCAAGGTTTCCGACGCAGACTCCAGCCAGCTTGCAGGTTTTGCACGGCTCGGCCGGTCCGTAGAATATGAACTCAACACCCGGTTTCGCAAGCTTTTCACCGACTAACGTGATTATGGCCATTCCAAACACCTCCTGAAGTTGTGAGAGATGATAGTCAGATAACTCCGGTGATTTTAGCGGCTTTCTCGGCCGCTTCGCGGGTGAGGCCGTCCTTTCCAAGGATTGTGTAGCGCTCGGGCCTTATCGTGTGGGCGATAGTTAGGGCCTCGATTATAATTTCCGGCTCGATTCCGAGCTCGTATGCTGTAGTTGGTGCCCCAACCCTCTTTAAGGTTTCCCTAACGCGCTCCCACTTCATGCCGTGAAGGTAGGCCATTATAATCGTCCCGAGTCCCGTCTGCTCGCCGTGCAGAGCGGGTTTGTCGAGGAGCATGTCAAGGGCGTGGCTGAAGAGGTGCTCCGCACCGCTCGCGGGTCTTGAAGAGCCGGCTATGCTCATCGCGACGCCCGTGGAGATTAGGGCCTTTATAACTTTCCTAACGCTCTCCTCGTTGCCGAGCCGTATTATGTCGGCGTTCCTCATGACCATCTTGGCGCTCATTAGACTGAGCGAGGCCGCATACTCGCTGTAGTACTCTCCCCGAATCCTGTGGGCCAACTGCCAGTCCTTTACGGCCGTCAGGTTGCTTATCGTATCGCCAACCCCCGCCGCGAGGTAGCGGTAGGGTGCGGTTTTGATGACCTTGACGTCCGCTATGACCGCTATCGGCGGGACGGCCTTGACTGAAGTTTTAGCACCCAAATCTCTTATCGAGGCGTTGGCGCTCGCTATGCCGTCGTGGGAGGCCGTAGTTGGGAAGCTGATGAAGGGAACGCCCGTTTTGAAGGAGGCGAGCTTGGCGACGTCTATTATGCTTCCCCCTCCCACCGCTATGACCCAGTCGGCGCTCTCGTCCTTTATCAGGTCTATCGTCCTCTCAACTTCCTCCATCGTCGCGCCCTTTCTGACGGTGAGCGAAACAACTTCGTACTCGGATTTAAGGCTATCCTCAACATCTTTACCCGCTATCCCCTTCGTTCTCGGCCCGTAGAGTATGAGGGCCTTCTCGCCGAGGCCCAGCCGTCTCGCAACGTTCACAACTTCCCCTTTAAGGTCCTCGCCCAGCAAAACCTCGCGGGGAAGCTGCATCAGGTGAAGTCCCTTCATTCTCCCACCCCTAACCTCTCGGAAGGAAAAGCTTTAAGGCTATCGGAACAACCGTCTATGGCGACCTTAAAAAGTCCAGAGACTTCCTGAGTCCCTTTGGAGACCCAGCGTGGCTTGCTCAAGGGTTCAATTTTGGTCTTCCACATAAGGAAATATTTAAATAATATTTCCTCCCATAAAAGACCATGATTGACAAAGATTTAACCCTCCAGTACCTGGCGGACTTCCAAGAGAAAAAGCTCCCAGAAACCGTCGAGCGCGAATTGAGAGTTCCCCTAAAGAGCGGGCAAATCATAACCCTAATCGGGCCGCGGCGGAGCGGAAAAACCTTCTACTTCTACCAGCTCATTAAAGAACTCCCGCGCGAGGACGTTCTCTACATAGACTTCGAGCATCCCATCTTCGAGGGATTTGAGTCAAGGGACATCATGGACGTCCTTAAACTCCATCGTGAGGCCTTTGGCGAGCCGGCTTACGTCTTTCTCGACGAGGTTCAGGCTGTCAAGGGCTGGGAGCGAATGGTCAGGTATCTCCACGACGAGGGGTATTCAGTTTTCGTAACCGGCTCCTCCTCAAAGCTCCTCTCCATGGAGATAGCCTCAAGGCTGAGGGGAAGAACGCTGACCTACACGATGCTCCCCTTCTCGTTTCGGGAGTTCCTGAGGGCGAGGGAATACCGTGTGAGACGACCCCTGAGCTCAAAGCGGGAAGCTGAGCTTAAGGCCCTGCTCAGAGAGTACCTCGAGTGGGGGGGCTTTCCAAGGGTCGTCCTTGAGGATAACGAGATGATTAGGGAGAAGCTCCTCGAAGAGTACCTCGACATGGTTCTCTACAAGGACGTCGTGGAGCGCTACGGCGTTAGAAACCTCCACGTGATGAAGCTCCTCCTCCGCTCGCTGATGCGTTCCTTCGCCAAGGAGTTCAGCGTTCACGCCTTCTACAATGCCCTCAAGTCCCAGGGGATAAAGGTCAGCAAGGGAGTCCTCTACGAGTACCTCAGCTATCTTGAGGATTCAATGAGCGTCTTCCTGGTGAAGAAGTTCAGCTACTCCCTAAAAACCTCGGAGCTTTCGATTCCAAAGGTTTACCCAGTTGACGCCGGCTTTCCACGGCTTTTCTCATTTACACCCGACACGGGCAGGCTCATGGAGCTCGCGGTGTTCCTTGAGCTGAAGAGACGGGAAGTGGAGGTTTACCACTACAAGAACCGGGGGGAGGTTGACTTCGTGGTAGCTAAGAGAGGCCAGCCCGTCGAGCTGATTCAGGTCACGTACGCGCTGGACTCTGGAGACGTAAGGCCGAGGGAAGTCGAGGCCCTGAAGTCCGCCGGCAGAAAGCTGGGCGTGGAGAGCCTAACGGTGATAACGTGGGACTACAGAGACGAGAAAGATGGAATCCGCTTCGTTCCGCTCTGGTGCTTCCTCACGGAAAAGCTTTAAGGCCATCGGAACAACCGTCTATGGTGGTCGAATGGGACTCTACGAGTTTTTTTACCGCTATTTCGTTGAACCCATAAAGTACAATCAGGGTTACAACGTCGTGAACACCCTCGTTTACGCCTTAATCCTCGGCGTCGCCGTTCTGCTCCTGTATAAGATGCTCAAGAGGATGAGGGTAAAGGTGGACGAGCGCTTCTTCGTGGCTCTCATGCCCTACATAATCCTCGGCCCGCTGATGAGGAGCATGACCGACATAGGCCTGCTCCCGAGGACATACTTAACAGTCAGCCCCGGTGGTTACTTCGTCATAGCGGGCTTCGCGATAGCGTCCCTCTTCGCCGTCTGGAGACATCTCGGGCCGGACGACAGGCTCTACCCCATATATCGCGACTTTGGGTGGGTTCTCGTCGCGGGCCTGCTCTTCATAATGGTAATTAACTGGGACAGGGTGTCCGTCAGATGGGACTACTTCAAGTACTTCCTCCCAAGCCTTCTCGTTGCGGAATCCTTCATCTGGCTCCTCTCAAGGAAGTTCGAGCTCGTGAGAAACAACAAGATACTATTCTACACCCACTTCTATGACGCGACGACCACCTTCGTTGGAATCCAGTTCTTCGGCTTCTGGGAACAGCACGTTCTCGCGAGGACGCTGATGAACCTGTTTGGAACGCCTGCCGTCATGTACCTTGAGAAGCTGGTTATAATCACGCTCGTGATTTACGTTCTCGACAGGCTGATGACCGATGAGGACCCCGAGCTTATAAACTTCGTCAAGCTGACGGTCTTCATCCTCGGATTCGGCCCGGGAACGAGGAACCTGCTCATAACGTTATTGAGGTGATTCGTATGGAGTTCGCCTGGAACGAGATTGCACTCAACATGGCAAAGGATTTGGAGAAAACGATAATGCCCCTCTTCGGCACGAAGAAGGCCGGTGAAAACGTTGGAACGAACGTGAGCGGTGACGTGACGAAATACGTTGACAAGGTCGCGGAGGACCTGATTATAAGGCACCTCAAACCGCTCGGCGTCAACATAGTGAGCGAGGAAGTTGGGGAGATAGATGTCGGGAGCGACTACACAGTTGTCGTTGACCCCCTCGACGGCTCCTATAACTTCTCGATGGGAATCCCGATATTCGCCTTCAGCTTCGCCGTCTTCAGGAGGAAGGAACCAGTTTACGGGGCAATCTACGAGTTCTTCCCGAAGGCCTTCTACGAGGCGATTCCGGGTGAGGGGGCTTACCTCAACGGAAGGCGGATTCACGTCAACGAGCCCGAGCCGGGGAAGGAGGCGATAAGCTTCTACACGCGCGGAAGATGCCTCGGACTCGTGAAGAGGGTTAAACGGGTCCGCGTTCTCGGAGCGATAGCGGTAGAGATGGCTTACACCGCCAAGGGCTCGCTCGACGGGGTCTTTGACATAAGGAACTACGTGAGGCCGACGGACATAGCGGCCGGAGTTATGCTCGTCAGGGAAGCCGGTGGACTGGTGACCGATGAGAATGGAAAGCCCCTTGAGTTCGAGCTGAAGGCTGAGGTGAACACCAACGTTATCGCAGTCGCGAACGAGAGAATACTCAAAATAATCCTGGAGGAGCTGGAGAATGAGCCTTGAGCGCTACTTCAATCGCTACGGGAAGGCAACCTTCACGCTCTTTCTCATAAACGTCGCCGTCTATGTGGTTGAGGCCATCCTGAGCAGGAACCCGATAAGCATCAGCGGGAACGTCTTAGCGACCCTCGGCCAGTGGAACTACGCTGTTCTGCACCTCGGGGCCTGGTGGCAACCCTTCACGGCGATGTTCGTCCACGTGAACATAATCCACATCTTCTTCAACACCTACTTCCTCCTCGTCATGGGAAGCCAGCTTGAGAGAATACTCGGGCCCAAGCGGGTCGCCATGATTTACATAGTCTCAGGCTTAGCCGGAAACCTCCTGACGCTGTTCCTCATGCCCCCCAACGTCGTCAGTGCGGGCGCGAGCGGGGCGCTCTTCGGTATCGCGGGGGCGTTGATAACAATCACCGGCGTCGTCGGAGGGAACATGCAGGGGGCCCTTATGAACGCCTTCGTGCTGTTCCTAATCAACAGCTTCCTGCCGAGGGTTAACGCCTACGCCCACCTCGGCGGACTTCTCGCCGGAATCCTCATAGGCTACTACTACGGCAAGGCCATAAAGAGGAAGCTAACGTGGGCCTACGCGTACGACTACTATTAGCGAAAGATTTAAAAACGCCCGCCGGAAGGTATAGGTCGAGCGCTCGGGCAGTGCCGGGGTAGCTTAGCCTGGTCAGAGCGCTCGGCTCATAGGGCCGCTCCCCCTCGGGGGAGCCTGAGAAACCGAGAGGTCCGGGGTTCAAAGCCCCGCCCCGGCACCACAGAAACTTTGCTGGGCAAAGTTTCATCAAAGTTAGTAGCTCCTTTTGGAAAGTGATATTTCGGGTGATTTTTTTCTTCAGTTGGCCGTTTTGAGTGTGAGAACTTCTCGAATTGCTCTTTTACTGCGGGTTTACCTTTAAATCGACGCCCGAAGGGCGTCAGAGAAGAATAAACCCTTTTGGAGATTGTTGTTTTGGTTGGTTCTCTCTTGTAAGGCTCGATTTTCCCAATAAAATCCCCCCTTCCCTTGAGCCCTTGAGCGAGGAGCTACTAACTTTTGGTGAAGCTTTTTTCAAAAGCTTCCTTCACAAGCGCTGGCGGAAGATGACGTGCCTTTTTTGGAAGTGCAAGTTTTGAAGGGGGGTTTCTATTGGATTCGCTCCTTTTGTGAGTGTTTCTCCCTTTGAAGGCGCCCGGAGGGCGCCGATGGTAAGTTGAACCTATCTTGGGAGGTTTTATTACAGTGTTAAACCCTCCACTGGCTTGCCCCTTGTTAGTGCACGACCGTTTTTCTGCTTCCCGAAGAGAAAGGTGCTTTTCACCGGCCTTCATTAAAGGATGCGCAAAGCTTCTTCCGGAAAGTTTATCTAAAAAGATGTCAATGTAGACCCTGATGAAGATTGTTAAAGTACCCTCCGATGACAAAGTCGGTGTCATAAACGTCGGCGCGCCACCGAAGGTCGAGCTCGACATCGACGTCAAGCCCCGGAAGGGAGAACTCGTCGTCTGGGTAACGAACCCAAACACCTTCAAGGTCGAGACGGACAACGAGATTGAGCTCTACGAGTACGTCGGTTTCTGGCAGAGGCTTGACCCGGGGATAGTGTTTCTAAACCGCAAAATCGTCCTAATCCCCGGTGAAACGATAGAGCAAAAGTTACCGGTAGAGCTCCCGCCAGGGAGATACAAGGTCGTCAAGGTAGCCTATGTGAACGGGGCCAAGGTCAGGGTCGAAAAGGAGTTCACGGTCCGCTGAGCCAGAACCTCTTCAGGTAAAGCCTCATCCTCGCCAGGTCAACGGGCCTCATAGTCTCCACCATCCAGTCTGGAAAGTCCTTCCTGACGTTCCTCCAGAGGACGCGGTAGTCGAGGATTATTATCGAGCCCTTCTCCTCCGCAGAGCGGTGAACCCTTCCGGCTGCCTGAACCAGTTTCCTGTGGGCGGGCAGGTAGTAGCCGTAGTAGCGGCCCTTTCCCGGGAACTTCCGCTCGAAGTACCTTATCTGGGCCTGCACGCGCGGAGTTGGCCTCGCGTAGGGAATCCCGACCAGTATAACCCCGTTCATCTCGTCGCCAGAGTAATCCTGTCCCTCACTGTTCCTCCCGCCCATGACGCCGAGCAGAACCGCCCCGTTGCCCTTCGCATGGGCTTTAAACGAAGCCACCATCGTGTCGTTCTCGGCCGAGCTCACCCCCTGCCTCTCGATGAATACCGCCTTTCCCGTTCCTTCAAGTCTGACCTCAAGGTTGGCCGAGAGGAGGCCCTGAAGGACTTCATAGGAGGCAGTGAAGACGCCGACGTTCTTGGGAATTAGCTTAACGGCCTCGACGATATAATCGACCATCTTCCTGTAAACCTGGAGCGAGCGCTCCTCACCGCGCGTCGATACATCTTTGGCGACCAGAACCTGCGCGTTTTCGCGCTTCACCATCCTCGGAAACTTCTTCAGCTTAGCTTTTTCGATGCCCATGACGTCGCGGAAGGCCTCAAGCGGGGTGAGCGTTCCGGAGATGAAGAAGGCGCTGTGGACTTCCCTGAGAAAGGTCAACGCCTTCGATGGGTCCAAAGCCACGAGCTCAAGGCTCAGGCCTTTTTCCCTGCTGAGCAGGAAGAGGTAGTCCTCCCTTCCGATGAGCGAGAACCAGAGGAGCAGGAACTCGCCAACGCGACCGATATAACTCCTTGGAGGTTTGCCCTTCTCTATCCTGTCCTCCCTTATCGCCTCGCCTATTGAGACCATCTCGTTCAGCGTTTTGACGAGCCAGCGCTCGCTTATCCCGAGGGTTCTCATGAGGTGGACGAAGACCAGCTCGGGCTGAATCGGGGTTTCCTGGATTTCCCTGTCGGCGAGCTTCTCACGGAAGAGCAACTCAAGACCCTTACCAAGTATGCTCAGGAAGTTGGCTATCTCGTTCTCCCTGTACTCGTCGGCCTCCTTAATGGCCCTGTTGAGGGTGTGTATGCTCAGCCTGTCGCTCAAAGCCGAGATGGCCTGGTCCGGCAGATTGTGGGCCTCGTCGAAGACGATTATCAGGTCCGAATAATCCACGCCGAGCGAGCTTATCAGGCTCTCCCTTATGCCCGGGCTTATCGCGTAGAGGTAGCTGGCAACGATGACGTCTGCCTTCTCGGCTATCTTCCTCGTCAGGTCGTAGGGGCAGAGCTCGAGCGTCTCTGCGTAGCTCAGGATTTCGGACGGGTGAGAAGGGCTTTCAAGGAAAAAATTCACCAGCTCGTTGAACTCGGCCTTTTTCTTCTTCTCGTTCTCGTAGAAGGGGCACTTTCCGAGCTTCTTCAGGTTCTTGCAGACGACCATAGCGGTGTAGGCGTCGCTCGTGAACTGGGTGAGGTAGTTGTGGAGGCACAGCTCCTTCCTGCCCCTGAGCTCAACCCCGGAAACCCTCGCCTTCCGGTTTATCGCCTTGAGCTCCTCTATAACTCTGTCCATCTGCCTGTGCGTTCGGGCTAAGTAGAGAACCTTGAGGCCGAGCTCTTCAGCTATTGGAAGAACGCCGGCCAGAACGCTCACGGTCTTACCGAAGCCGGTAGGTGCCTCGATTATGGCGTTCTCTCCCCTCTCGGCAGTTTCGCGCACGAGCTCGATGAACTCTGCCTGATTGGGCCTGAGGGTGTCGTAGGGAAAGTACTGGAGGTCTGGTTGCATGGGAAGAGTTTTTAACGGGTCGCTTTTAACCTTTCCCGTGGTGAAGATGGAGGAGCGAGAGAAGAAGCTGGTCGAATACGGCATCGAGGCAGTTATTATAGCGTGGCTCGGCTACCTGTTCCTCTACCAGAACTACCTGCTCCACGAGTGGCACCGCGGGCTCCCACTGCCAAGCAAATGGCCCTTCGCCTTGGGGGGAATAGCAATCGGATTGGCTTTTCTGGTTTACGAGCTGTGGAAGCTTGAGAAGAGGTCACCGACGGAGAACACTGAGGAAGTACTCTCCCCCGAGCTCGAGGCCTGAGAAGTCATCTTCACCGACGCCAAGCAGGGGCTTGTTAACTTCGACTATCGCGCTTCCACCCGAGCTCTCGTGCTCGATGCTTTTCACCACGTCGTTCTCGACGGTTATCCTGAACTCCTCGCCGTTGCCCTTTCCGCGGAGGGAGAACGTCCCGTTCCCGAGGCTGAAGCGGAGGTACCTGAGAAGGTGGGGAAGGTCATCAGATGCCATGTCCTTTATGTAAAACTCCCCCTCCCCCGTCGGAAGGATTTTTCCGACGATTCTCCGATAGCTTTCCGAGAAACGGCAGACCGCCAGGGCGAAGCCGTTGACAAGGGCTTCCAGCTTTCGACCGAGAAAGCGCTCGACGAGGTCGGCGGAGGCCCTTGACTGGAGGACATCACCGTCAACGGAAGCGGAGAGAATCAGCAGTCCCTTCGGGCCCTTCATCACGTAGGTGGCCGTTGAATCTGCAAATGCCACGTTCATTCGGCCGGAGAACTCAAACTTAAATAATCTCCTCCTGATTCGTATTTGAACGTCGAACGGCTCTTCTCCCGATACCTCGGCCTCGAAGGGCAGGGACTTGAAGAGTTCCCTTGGCTTCGATGTCACCCACCTAACGGCCTCCCAGTCCGCCGAGAAAGGCATCTCTGCCGTCCTTGATTCCATCGCTGGACACCCTTGAGCAGTGCTGGAGAAAATTTGAAGGGAGGCTTATAAAATTTAAGGGAGAATCAGAGCTTCAGGTTCGGAATCTCCTCGATGACCTTGGTCGTCAGCTTGACCGCGGCATCGACGTCACGCTCGTCGACGACCTCGGTGTTGGAGTGTATGTATCTTGCTGGAATGCTTATGCCACCGCTCGGGACGCCGGCCTTGTTGAGGTGTATGGCTCCTGCGTCGGTTCCTCCGCCGGTGAGGATGTCCCACTGGTAGGGTATCTCGTACTTCTTCGCAAGCTCCTCCATCCACCTCACAATCGTCGGGTGGCAGATGACGGAGCGGTCCATTATCTTAATGGCAACGCCCTTTCCGAGCTGGGTTATCTGCTTGTGCTCCGGAGTTCCCGGGACGTCGGCCGCTATGGTGACGTCGAGGGCGAAGCCGTAGTCCGGGTCAATGCCGAACGCCGAAACCTTCGCTCCCCTGAGTCCTACCTCTTCCTGAACGGTCGCGACGAAGTAAACGTCCGCATCGGTCTCGCTCAGCTGTCTCGCCGCCTCAACGAGGGTGTAAACGGCTATCCTGTCGTCGTGGGCGATGCTGACGAGCCTGTGCTTTCCAAGGCGCTCGAGCCTGCCGTCCCAGGTGATGACGGTGCCTATCTTTACGCCCATCTCCTCGGCCTCTTCCTTGCTCTCGGCACCGATGTCAATGAAAATCTGGTCCCAGGTCGGGGCCTTGTTCCTCTGCTCCGGCTTCTGGATGTGTGGCGGAACGCTTCCACCAACGCCGTAAATGAACTCGTTCGGGCCAATCCAGACCTTGAAGCGCTGGGCGATGAGGGTTCTCGGGTCAACACCGCCGACCGGTGCAACGCGGAGGAAGCCGTTCTTCTCGATGTGGGTCACCATGAGGCCAATCTGGTCCATATGTCCAGCGAGCATGACCTTCGGACCCTTTCCTTCCTTGTGCGCTATGACGTTTCCGAGCCTGTCGACCCTAATCTCGTCGACGTAGGGCTTGAAGGCCTCGATTACAACGTCCCTGACGCCGAGAAACTCAAAGCCGGAAACACCGGGGGCTTCAACGATTTTCTTGAGCAGTTCGAAGTCCACCATCGGCACCACCGTTTAGATAGTCATCGTAATGAGCTTTTAAGGGTTTAGGTGGGCCACCTCTTCATTATGGGGAGAAGAGCTGGCAAAAGAAAAGTCACGGGTATACTCTGACTCCCATTGCCTTCTCTCCATTGTCGTATATTTCCCGTATCTTGAACAGGTAAGCGGGCGTTTTAGTCCAATCCCGTGGCTCTTTTGGCCGATGAAACGTATCGTGTACCGCGTTTACAAACTCCCATACCGGACCGGACTCGTGAATCTCCACCTCACACCTGACCTCATAGGACGTACTTGGAGGGGTGAAAAAGAGTATCGTTGCCTCCTTTCTGCCTGTTCTCAGGTTTTCCCAAGTGTGTTTTCTGGCGAGCTCTAAGGAAACCAACTTGCTGAAGTCGATTTTCTCTCTCACGTAGATTTCATCTAGAAGAAATTTTAGGGCCCTTTTGGAATCGTAGGGTCTTTGAAGTTCCTCCCGAAGTTTTTCAAGAGCTTCCGGAAGATATTCTTGCCTGTGTATAAATCCAATCCCCTTTATCGAACCGTTTATCCCCGCTTTCCCGCAGGTTATGACGGCGGCGTTGTGCCGGGTAAAGCCGATGAGCGCCTCGGGCCCAAACTTCCCCTCAGCAAGCCTCTTAATTCCTTCCACCCTTTCTTCGAATGCGTATTTTATGAAGTCGTGGGGTATCATAGTATCACCGTTCCTTTTTAGGCCTTAACTTTAAAAGACACTTCTGTGACATTCGCCCATGTCACCGGTTTTGCTGAAGCTCAACGTGGTTCCGTGCAGGTTCGTGGAGAGGCTCAACCGCTTCGTTGCTCTGGTCGAGGTGAACGGCGAAATCAGAAAGGCCCTTCTCACCAACACCGGTCGCCTGGAGGAGTTTATGATTCCGGGACGAAAGGTCTTCTGCACGCCTAAGAGCGGGGGAAAGACAGACTTCGTTCTTATAGCCTTCGAGGATTTAGGGGGAAAGGGAGCGATAGTGGACACGAGGACTCAGGCGAAGGCCTTTGAAAGGGCGGTTGAGCTCGGCCTCGTCTCCTGGCTGAAGGACTGTTCGATAAAGCGGAAGGAAGTTCGCGTTGGCAACTCCCGCCTCGACTACCTCTTCGAGTGTCCCGGTGGAGAGCTCTACGGCGAGATGAAGAGCGCCGTTCTAAGGGGAGGCGAGAGGGGTGAATACGCGATGTATCCCGACTGCCCGACTTTACGCGGACAGAGGCACGTTAGGGAGCTGATTGAACTCGCCAGAGCAGGAAAGGACGCGATAATCTTTTTCATCGGGGCGATGCCCGGCGTCGAGAAGTTCAGGCCCTACGAGAAGGGCGACCCGGAACTCGCGAGACTTTTGAGGGAGGCGAAAAAAGCCGGTGTGAGAATTGAAGGCTTCTCGATTTCGCTCCTGCCCGACGGAAGGGTAATCCTCGAAAGGCCCGAGCTGAAGGTCGAGCTATGAGAACGGTTTTAAACCGGGGCGAGAATTATTGACGGTGGTGAGCATGGCGATAGTTGACGTTAGGATTCTCGTTGAAGGGGCGAGCGACGTTGAGGTCGTCAGCAAGGCCCTGCAGGGGCTCGCGCTGGGGAGCGAGTACAACATCACAATCTCCGCCATAATCCCGACGACCAACGTGGACATAGCCAAGAGTGCCGCGGCAGGAGCGGACCTTCTCATCATAGCGACCGACGCCGACCGCGTGGGAAGGGAGCTCGCGGAGAGGCTCTTCAACGAGCTCGGAGAGATGGTCGGGCACATCGAGAGGATGAAGCTCCCCCTCGGCCACGACCTTGAGCACGTCGATGTGGAGCTCGTGAGGAAGGAACTGAAGAACACCCTCGTCAGGGCCGGGCTGAAGAGCCTGCAGGTCCTTCCGGAGTACATGGAGCTCAGGAAACAGCTCCTCGACGTGAAGGGCAAGTACGACCAGCTCGCGAACGAGTACGAGAGCCTTTACAAGGAGCACGAGGAGCTTCAGAAGAAGTATGAAGAGCTTCACGCCGAGTACGTCAGGCTGAGGAACGAGAACGAGGGCCTGAGAGAGCTCCTCGACAAGAAGAGCAGGCCGGTCAAGATTGAAGAAGCGTGGACGAACCTCTTCCCGGCTGAACCCGTTCCGGACGAGAGGATTTTCGCCATAGCGGTTGAGAAGCTCGGCCTTGCAGGAAAGGTCGTGGTCGGCCAGGGCTACGTATTCGCCGAGGAGAGGGAGCTCGTGGAGGAGCTCATGAAAACAGTTTACCTGAGCCTCGCCATAAAGGAGGGCCTTGAGGAGAAAGCCGAGAGCGAGGAAACCGTTGAGCGGAAGGAGGAGAAGCCCGAACCCCAGGAGAAAGCCGGAGATGAAATCGAAATCATTGAGGCTGAGCTCAAACCGGACGAACTGCTCTAAGGGCTGAGCGATGGACGAGGTTATAGAGGAGTTCGAGACCTACCTCGACCTCGAGGGCAAGAGCCCGAACACAATTAGGATGTACTCCTACTACGTCAGGCGATACCTCGAATGGGGCGGGGCTTTGAACGCGCGCTCCGCCCTCCGCTTCCTGGCGAGGTTAAGGAGGGAGGGCTACTCCAACAGGAGCTTAAACCTCGTCGTCCAGGCTTTGAGGGCCTACTTCCGCTTCGAGGGCCACGATGAGGAAGCGGAGAAGCTGAAGCCACCGAAGGTGCCGAGGAGCCTGCCGAAAGCTTTGACGCGCGAAGAGGTCAAGAGGCTCCTCTCCGTCATCCCACCGACGCGAAAGAGGGACAGGCTGATAGTTCTGTTACTCTACGGGGCGGGTCTTCGTGTCAGCGAGCTGGTCAACCTGAAGAAGAGTGAAGTCGACTTGGAGAGGGGCATAATAGTCGTCCGCGGTGGAAAAGGGGCCAAGGACAGGGTCGTGCCGATTCCGGAGTTCCTGGTGGAGGAAATCCGTTCCTACCTCGAAACGCGCTCCGATTCGAGCGAATATTTACTCGTCGAGGAGCGGAGGAAGAACAAGGACAGACTCTCGACGAAGACCGTCTGGTACCTACTGAAGAAGTACGGGAAAAGGGCAGGCGTTGAAGTCACGCCCCACAGGCTCCGCCACAGCTTCGCAACGCACATGCTCGAGCGGGGAGTGGATATAAGGGCCATTCAAGAACTTCTCGGCCACTCCAACCTCTCGACGACCCAGATTTACACGAAGGTCACCGTCGAGCACCTCAGGAAAGCCCAGGAAAAGGCGAGGCTCATGGAGGGGCTGGTGGAGTGAGCGGTACACCATGCAGTACCGTCCCTTTTTAAAGACTGGTACGGCATACCGTACCAACCAAAAACCAAGCCTAACTGTCCCGGAGAGAACGAGAAAACATTAAGAAGACGTCAAAGCGCGCCCTTCTCCCTCAGAAGCGCGAGGTAGCTCGTGAAGGCTCCGGTTGAGATTGTGTCGCCGAGGCCGACCGTCGAAACCGGGTTCTTAACGAGCCTCGTCGGGATTATCACGACCTTGTATTCCCTCGTGCGGAGCCGTCTCTTGGCCTCCTCAAAGCGTAGTTTTACGTACTCCCCGCGCTCGTTGTAGGGGACGCTCAGACCGACCTTGAAGTCCTCGGGCGAGCGGACGTCGCCGAGTGAGGCCCTCGCCGCCGCTAAAGTCGTTGCTATCTCAAGGCTTCTCCTGAGCTCGTCCTCGCTCAACGGGTTGTCAGCGTGGGTGATGTACATGAGGTAGTAAATCGTGTGGATTTGCAAAACTTCGAGGTTCATCTCATCTATGAGGATTTTTCCGCCCAAGACAGTGTCCTCGATGCGGTTGTAGGTGAATATCCTGTCGGCGAGCTTGGAGTAGCCGAGGGCGCTCAGGACGTAGGCTATCTCCGACTCGTCCATGCCGACGCTGTCAACGAGCGGGAAGAGGTTGTAGATGACCTTCTTCCTGAGTTCTCTGCTCTGTATCGAAGCGAACTCCAGGTGGACCTTGACGTCCTTCTCGCGCTTGAGCAGGAGAATGTCCTTCTTGGCCTCCCTGAGATAGTAGTTCGCGTCCTTTCCGTCGGAATAGCGAAGCCTTATCCCCTGGTAGCCCGAGAGGATTGCACCATCAACTTGGAGGCCAATCTCGGGGAGAAACGGTTTGAGAGCCTCCTCCGTGTAAATCCTTATGCTCTCGAAGCGGGCCGAGACGATGAAGCGACCAGAGTAAGGAACTGTAATCGTCTCGTCGCCCAGCCTGAAGGTCGTTCCGGCGCGGAACTCGAAAATCCTGTTCACCTTGACCGGGTCGTTCTCGCGGTAGGCCTCGCGGGGGTGCTTCAGAACGAGCTTTCCGTTCCCAACGACGGGGTAGAAGAGGTTCTTCTTTGGAACGAACATCTCGGCCTGCCTCTTCGCGAGGTGTGGGGTGTAGACGATTACCTTCCTGAAGTCGAGGTTGGCTAAGAGGTTCGCTATTATTCCCGCCTGACCTCCAATCCTCTCAACGTCGTACTTGAAGTGGTCATCGAACCAGCCCTGGAGCTCCTCGTTGACGAGGGGAACGGCCATCGGCTTGCCTGTCTTGAGGGCGTGAACGAGCCTCGCGACGAAGTCAATCGGCTCCTCAATCTGCCGGGGAAACTCTTCCATCCTCCTCCTGACGGCATCGGCGCCGAACTCGTCTATGAGCCTCTGAACGGTCTCGCCCTTGAGGTAGACTATCGCGTCAACGTTAGCGTTGTAGGCCGTGAAAATCGACAGCTTCCTTGCCTCGTCGAGGAGCTCCACCATTTGTATCACCCTCAGTGACTAACTATGGAGGAGTTGAGGGAGGACTCTTAAAAGGGTTTCGTTTTAAATTAGGAAAGCAAAAAAGAGTTAGGGAAAGCCGGGTCAGTACTCGGTGAAGAGCCTTCCGAGGCTCGGAATCCGCTCCATGACATCCATCTCCCTTAAAGCCAGCCAGAGGGAGGCCTGGTTGCTGGTAACCACGGGCACGCCGAGGTCCTTCTCGAGGGTCTCGATGATTTCGAAGGTTCTCCAGTTGGTACAGCTTATGAAAATCGCCTCCGCCTCGTCGGTGAAGCTCGCCTTCGCGAGGCGGTAAGCGGTGTAGGGCTCGAGCTTGCCGATTGCCTGGTTGTCCTCGAGGCCGAGGCCCCTGATGTCGAGAACCGTGAACTCGTTGGCCTCAAGGAACTCCTTCTCGCGCTGGTTAATCTCGTCGGTGTAGGGCGTTACCACGAGTATTTCTCTCGCGTCGAGCATCTTGAGGGCCTCTATCACCGCGGTGCTCGTGCTTATTACCGGGACGTTCACCTCGTCCTCGATTTCCATCTCAAGCTTTTTCTCGTAGTCCTTTCCGCCGATGAAGGAACCGCTCGTGCACCCGTAGAGTATCAGCTCAACGCCCGCATCCCTGAGCAGTCTGGCGCTCTCGACTGCCAAAGTGTTCATCTTCACGAGCTCCTCTTCGGTGACGTTCCTGAGCGGAACCCTGGCGGTGTGAAGCGAAACGCCCTCCGGCAGGTAATCGTGAAGCTCCATCTCCATCGTGGTGTTCGAGGAGGGAACTATAAGGCCGAGCCTTCCTCTCCATCCGTACATGCTTTCACCCTCCGGGGTTTCTCGGCGCTTCTATTAAACCTTTGGTTTCGAAAAGGGATTAATAAAGGAATCCCCAACGGTGACCGGTGGGAACATGGAACTGGACGAGGCGATAATGAAAAGGACCTCCGTGCGCTACTTCCTCGAAAAGCCCGTGCCGGAGGAAGCCATTAGAAAGCTCATCGAGAGCGCAATAAGGGCCCCAACCGCGAGCGGACTTGAGAACTGGCTCTTCGTTGTCTTCAGGAGCGAGGAGGCGAGGAAGAAGCTCTACGAGCTCATAGCGGAGGGTATGGAGGTTTATTACCGCGCCGTCAACCTGCCGGAGGAGAAGATAGAGAAGCTCAGGAAGAGGATGTACAAGGAGGGCATGTTCAGGGCGCCGGTTTACATAGCGGTCTTCATAGACAGGCGCGTTCGCTTCCTTCCTGGAAAGGAGTTCGACGAGGTTGAGTTCATCTGGAGCGTCGAGAGCGCATCGATGGCCATTCAGAACCTCATGCTCAAAGCTGTGGAGCTCGGCCTCGGCACGGTCTACATCGGCGTGACGAGCTTCAAGGGCATCGAGGAGAGGGTTAGAGAGCTCGCGGGTCTCGACGAGAACCACTACCTCGTGGGAGTCATTCCCGTCGGCTACCCGAGGAGCGAACCCAAGCCGAGGAAGAGGAAGAAGGGCGTCGATGACGTGACGAGGTTCATCTAAACTTTTTTATCCCCTTTATCCAAGCAAGGACGATAGCCATGATAGAGTTCGTAATCCTCCTCGGGGTCATCGGTGGCTGGCTCGTGATGACGTCAACGCTCTTCCTAATGCTGGCCTTCGGCAAGATGATGGGCTTAGTCGGGGTGCTCTTCCTCGTGGGGTTCATCGTCATGAACCAGAGCTGGAAGGTTCGCTATATGCGCGCCATAGTCGACGCCACCCCGAGGGCGAAGGAGCTGGCGAGGCACATCTTTGAGATGAACGAGCTTATCCTGCTCTCGTCCTACCTGATGTCCCTCGTGCTCTACACGGTCATCCAGAAGTACATAGAGATTGTTGTCAAGTTCCCGGTGGCGAGGTGATTCCATGAACGTCGTCATAGTCCGCTACGGTGAGATTGGAACGAAGTCGAGGCAGACGAGGAGATGGTTTGAGAACATACTCATGAACAACATACGCGAGGCTCTGGTGAGCGAAGGAATCGACTTCAAGAAGGTCGAGGCCAAGCACGGGAGGATTCTCGTGAGGACGAACAAAGCCAAAGAGGCCGTTGAGGTCCTTACGAGGGTTTTTGGCATAGTCTCGCTCTCGCCGGCAATGGAAGTCGAGGCGAACCTTGAGAAAATAAACAAAACTGCCCTAAAGCTCTTCAGGAGGAAGAAGAGGGAACTAAACCTTGAGAGGCCGAAGTTCCGCGTCACGGCGAGGAGAATCACCAAGGAGTTCCCTCTGAAGAGCCCCGAGGTTCAGGCCAAGGTTGGGGAGTACATACTCGAGAACGAGGAGAGCGAGGTTGACCTTCACAATTACGATATCGAGGTCGGCGTCGAGCTGATGGAGGGTAAAGCGTACGTCTTCGTTGACAAGGTTAGAGCCTGGGGAGGACTGCCAATAGGCACGCAGGGCAAAGTTGTCGCTCTGCTGAGCGGGGGCATTGACTCACCCGTTGCTACCTTCCTGATGATGAAGCGCGGTGTCGAAGTGATTCCAGTCCACATCTACATGGGCGAGAAGACCCTTGAGAAGGTCAGGAAAATCTGGAACCAGCTGAAGAAGTACCACTACGGCGGAAAGGCCGAGCTTGTAGTTGTCAAGCCGAAGGAGCGCGAGAGAATCATTGAAAAGCTGAAGGAACTCGGGAAGGAGAAGTACACCTGCGTGTTCTGCAAGTTCATGATGGTGAGGCACGCGGATAAGATAGCCAAGGACTTCGGCGCGAAGGGCATCGTGATGGGCGACTCCCTCGGGCAGGTTGCCAGCCAGACGCTCGAAAACATGTACATCGTCAGCCAGGCGAGCGACTTACCGATTTACAGGCCGTTGATAGGCATGGACAAGGAGGAGATAGTTAGCATAGCGAAGAGAATCGGCACCTTCGAGCTGTCCACACTGCCGGAGGACGAGATACCCTTCATTCCAAAGCACCCAATAATCAGGGGCTCGTGGGAAGAGTTCAGGAAGCTCTACAGGGCGGTCTTTGACGAGGAACCGAGGAAGAGGGAGTGCTGAGGTGGTCGCGGTGGAACTCGAACGCTTCGCTTCCTACGTAGCCCTTTCCCTGCCCATCATCTTCATCGTGGGCCTTGCAGTAGTCATCCACGCCAACCCATGGTTCTCCTTCACGAACAACGCGCTGAGCGACATGGGCTCGCTCAAGAACCCCAACCGCTGGCTTTTCAACGGTTTCGTGATGTTCTTCGCGGTAGTTGCAATGATTCCGTCCGTTGTAGCCTTCAAGCACGGCCTCTCCTACCTGATGCCCCTCGCGCTGGTCTTCCTTTTCCTCGTCGGGGTTTTTCCGGAGGAGACCCCTTACCACACCCCCTCGGCGGTGCTGTTCTACGTTCTGGCGCTGGCAGATATAGCGCTCGTCGGGATAAAGCTCGGGCGGAAAAACCCTATCAACTACGTCTGGAGCGTTCTCTCGGTTGTCGTGTTCCTCACGATGCTCTACCTGATTAAGGCGAGGGTCTTCAAGGGGCTGGCGATTCCGGAGTTGATAGGGGCATCGCTAATCCTCGCGTGGTTCGTCTACATCAGCATTCTCCTTAAAGGTTTGAAACCCTGAGTTGAAGAAAGCCTCATAAAAGCCCGCCCGAAGTTCCGGTCATGAAGGCCGTCGCACTGCTCAGCTCGGGCATCGACTCACCCGTGGCAATCTACCTGATGCTCCGGAAGGGAGTCGAGGTAGTTCCGGTTCACTTCAGGCAGGATTCCATCAAGGAGGAGAAGGTTCACGAGCTCTGGGAGGTTCTGAGTAAATACGGCAAGCTCGACGAGTTAATCACGGTGGACTTCGCGGAGGAGCACGTGCCCGTATTTAAGAGGCTGAAGGAGCTCAAGAAGGAGCGCTGGACCTGCGTCTTCTGCAAGTGGCTGATGCTTAGAAGGGCCTGCAGGATTGGGCACGAGGTCGGAGCGAGTGCGATAATAACCGGCGACTCCCTCGGACAGGTCGCTTCACAGACGCTCGACAACCTGCTCATAATAAGCTCTGCCAGCGACCTGCCGGTTCTGAGGCCCTTGATTGGACTCGACAAGGAGGAAATCGTTCAGATAGCCAAGGAGATAGGAACCTTCGAGATAAGCGCCCGTGAGGAGCCAAGCTGTCCCTTCACGCCGAGGTATCCGATAGTCAGGGGCTCGCCGGGCGAGTTCGAGAGGATTAGGGGCCTGCTGTGATTACCCATTTTTGTCCACAACTGAACGTTTTAGGAAGGTTTTTAAGGAAAACTCCCTAACTCCACCCGGTGACGGCCATGAACGTGTTCGAGAACAGTATCGAGCTGTTCGAGAGATACAAGCCGACGCCCCTCCTCAGGCTGAGGACGAGGGGGGATGTCTTTTGCCAAGTTAGAGTTCTTTAACCCGTTCAGCAGGAGCATAAAGGACAGAACGGCCTACAAACTGCTCTTCTCGGCCCTTGAAAACGGAAACGTTGGGAGTGTTTTTGAGGCAAGCTCCGGCAACACGGCAATAGCACTCGCTTCGCTGAGCAACGTGCTCGGTGTAAAGTTCAGGGCCTACCTGCCGAGGCCAACGCCGAAAGCCACGCGCGTTCTGCTCGGCGTTCTCGGGGCGGAGGTCGTTCTAACGGACTTCGAGACGATAGACCGGGAAATGGTGGAGTTCGTCAGGGAAGAGGCCGGGAGAAGCGGGGCCTTGAACCTGAACCAGTACGAGAACGAGAACAACTTCCTGGCCCACAGGGAGACTGGAAGGGAGATAGCCGAGCAACTGGAGAGCATCGGGAAGAGACCCGACCTCCTCATAGCGGGGGTTGGCACTTCCGGACACATCGCCGGGATTGGGAGCTATCTGAAGGAACGCTACGGAACGAGGGTTGTGGGCGTCGTTCCTGCGAAGGGCGAGAGGATTCCCGGGATAAAGGGCCTTGACACCGGACCGAAGTGGATAAGCTATGTTGATGAGGTCGTCGAGGTTACCCTTGAGGAAGCTATTGCAGGGGTCAGGGAAGTTGCAAGGCTCAACGGAATCCTCGTGGGGTTGAGCTCCGGCGCCGTTTACCGGGCGATGAAGGAGCTAAAACCGGAAGGAACGACTGTCCTAATCTTCCCGGACGACGGCTTCAAGTACGTCGAGATTTTTGAGAGGTTCTCCTGACGGAGGAAAGGCTTTAAAGGCCCCCTCCAACTTTTTCCATGCTCAACCTCAAGCCACCAAGGCTCGCCACGTACCTGCTCACCATCAACGGAATACTCCTCCTCGGCTACGCCTACTACTGGAGCTCGGTTACGTACCTGTTCTTCGGCCTGCTCAACCTCGTCCTGGCTTACGGCGTCGGGCGGGAGAACAGGAGGGCGATAAAGGTCGCGCTGGTCTACATAGCGATAGAGTTCTTCTTCGCGTTGCTCTACTTAATCTCTGGAAACATCTACTCCGCCATCGATGCCGGCATAAGCTTCTTCATAATGCACGACCTTTTGAGCTACATCGAACTCGTCTACAAGGAGGAAAAAGAGGCCGAGGAAAGGGAAGAGAGGCCAGAAGGCGATTAAGCGCACCTCTCCTTGTACTCCGAGCTGACCTCGGGCTTCTTTTCCTTCGGCTCCTTGAGGATAATCCTCGCGTCGACCACAACCGCGCCCTTGCCCTTCTCGTAGACGAAGACGGGGTTGAGGTCCATCTCCTTAATGTAGTCCCTGAGCTCATCAACCAGCTGGCTGACCTTGAGGAGCAGGTCAACGATGGCGTCTATATCAGCTGGCTCCTCTCCACGCGCTCCTGCCAGAATCGGGTAGCTCTTGATTTCCTTAATCATCTTCCTCGCGTCGCGCTCCGTAATTGGGATAATGCGGAAGGTCACGTCCTTGAGAACCTCGACGAAGATTCCGCCGAGACCGAACATTATCGCGTGGCCGAACTGCGGGTCCTCGGTGACACCTATGATTATCTCCCTGCCGGGCCTGAGCATCGGGGCGACGAGAACGCCGAGGATTTCTGCATCTGGGCGGTATTTCTTCGCGTTCTCGTGTATCTCCTCCCACTTCTGCTTGAGCTCCTCGGGGCTCTTTATGTTCAGCATGACGACCTTCGCGTCGCTCTTGTGGAGTATCTGGGGCGACATCAACTTCAGGGCAACGGGGTAGCCTATCTCCTCCGCGTACTTGAGAGCCTCATCGAGGGTCTTGGCGAGCTTCTCGTTCGGAACGGGGAGGCCGTAAGCCTTTAAAACCTGCTTGGCCTCGTACTCAACCATGGCCGTCCTGCCCTGGGACAGGACGGACTCAATAACTTTAAGGGCTTCCTCCTTCATGCTACCACCACCGTAAGCGTTACTCCTTCGCCTTCTCCCGGTACTGGGCGTACCTCACGAGGCCTGCTAAAGCGCGGACGCCCCTCTCGGGGGTCGGGTAAACGGGAACGCCCTTCTCCTCCAGCATTCTCGCGTAGCGGTCGGTCTTCTTACCGCCCATCGCAACGGCCACAATCGGCTTGTCGCTCTTCTTCTGGTAGTCGGCTATGATGTCAATGACCTTCTCCTCCTCAAGGAGAGGAACCTGGAAGAGCACTATGACGAGTATCGCGTCAACGTTCGGGTCCTTGGTGAAGGCCTCCAAAGCGAGTCTGTAGCGCTCCGCGTCGGTGTCTCCAACGACGTCAGTGGGGTTGCCGACGACCGCGTGCGGTGGGAACTTCTCCTTGAGGAACTTGACGGTTTCCTCGCTGAGGTCTGCCATCTTGAGGCCGAACTTCGCCACCGCGTCGCTGGCCATGACTCCTGCTCCACCGCCGTCGGTGATGATGCCTATCCTGTCGCCCTTCGGGAGCTTGTGAACGAGCTGGGCAAAGGCCTTGGCCAGGTCGAACATGTGCTCGAAGTCCTCAGCCCGTATAATGCCCGTCTGCTTGAAGACCGCGTCGTAAATCGTGTCAGCACCAGCCAGAGAACCGGTGTGGCTCGATGCCGCTTTGGCTCCGTACTCGGTCCTTCCGCTCTTGAGGGCGATGACGGGCTTGACCTTCGTTATCCTCTTGGCAGCCTCTATGAACTTCCTTCCGTCCTTGACGCCCTCGATGTAGAAGGTAACGACGTTTATGCTATCATCGTGGATGAAGTAGTCCATCAAATCGGCGTCATCAACGTCGAGCTTGTTTCCGTAGCTGACCATCTTGCCGATTCCTATGCCCGCTCCTGCCGCCCAGTCAAGCATCGCGGCCGCGAAGGCACCGCTCTGACTGACGAACGCTATCGGCCCGCTCTCGGGCCTGTCCATCTTGCTCTCCGGCAGGAAGACGGTGTCAACGCCGGTATCTGGGACGTAAACGCCAACACAGTTCGGACCGATGACGCGTATGCCGTTCTCCCTGGCAATTTCAAGGATTTCGCGTTCGAGCTTCTTGCCCTCTTCACCGAGCTCTCCAAAACCACCGGTGATTATGATGACGGCCTTTATGCCCTTCTTCGCTATCTGCCTCATCGTATCGGGCACGAAGGGGGCCGGAATCGAAATAACCGCCAAATCGGTGTCATCAGGAAGCTCCTCAACGCTGTGATAAACCTTGTATCCGTCAATCTCGTCGAGCTTGGGGTTCACGGGGTAGATGTTGCCCTTGAATACCCCGCGCTCCTTGTTCATCTTGAAGTTCTCGAAGATAACGTTACCAACCTTCCCCTTCTTGTTGGTTGCACCGATGATAGCGACCGCCTTCGGGTCGAAGAAGGGTTTCATTTCCTCCACTATCTTCTCAGCCATGCTCGTCCCTCCAGAAGTTATCCGAGAGTTCCTTCGGTGGGGATGTATAAAAGGGTTGCGTTTTGTAAAAATGGACCTCAATGAACTTCAAAGCTCACCAATGTCTCTGAGAAAGGCCAGACTAACCCGGGCGTCGTCGAGACTCGAGACCTCCAGGGCACGGCTGAACTTTATAAGCTTGGGCAGGACCTTCCGCCAGGGGACGGTTCCCCTCCCGAGGGGCAGGTGCTCGTCGCTCTTCCCGGAGTTGTCGTGGAGGTGGACGTGAACGATTCTATCGCCGAGGAGCGCCATAAAGCGCTCGAAGGGAAAGCCGACGGTGTTGAGGTGGCCGACGTCGAGGGTGACGCCGAGGCCAATGCCATCTAAAAGCTCGGCCAGCCTCTCGGGAGTCTGGGCGTCGAGTATCGGAAAGCTCGGCATGTTCTCAACGCCGACCTTAACGCCGAACTCCCCCGAAAGCCCCTCAAGCTCCCGAAGGGAATCGCGGTGAACTCTGTTGTAGTCCTCCCTGAACTTTCTGCTCGCCGGCGAGCAGTGGCCAGGATGAACCGTAACCACGAGCGCGTTCAGACGGGAGGCAACGTCAAGCGTCTCCCGCAGGACTTCGATGGAAGCCCTCCTGAGCCTCTCGTTGAGCGAGCCGATGTTGACGTCGCTGAACGGGGCGTGGACGGTAACCCCAAGCTCGAAGCTCCCGAGAACGTCGGCGTAGGTTTTCCACGTTTCCCTCGTTAGGAAGTTCGGCCACTCGCTGACCAGCTCGACGAAGTCGAAGCCGAGCCCTTCAGCTCCCTCGAGCCAGCGTTCGAACTCCTCAGGAGTTCTACCCGTGTAAGACGTCATCGAGAGCCCTATCATGCTCCCACCATCAGCTTGGCTATCGCGACGACGTAAAGGGTTCCAAATATGTCGCTGTTGTTCGCTATCAGGGGAATGGCAACGCTGTCCGGGTCTATGTTGTGCTGGAAGAGGACGTAGGAGAGCGAGTAGGCGTAGAGCATTATGAAGAGGGCCATCAGGGGATAGGTGACGGCGAGCTCAAGGGCGAACCTTGGCTCAAGACCGAGGAGGAGATAGGCTATTCCCGCGCTGAAGAGGTTGATGAGAACGCCCATTATCGGGGCCGTCAGGAGGAGCGCGAGGATTTCCTCAAAGGGCTCCCGCGAGAAGTAGCTCTCAATCTCACCGAGGTTGAGCTTGGTTGAGGTTTTCGCGGCGATTATGGAGCCGTAGTTGCCGAAGGAGCTGAGGATTGAGGGGTAAGCGAAGCCGAGGATTACGGTAGAGGCTATAAGCCCGCTGAAGCGCTCGAGGGTGAAGCCCGAGATTAGGCTGAGCATCGCGAGGGCAGTTATCGTTGTGAAGAGCTGCTTGTACTTCAGGAACTCGGCAAACCTGACGCGGGAGAGGAACCAGAGGACGAGCAGGAGGAGGAGTGAAGCCCCGTTTAGTGTCCAGAACGCCTTACCGCTCGCCTCGAGGAGGAGAATGAACCCGATTAGCGTTGGAATCGTCAGCAAATCGCCCATCGAGGCGACGAGAGGTGCCGCGAGGCTGTCGGGGTCAACGTCCCTCTTGAAGGCCAGGATTGTTATTCCAGCCGTGAAGTAGCCGAGGATTAGCGAGACGAGTATCGTCGAGCCGATGACTATGAAGAGTATCTCGAACGCGTGATAGCGGATTCCCCTTATGACACCTATCGCCCAGAGGAGCGTTACGGGAATCAGCGAAAGGAGCATGGCGATGACGACGTTCTCGAGGACCTTTCTGTCCTTCATCGAGGGCTCGAGCTCACCGAGGTAGAGCATCGTGGAAAAGCGCGAGGCCATCGAGCTGAAAACGTTTCCGCGGAGACCCATCATTCCAGGGAGGATGACGAGCAGGCCCGGGTAGCTTTTCCTGATTCTGTCGAGGTATTTGCCGAGGAACGTTCCCCCGAAGAAACCTATGACTAGCGAAAGGACGAGTGAGGGAAGGGACACCCTGAAGGCGTTTCGAACCTTATCACCAAACGACATCGAGGGAAAGTCGCTGGAGGGCATTTAAACGTTTGTGCCGAAAAGTTAAATAATCGCCCGCCCAACTTAGACCGGTGAAGCGGGAGTGGAGGAATGGGACGAGGTTGAGGTTCCCAAGAACGTTAAGGACATCTTCATCGAGATGAAGAACACGGCCGAGCTCATGGTTGATTTGGCCTATTCGGCGGTTCTCTTCAAGGAGAAGGAGATGGCGGAGGAGGTTTTGGAGCTTGAGGAATACCTTGACATACTGAACTACAACCTCGCGGTGAGGGCCGTTTTGGCGGCGAGGAATATGAAAGAAGCGGAAAGGATAACGTCCATTCTCCAGATGGCCCGCTCCATAGACGACATCTCCGACGCGGCAGGGGATTTGGCGAAAATGGTCCTTGAGGAAAAGCTCCATCCGCTGATTACAGAAGTAATCCTGGAGAGCGAAGAAACCATAGGCAAAATCGTCGTTTCCCCCGAGTCTGTGCTGGTCGGCAAAACCCTTGAGGAGCTCGACCTCGCGACGAACACCGGGGTGAGGATAATCGCAATAAGGCGCGGAAAGAGGTGGATTTTCGACCCCGACGAGGACACCAAGATATTCCCCAACGACATCCTCATCGGCAGGGGAACGAGAACTGCCCTGGACTACCTGAAGGAGATAGCGAGGGGCAACATCAAGGTGATGCCCAATGAATGAGTTCGACGAGATTAGGAACTGCCTCGTCGAGATGAAGGATTTATCGGCCCTCATGATTGACCTGGCCTTTTCATCGGTCATGTACAACAGCGAGGACATAGCCGAGGAGGTCTATCTCTTAGAGGAGAAGATGGACGACCTGACTTTGAAGGTCAAGAAGCTTGCCCTCCGCGCGGCTAAGAGGGAAGAAGACCCCGAAAGCCTGCTGAGCATAATAGACCTGGCGGACATCAACGAGCGCATAAGCGATGCCGCCTACGGGATAGCGGACATAATCCTCCGCGACATCGAGCCCCACCCGATTATTCAGAAGATAATGGAGGACACCGAGGAGGAGCTCGGTCGCGTTACTGTAAGGGCCGGCTCGGTTCTCATCGGCAAGACCCTTGAACAGCTCAAGCTTCCGAGCAAGATAGGCACGAGGATTCTGGCAATAAAGCGCGGCGAGCGCTACATCTACAACCCCGGAAGGAAGGACACGATTGAAGAAGGTGACGTCCTCATAGCGGTCAGCTCGGACATGGACAAGCTGAGAAAGCTGGCGGGCGAGGAAGTGGAAGAGGAGGAGTGACCTCTTTCATTCGAAAACTTTTTATTCTCTGCTGTAGTTTCTCTTGCAGTGGTCGCGGTGAAGCTGAGGACTCTGGCGGTAGTGCTGGGTGTTCTCCTCGTAACTGCGTATTCCCTCGCGTGGCTCCACGAGAGAACCTTAGTGCATCACGGAAGCTCCCGCGTTTTCTGGCTTGAGGGAGAGAACATAACCTCAAACGGCTCCAACCTCTCAAGCATCCTCGGGGACTTCAGGACACTGGGGTTCGTCGAAAGAGAAGTTAACGGCTCCGTCGGCATGAGACTCCGGTATATCCCCCGGGCGCTGTGGGCCACCGCAGGGCAGTGCAGTATTGAAGGGCCACTCCTGATAACGCTGTCCCCAAACCGGACAACTTCAATAGAGCACATCTCGGTCAGGGCCACCCTCGCCGGCGATGGATGGGCCGACGAAATCTGGCCCGATTTTGCAGACCCCAACCCCATCGTCATCCCTCCCAAATTCGAAGGAGGGCCGAGCTGTCCCGGCGAAAGCGAGGAAAGTCTGTGCGCCCGGTTCTGGGCGGTTAAGCCCCTCTGGGGCAGGAAGGTAAGGCTGTATCTCCATCCGGACTTTACCCTGCTCCAAAACGGCTCCACATGCAACGGGAGCGTTCTCCTTGAGGTCCGCGTTGAATACCTGGTGAGAACGGGCTTTTTCACGTCCAGGCGGGAAGCGATGGTTGTCAGGCTCCCAGTGAAGCTCCACATCTACAACCTTCCAGAGCCGACATCCAGGATAGTTGTGAGGTACAAAAACGAAACTACCGTATATCCTCGTCCCTGACGAGCCCCTTCGCGTAGGGACAGAGCTCCTTCAGCGGACAGCTTTCGCACTTCGGCCTTATCGGCTTGCATATGCTCCTCCCGTGGTCTACCATCGCGTGGTTCACGTAAATCCACTTGTCCCTCGGAATCAGCTCCATCAAGTATTCCTCGACCTTCTCCGGAGGAACCCTCGGCGGGGCCAGACCGAGGCGCTTGCTTATCCTGTTCACGTGAGTATCAACGGGAATGGCCTGCCTTCCAAAGCCGTAAGCCAGAACGATGTTGGCGCACTTCCGGCCGATGCCGGGCAGTTTCATCAGCTCGTTGATGTCATCGGGCACTCTGCCACCGTACTTCTCAAGGATTATCCGCGAGGCTTCCACAATCCACTCGCCCTTCGTCTTCCAGAGGCCGACGCCCCTCTTCCTGAGGAACTCGCGCATCTCGTCAACCGGCGTGTTGGCTATCGTCTCGATGTCCCTGTATTTCTCAAAAAGCTCCTCCCAGACGCGATAAGTTACTTCGTCCCTCATGCGCTGGGAGATTATGCAGTGAACCAGCGTCCTGTAGGGGTCGCCGATTAGGAGCTTTTCCCTCGGGTGAGTCTTCATGAGGATTTCAACGATTTTTTCGGCCCTTTTCCTCTTCTCCTCCCAGCTCTCCTCGAAGGTGAAGCCCTCAAGGCTCAACGACCGTGACTTCCCTGCCATGCACTACCACCACCTTTCCCTCGGCCACTCTAACCTTTTTCAGGTTCTCGAACTCTCTGCTATAAACCTTTTGCCCGCTCCAGTTGTAGATTCGAACCTCGCTCCCGAGGACGACGACGAGCCCCTTCGCAAAGGGAACGGCATCATTTACCTCCCTCTCGAACTCGAGCGTGAACTCCTCGACCTCCCCAGCGGAGAACTCGATTTTTGTGGCCTTGTCCACCTTCAGGGGGCTCGGCTCCGCTAAGAGAACCTTAAACGGCAGGGGCTTTCCAAGGAGTTCCACCTCGACGGTCTCTCCAGTCTTCAGCTCCCTGCCCCTGAGCTTCTCCCTCACTATATCCTCGAAACCGGCTGGAAGTTCAGCCTCGAAGAGAGGTTTTAAAACGACCTTCATGGAACCACCAAAAAGGGATTGGGAGGTGAGGAAAAAAGGTTAGCGCCTCCGCGTGGTTAGCGGAAGGACTGCAAGGGCAAAGAGCAGGACTGCACCGGGTCCGCAGATTCCGCTGGACGTCTCTGGCGGCGAGGCCGTCGTCGGCCGCTGAACCCCGACGTGAACCCGCCTGCTGACCCCAAGGACGTGCTCATCGGGAATCCACGCCGGAGGCTTCTCGCCGAGCGTTCTAAGAATCGCGGCGAGCAGGGGATGGCTCTCCGTCTTCGGCTTCCTATCTGCGGTGATTTCCCAGACCATAACGCCCCCCAGGGTGTGGTTGAGGGCGTATTCCACCTTAATCGCTATGCTCTCGGGGTCGTCGTAGGTTATGAAAACGCCCCTGCAGTAGGCCCAGGGCACCTTTGAGGCGCTGCTCCAGTAGCGGGTGCACTTTCCGCTCGCTATCCTGCCGGCTATATCCCAGTAATCCATAACCCCATGCGTTTCCACAGCCGGCCCCCAGGTGCCGGAGGGAGTGCCATTAAAGGGCTGGTAGAGACCATGATTGGTCGGTGGAACGTTGGCGAAGCTCCTGCCGTAGAAGGGAACTCCGAGGACGAGCTTCTCGCCGGGAACCCTCTTCAGGTACCAGCTTATCGTTTCATTGACGCTCCCGAGCCCGGGCCCGCTGGGGTCCCGGTAGAGGGGCGCGTTGAAGTAGGTGACGTTCAGCCAAGGCCCCGCGTAGTCGTAGGCCATGACGTCTATGAAATCAACGATTTTTGAAACCTCCCCCCAGTTCACCCGGGACGCTATGGTCGTGTCAGCCGGCGCGGCGACGGTCAGGAGGTAATGCTTCCACGTGCTCGCGTTGTCGAGGGCTTTCCTGAGGGTTTTGAGAAGGAGGACGAAGTTCTCTCCGTCATCGGGCCGGACGTGGTTCCCCTCCATGCCCCCTCCGCCGGGGTACTCCCAGTCGATGTCAACGCCGTCGAAGCCGTACTTTTTGAGTATCTCAACGACGCTCCCCGCAAAGTTCTCGCGCTTGATGGGGTCTGCGGCTATGTCGGAGAAGTACTTGCTCAGTGTCCATCCTCCAACGGAGACGAGGATTTTGACGGCTGGATATTTCTTTTTAAGCCTTTGAAGTGCCTCAAAGTTCATTGGGTCCGCGTACGGGTCGGCCCACGTGACGGTTCCGTTCGGCAGGGGCTTCAGGAAGGCGTAGAGCACGTGGGTGACGTTCTCGAAGGGTATGCTGTAGGGTGAGAACGCCCTCGCGTAGATGCCCCAGGAGATGTAGTAGACGACGATGCGGTACGGCTGGGGAGGTGTTTTCACTATTAAGACGTTGGAGGGCCTTCCAAGCTTGCCACCCTTGAAAACCGGCCGGATGAAGTAGTAGTAAGTCGTGTTTCCCCTTAAGGAGTCGTCAACGAAGTTGGTGGCCGGGATTATTGGACCGAGCCTCTCCCAGTCCCCGCCCCCTGGAGGGCTGGACGTGACGTGCTTGGCCCGCCAGAGGGAACCGTTGTACTCCACTATCTCACCGGTGAGGTAGGCCTCCCCGGGATTGAACTTGGAGTAGTTGCTCCAGTTCACGGTGATGAGAAGGCTCTCCGTCAGGTTGTCCATGGAGGTGCTCCGATAAACGCGATACGCTATTGCACCTTTAACCGGGTTCCAAGTGAGGTTTACGGCGTCCCAGCCTAGGATGTTCCCGTTGAGCTGAGGGATGTTGTTTGCAGAAGCCCTTCCAGGAAGAGCCGTCCCGATAGAACAGACAACGAGAAAAACAAGGAGAATAGAGAGGACGCGGTTCATAGAACCACCCCTGAAAAGGAAAGGGAAATCAGACGGGGACGGCGACAGCCTGCGCTGAGGCGCTGGAATCGTTAACAAAGGCGTTCATGAACTGGACGAAGACGTGGCTGTAGGCCCAGTCTGGGTCGCTCGTGCCCCTGTGGAGCGGCGAAACCTGCCCCTCAGGACCGGGATGGTCGCGGTCAACGCTCCAGAAGGCCAGCGCGCGTATCTTGTGTTCCACGGCCCAGTCAACGAGCTTCTGAGCGTCGCTTAGGGTGAAGACGCTGTGGTCGTCGTTTACACCAATCATCGGGGTGAGGCCAATCATTCCCCATATCTCCTCGTCGCTCTTGCTGGGATAGAGGCTCTTGAGCTGGCTGAAGAGGTGCTCGGCAACCTTTATGGCGTTGTCCGCGTTTGATGGCGTCCAGTAGTAGTCCATCGTCATGACGTTGACCCTGTCAATCTTCACCCCCTTCTGAACCATCGTCTGGATTATCGAATAGCCGTTGCCAACGAGGCCCGCTCCAGGGTCGCTTGGGAGGGTGAAGCTTATGCTGACGTTTCTCTCGCGCTGGACTATGAGCAGGGCATCGGCGAGGAGGTCGGCGTTCACGGAGGACTCTATGTCGAAGTCGAGGTAAGTGGCGTTGTATAGGTCAATAACCTGGAGGTACCAGTTCGCGAGCTGTTCGGCATTCTGGGCCTGCTGGCAGAGGTACGGTCCGACCGCACCGCCGAAGGCTATTATGACGTCACCGCCGGCTTCTCTGAGCTCCTTAACCTCGTTGAGATAGTAGTCGAGCGGCAGCTTCCCTCCCCAGCTCGGCCCGTTCTGAGCTGAGCCGTAGAGAACGAAGGCGAGGGTGAAGTAGGGCGTCCCCGTGAGGTTGTAGTACTCGACGAGGGGCCTGTGGACATCGGTGAGGGTCATGTCAATGTATGGCGCGAAGAAGTGCTCTGGAAGCCCCGACCCGGCAGGAACGTAAGCCGTGCCGTTATCGGGAACGGTCTGGTTCTCAGACGGAGTTGAGGGGCTCTCCGAGGTCGAGTTATCAGATGTAGTCTGGTTCTCGGTGTTTTCTGAGGGAACGGAGCTTCCCTCGGGCCAGACGTCCCAAACCTGACCGTTCACCTCAAGGACCATCTGCTCAACGGGCTTGCTTCCGCTGGCTATGAATCCGAAGCTGGCGGTGGGGCCCTTGTTCCAGCTTACAGGGGTGAGCACAATCCATCCATTCTCCTCGGCCTTGTTGACGCTCCAAATGCTCGTTATCCTTGAGCCGTCTTTGAGCTTTACCCTGACGACCCAATCATACTGACCGCCCAAGTCCAGGGTCACGTCGTACTCCGTGCTTCCCCAGTCGGTAACCTTGACGCTTATCGCACCGGGCTTAACGAGGTCACCGGTCTGGTCCGCGGGAGTCTCAGAGCCTCCAGAGGTGGAGTCGTCCGGGGCAGTCTGGTTTGAGGGAGTGGTTTCGGTCTGGTTCGTTGGAGTTGTGTCTTGGGGCTCTTCCTGGACGGTCTGGTTGTCCGTGGTGGTTTGGTTGGATGAAGCGCCTCCGTCAGACTGGGTCTCGTTCACCGGAACTGCTTCGGTCTGGTTGTCCTCCCTTGGAACCGGACCGAGTTCGGGCGTGAAGCTCAGCGGCGGCAGGTTGCTCTGGTCCGTGTAGAGGTTGAATATCCTGCTGAACTCGTAGTCCTCGATGTCGGGAAGGCTGGAGTGGTGGGGCGAAACGGCACCGCTTCCCGGGTGGTCTCTCGTCATTGACCACATGGAGAGCATTCCAACTCCAGTCTCATTGGCCCAGTCAAGGAGCTTCCAGGCGTCGCTCGGGTAGAAGACCTCGCTGGTGACGTCGTTGACGCCAATCATCGGCGTTATGCTAATCATCTTCCAAATCTCGGCGTCGCTCTTGTTGGGGAACAGCTCCTTGAGCTGTTTAAAGGTGTTTTGAGCGGCTTGAATGGCGTAGTCGCCCATCTTGCCGTCAGGGTTTGGAGCCGCCCAGTCGCCGTAGTCCATCGCCATTATGTCAACCCTGTCAATCCTGACGCCGTTCTGGATTGCGTTCTTCAGGAGGTCTATTCCCGGCTGGGTGAGGCCACTCGGGAGAACAGGGAGGGTAAAGCCTATGTGAACGTTCGGGTACTTCCGCTGAATTATGGCAAGAGCCTTGGCGCGCCTGTCGTTCTGGGCAGTGTCCTGCAGGTATGAGCCCTCAACGTCGAAGGTGAGCCACGTGGCATTGTAGGTCTTGATGACCTCTTCAATGGCCTGGGCGAGCTCCTCGGGAGTTGAACACTTCTCCGCGAGGTACGGTCCGTTGGCACCGCCGAAGGCTATGAGGACGTCGCCACCCATCTGACGAACCTTGTTGATTTCATCGACGTAGAAGCCGTCGCTTACCTTGTAGGCTCCAGCCCACGCCGGAGTGCAGGTGCCGTCGCTCGATGCTATGATGAACGCCAAGTTGAAGAACCTTACACCGGTCTTCTTCATCATCTCGCTTATCGAGGGCGTCGGCCAAAGGGTTATGTCAACGTAGGGCGAGAAGACCCTGTCCGGCCAGCTGACCTTCGCGGCGATTGCCACGTTGGAGTTGTCGGTTCCGCCGTTGGTGGTTTCTGAGGGCACGGAAGAAAGGGAAGAGAAGTCGGCCGGGACGGGCCCCTCTGGCCAGACGTCCCAGACGACGCCGTTGATTACGAGAACCATCGTGATGTTCTCAACGCTTCCCTGATAGGTGAATCCAAAGCTCGCAGTTGGTCCCCTGTTCCAGCTCTTGGGTGTGAACACTATCCAGGTTCCGTTCGTGCTCTTGTCCGCGCTCCAGTAGCTCGCGAGGGTTGCCCCTTCGAGTTTAACGTAGAGCTCCCAGTCGTATTGGCCGCCGAGGTTGAGAGTGATGTCGTACTCACCGCCAGTTCCCCAGTTGGTGTGCTTAACGCTGATTGTTCCCGGTTTGTAGAGGGTGACGTTCTCCGCGGGAGTGCCCGGAGTGCTTCCGGTTTCATTGCTCGGGGTCGTCCCGGTCTGGTTGTCAGGCGTGGTGTCAGTCTGGTTGTCCGGGACTCCGGTGTCGCCAGAGGTCGAGTTGTCGGGGACCGTCTGGTTGTCGGACGGAGCGGAGCCCTCGGAAGTTGAGTTATCGGGGGTGGTCTGGTTGACCGGGCTCTCATTGCCCGTGCTCGGGGTCGTCTCGTTGTAAACGGGCTCAGGAACGGTCAGGTTGGCGGGAACGCTGGAACCGATGTAGTATGTGTCGGGAATCCAGGCCGGCGGTTTTTCCTTCAGGTGCTCCAGGATTGTATCGAGGAGCGGGTGGTCGCTGGTTCCGGGCTTCCTGTCTGCGGTGATTTCCCAGACCATGACTCCGCCTATGCCGTTCTTGAGGGCGTAGTCCACCTTTATTCCGATGCTCTCGGGGTCGTCGTAGCTTATGAAGACCTTCTTGGTGGGCGAGTAGGCGTAGGGAACCATCGCAATCGGGTCCCAGTGGCGCTCGTACTCGCCGCTCGCTATCTTGTCGGCGATGTCCCAGTAGTCCATGACGCCGTAGGTCTCGGAGGCCGGACCCCACGTTCCGTCGGGGGTTCCGCTGAAGCTCTGGTAGAGGCCGTTGTTGGTGGGCGGAACGTTGGCGAAGCTCCTGCCGTAGAAGGGAAGTCCGAGGGTTATCTTGGTCTTATCCGGAACGTGGCTGATGTACCACTGTATTGACGCGTTCACGTTGAAGTTCCACTTGACGTTGGGGTCGGTGTAGGGGGCGTTCGGGTCGGCGTAGAGCGGGGCGTTGTGGCCGGTCACGTTCTCCCAGGCGCCGTGGTAGTCGTAGGTCATGACGTTTATCGAGTCGAGGTACTTGCTCGCCTCGGTCCAGTTGATGCGGGAAGCTTTGAGCGGGTCGGCCGGAACGGCGGCGGTTATGAGGTAATCTTTGTGGTCAACCTTCTCGGCCTGGTCAAAGACCTCCCTTATGGTCTTGAGCAGGAGCACGAAGTTCTTCCCGTCGTCGGGGCTTACGTAGTTGCTCTCAAGTCCCCCTCCGCCGGGGTACTCCCAGTCGATGTCAACGCCGTCCAAGTTGTACTTCCTTATTATCTCCAGCACGCTCTCGGCGAACCTCTGCCTCTTGGCCGGGTCGGCCGCAACCGGTGAGAAGTACTTGCTCAGAGTCCAGCCGCCGACAGAAACGAGAACCTTGACGGCCGGGTACTTCTCCTTGTACTTCTTAATCTCCTCCAGGTTGAGCGGGTCGGCGTAGGTGTCGTAGTAGGTAACCGTTCCGTCCTCCTTGAGGTCGAGGAAGGCGTAGTTGACGTGGGTAACCTTGTCCCAGGGAATGTCGCTCACGTAGAACTTCCTCGCGTAGCGCGCCCATGAGATGTAGTAAACAATGACGCGGTACGGCTCGTAGGGAGTTGTGACCTGAAGGATTCCAGAGGGGGTTCCCTTCGAGCCGTCGCTAAGAACCGGAACGACGGCGTAGAAGTAGGTCGTGTTGGCCTTGAGGTGGTACTGGTCGAGATACTCCGTGGCCGGTGTTGCATCGCCTATAAGCTCCCAGGCATCCCCTCCGGGCGCGCTCTGGGTCCAGTACTTGGCGCGCCAGATTTTACCGTCGTACTCGACGATGTCGCCCTGAAGGTAAGTCTTCCCGGGCTCGTACTGGGGATAACTGCTCCAGTTGACGACGACAAGCAGGTTCTCGGGGCTGATTACGTTGGTCGGGTCGGTGGAGCGGTAGATTTCGTAGGCCTTGGCGTTCTCAACCGGCGTCCAGGTCAGGTTAACCACATCCCAGGCAACGGCACTGCCGCTCAGCTGGATTTGAGACGCGGAAACAAGGCCGAAGAAAGGCACTACCGCGGGCACCACCGCGAACAGCATAACAGCCACAACGGCCATGCTCAAAAACTGTCTCCGATTCAAATGTGGTCACCTCCGCATGGGTGCTCATTATTTATCAATAACGTCCACCTTATAAATTTCCCGGTTTTTGTAATCTTGTCAAAACTTGGAAATTTTCTTAGATTTGTGGACATAACCTCAACGGGTTGAAGGCAAAATCGCTCAATGAGAAAAGTTCCCAATGACCTCATGAAGGATGAACCACAATGCTTTTAAACAACATATCATCCGATATGTCGAAATTAAACATGTCCAAAAAATGAATATCTGGAGGTCGAGGCCATGGAGAAAGGGAAACCCGAGAACACACCGGACTGGAAGGAGTACTACGAGAGGATGAAGGAAACCGCCCCGCTCGTGATACACTACCCAATCTGCGGCGGAGGGGAGGAATGCATCTTCGTGTGTCCGTTCAGCGATAAAATCTGGGAAGTCGTCCCGATGAAGGTTAGCCTCTTCGGCTTCAAGTACAAGGTAAGGCTCAGGCCATTCATGGCCAATCCGGAAAACTGCAAGAAGTGCTACATCTGCGTTCAGGCCTGCCCAACGGGAGCGCTGAGGCCCGTCGAGAAGCCCGTAAGGCATCCAGCCCTCGTTCTGCTCTACAACACCCTGAAACTGCCCTTCAAGAAGAAGTACGGCGTCAAGTTTGTGTTCCGGAAGGAGCATGCCGAGAAGTTCAAGAAGAACAACTGAAAGCTTTTAAACCAACATGTCGAACGATATATCGGTGAATTATATGGAGCGGCCGAACTTCAGGGGTCAGCTCAAGCTCCTAATCCTTAAGATGCTCGACGAGAAGCCGATGCACGGCTACGGGATAATGGCCGAACTGGAGAGCCGATACGGCGTCCCCCACCCCAGTCCAGGAACCGTTTATCCAATTCTCGCATCGCTTAAGAGGGCCGGGCTCATCGAGACTGTCGGCTCGGGTAAGAGGGAGAAGAAGCTCTACCGAACCACTGAAAGGGGAAGGGAATACCTGCGGGAGCACGAGGAGGAGCTCAGAAGCGTTCTTGAGCTAACCGAGAGGTTCATCGAGTTCAGGAAAATAGGCGGGGTCGAGCTTGCCCGCGCCCTAAAAGACGTCTTCAACTCGATTAACGAACTGAGCGAGGAGCAGAAGAAGACCCTTGCCGAGGAGTTCATGGACTTCACCAAGAGGGTCAGGCTGATTCTCCTCGGGGAAACAAAAGGTCAGGAAAAGAGCTCGTAGCTTATCCTGAAGGCCTCAAGAACGGGAAGCTTTTCCCCTGCGAAGAAGCTGAGCATGGCCCCTCCGCCGGTTGAGACGTGGCTTATGCCCTTTATGTTGTACCTGTAGATGCTCGCGATGGAGTGACCACCGCCGACGACGCTGAAAGCTGGACTCTTGGCTATCGCCCTGAAGACGCCAACGGTTCCAATCGCGAACTCCTCTCTTTCGAAAACGCCCATCGGGCCATTGGCAACTATGATTTTTGCCTTCAGAAGAATCTCACGGTATTTCTCCACCGTCCGGGAGCCTATGTCAAGGATTGGGTAGCGGTCGAAGAGCCACTTCTCGTCGCTCAGCAGGTCAACCTCAACGCGCTCTCCGTCGCGGTCAACGGCGAAGTCAACCGGGGTTCTCACGTAGGGGTAGAACTCGTCGAGTATTCTCTCGGCCCAGTCAACAAGCTCGAGGAGGCCCTTCTTTTCCATGAACTCAAGGTTGGCATCGCCGAGGTTGAAGCCCTTCGCGAGGGTGAAGACGTGGCCGACTAGACCGCCGGTGAGTATTAAGTCGGCCTTACCCTTTCTCAGGACGTTTTCCGCCACCCTGAGCGAGTCGTCAACCTTCGCACCGCCGAGCACGTAAACCCTCGGCCTCTCGTCGCTCTCGTAGGCCTTGCTGAGGGCGTCTATCTCCTTTTCCATCAGGTGACCCATCACCATCGGCTTCAGCCGGGCGAAGCCAACTAAGGATGGCTGACTCCTGTGTGCCGCGGCGAAGGCGTCGTTGACGACGTAGTCTATGAGCGGGGCGAGCTTTCTCACGAAGAAGGTTTTCTCACACTCCTCAAGGGGCCTGTAGAAGACCTCCTCTGCCGAGAAGCGGAGGTTTTCAAGCATGAGAACTTCTCCGGGTTTCATGGCCCTTATTCTATCCCTCGCGAGCCTTCCAAAGATGTCCTCGACGTACTCAACTTCCCGCCCGAGAAGCTCGCCGAGGATTTCCGCGTGTTGCTCGGTCGTTATGTAGTCGCCCTTGTAGGGCCTGCTCTGGTGGGTTCCGATTACGACCTTTGCTCCGTCCTCGACGAGGTGTTTCACCGTTGGCAGAACCGCCCTGAAGCGCGCGTCACTTGTAATCCGTCCGTTTTCAACTGGAGAGTTCAAATCCACCCTCAGAAACACCGTTTTGCCGTGAAAGTTGAAGTCGGTGAGCCTGAACATTGCATCACCGGGAAAATGTTAAATATGGCCATTAATAAAGCTTATTTGGACACTCCCAGTGAATAACGGAGCTCAAGTAAGTTCTTAAGGGGAACGTATTATTCCTTTCGGAAGGTGAACGGCATGACCTGGACGGCCCAACTGGTGAGAAAGCTCCCCCGCGAGACGCTCATCGACTACATCATCGAGGTTCTCGGAAGAATGGGGTTTAAGAACTACGAGCGCGTCAGCGACCGGGGAAAGTGGGGCATAGACATAGTTGCAATCAGGGATGACCCGATAGCTGGAATGGAGAAGCTCATCATAAAGGTTCACACGGAGTCCCTTGCATCCGCCAAGGACATTAACGTCTTCGGCGACCTCCTTGACAAGTACAAGGCCGACAGAGGGATTCTCGTTGCCCCAATAGGCTTCACAAAGGACGCGAGGAGCACAGTCGCCAAGGAGTACCGCGGAAGAATAGTGATGTGGGACGCCGACAAACTGGCACAGACTTTCTCCAACTACGGCATAGAGGCACCGAAGATTGAAGAGGAGAAGGACGAGGAAGAGGAAAAGAGCCCGCTCGAAGAGTTCGAGCTTGACGCACCGCTCCTCTACGAGTTCTCTCCTGAGGAGATAACAAGGCTCATAGCAAAGAAGGCGAGCACCGAGTACCCCGTCAAGCCCGCCGAGCTGAGGATAAAATCAATGAAGGTCGTTCTCACGAGCGCTTACATACTCTCCTGGAGCGTTGACGAGAAAAACGAACGCGATAAAGCCGTCGTGTTCTCGAAGGAGAACGTGGTTCCGAAGGCCCTCTCAAGCGAACTCGCCACCCCGGTTAAGAAGGCCCTCCTCAACGACAGCTCCACGATAAAGGCCACCGAGAGGGAAATAATAAACCAGATAAGCCCCAGCGAGTCCGTGATAATCCTCAAGGAGAGACTCGCGAAGGAGCTCGGCGTTACAGAGGGACAGGTCAGGATACAGGACCGAAAGAAGGTGTACATCCCGGAGAGCGTTGAAGTCGAGCTCCAGGTCGGGGAGAACGAGGGGAAGGCGAGGGTCAACCCCGTCACCGGTGAAGTGGAGTTCGAGATGAAGCCCCTGCCGGAGGAGTTCTTTGAGGAGAAGGTAAGAGAAATAGTGGAAAATCGCATTGGCGAGAGTCCTGAAACGATGGAGCTCACTAGGGAGGGCTGGAAGGTAAAGGTAACCGGAAAAACAAAGCGCTTTACCTTCGAGTTCAAGTTCAACGCCTACACCGGAAAAATATTGATAGCAGAGACTGTTTTAACAGACGAAGCGCTGAAAGAACTTCTCACAAGGACGTATCCTGAGGGCGAAATCCTGAGCCTTGAGAAGGGCAAGAAGGTGGCCGTCGCCGACGTCAAGCTCAGGGACGGGATAGCGGTCGTTGAGGTCAACCTCGAGAACGGAAGCCTGAAGGAAGTCAGAAAGCTCCCCTCACCTGAGGAGGCCCTCGACAACGCAAGGAGGGTCATCGAGGAGAACTTCCCGCTGAGAAACCTTGAGATGAAGGGAAGCAGGGTCATAGAGCACAAGTTCCTTGAACTCGAACTTGAGGGCGAAGGTGGAAAGGCCCTCGTAAAGGTTGACGGCGCGACGAGGGACGTTCTTGACTACATCGTCGAGATAACCCCCGAGAAGGCGAAGGAGCTCGTTAAGGAAAGGTACCCGGACTTCAAGGTAAGGGACGTTGAGGAGAAGGAGGCTTCCTACCTCGTCACCGCAGAGAACGAAAGACACGCGATAAAGGTTAAGGTCAGCAAGGACGGCAAGCTGATAGAGGAAACCGACCGCGTTCTGCTCGAAGACGTTGCAAGGGAGATAGCGGTTGAGCGGATAAAGGGAATCGACGAGACGGCGGAGCTCAAGTCGCTAAAGCTTGAAAACGACTGGGTCGCGGAGTTCCAGGGCGGAACGAAGGTCGGAAAGCTAATCCTCGACAGGAAGACCGGCGAGGTCAAGGAGGAAGACGTCCGCTTCACGGAGGTTGCCCTTGAGAACAGCTTCCACGAGCACATACGGAAGATTTACGGCGAAACCGAGCTGAGAACCGAGAGGCTGACCCACTACAAGGAGCAGAATTACATCCACATAAAGGTCGCCGGAAAGGACCACCTCTACTACGCGAGGATTGACACGAGAACGGGGAAGATAATAAGCGAAGACAGGGCCCCAGCGAAGGGCCTGACGGCGAAGCTCAAACAGCTCCAGCTGGAGAGCAAGTACAAGTAACTAAGCCATCAGCATGTTCTCTATCATCTTTATTGCTTCCACTATCTTCTTCTCTGGCTTGTCCTCGTTGCGCGGTATCTCGAGGTTTATGACGAGCCTCTCCTCCTTGCCGTCGTCGAAGTCGTAAATCTCAAGCTCTTCAACCTCAACGTCCTCGAAGATGCTCTCAAGCTCTGGACTGAGTATTTTGCCCTCGTTGCCGTAGACTTCCACGCGAACAACGTCGTCGGTGGTTGAAGCCACCACGACAATCTCGTAGGGGCCGACCTTCTTGACGAAGCGGAGGACGCTTCCGTAGCCCTCGACTGCCTCTTTGAAGCCGAGCTGGAGCATCGTCGAGCGTATCGCCTCGGTCTTGCTCCTAATCCTGTTGAGTATCCTCTCGCGGAGCTTGTAGCTCTCCTCAAGGGCCTTCTTTATGCCCTCTCCCGCTTTTTCAACGGGCCCCTCCCATATGCCGATAACCTTTATACCGGATGAGGTCGGCTTGAGCTCAATCTTGAGGGAATCAACGTCAAAGTCTCTCAAATCATCAATCTTAAGCTCGCCGAGGGTGAGTATGTCGAACTCAATCCTCACGACGTTTCCGAAGGCCTTGCCTTTGAACTTCACCCCCATCACCAAGGGACGCTCAAAGCTACGGTTTAAAAACCCTTCCATGCCGGTCGGGTGAAAGCTATCTCTTCCGAAGGTTTTTCGAGAAAAAGCGGGAAAACGGCGGGGTTTGGAAAGGTCATCTCAGGCCAGATTTCCAAAAAACAAGGGCCAACACAGACAGAAGCAGAACGGCTCCGGGACCGCAGATTTCCCGGTTTTCTCCCCCCGCCGTGGACGTTTCCGAAAGGGCTGAGGGAGTGCAGTTAAGGCCGGGGCCAACCTTCGGCGGAACCGGAAGGAGCGTGCCGTTGACGGAACGGAACAGGGGGTAGAACTTTCCGTTCACCGTTACGGCAAAGGGAACGTGGGGAAGGACCTTTGAAATTTTCCCGTTCAGGATTATGACCGTGTGGTTGTCCGAAAAACCCAGGAATCCCGCTGGATAGCTCACCGTGAGGTTCCCCACCTTCACGGAAGTCCACTCAATGGGAACTTTCGGCACTTCAACGGGACTCACGTTGGAGTCGTTGAGACAGACGGGATTAAAGGTCGCGTTCTCAACGCTACCGTTCCAGAGGTGGAGCTTAAACCTCCAGAGGCCGTCTTCAAACTTCACCACCGGCTCTTCTGGATAGGCGCCGAGGAAGTACGGCCCGCTGGAGGAGACGTAGAAGAGATAGCTGGAAACCATGTCGGGAACGAGGGTGCAGTTGAGCGGATTTCCCGGACACATTCCCGGACTGAGAACCTCGTAATCGACCACGAGGATAACGCCTTCTCCTCCCCTGTAAACGTCCTCCACCCGAATCGCTGTGATGGGGAACCTAACGCTGGCGCTTCTGCAGACCGTCACGTTGACTGTTTTAACATCACTCGGGAACCAGAAGCCCTGAACGAGCATTTCGGGGTTTCTCGTGGTGTTCAGATAGAGGAGCGTTATCCTCCTCGTTGTACCGTCCCGTTTGAGGGTGAAGTAAGCCGGGAATGTGCTGGAGTTTGGAACCGTAATCGGCACAGAAAACCCTTTGCTCGCGTTTTCACTCAGGGCAATCCAGAGGTCGCTCACGTTCGCGTAACCCCACTCGCCGGGGCCGATGGACTGAAGTTCAATCCGCCAGCCGTCTATCGAATCGCTGACGTTTCCCCTCGGGAGCCCAAACCACTCCACGTCGGCGGGTTTGATGCAGAAGTCCTGGAAGTCGAGGCGATAAATCCTATCAACCAGCGTCAAGCAGGCCGGTGGATAGTACTCGGTCCAGACGTACCAGCTCCCGTTGAAGAAAGTAACCCCCCTGTAGGATACCCTCCACGTTGGAAGGCCCAGGGCGGGCGTGAAGTTGAGGAGGTAGAGCTGAGAACCGTTGAAGTAGAGCAGGTAATCGTGGTCGGAGTAGACCTCGGGCCAGCAATCGACCATGCCGCAGGTGATTCCCCACTGGAGGACGTCCAGATGGATTAGGGCGTCGGTTCCGTTCGAGAGAACTGAGTACTTCACCTCGTAGACGGGGCCGGGTGACCTAACTTGATACGCCGAGACGGGAACCGCGAGCAACAGGAGCGCGATGAGTGGAATCGCCTTCCGCATTCTCCCATCGTATTGGAAGGATAGATTAACACAGAGTGGCCCAGAGGAGTGGTAATCAACCATCGAGTTGCAGTTAGTGGCAGGACTTAAAAACGTTGCTGGGGGATAAGCGCGTTTAACACTAATGGTTGGAACATTGTATAGGCGGTTCAGCGCAGAATAGAAAGAGACCAAAAGGAAAGGAAATCAGAATATCAACGGCGCCCGGTACTCGCCCCAGACCTCGCGAAGGACGTCGGTGACCTCGCCGAGGGTCGCGAGGTGCCTGTGGGCCTCGATGATGTAGGGCATGAGGTTCTCGTCGTCGGTTTCGGCCGCGTTCCTGAGCTTGTCGAGAGCTTCTTCAACCTTCTTGCTGTCCCTCTCGGAGCGGAGCTTCTTTAGGCGCTCAATCTGCTTCTCGCGGATGCTCGGGTCAACCTTGAGTATCTCGACCTCGAGGGGTTCATCCGTCTGGAACTTGTTGACGCCGACGATTATCCTCTTCCCTTCTTCGATTTCCTTCTGGTACTTGTAGGCGGCATCGGCAATCTCCTTCTGGATGTAACCGCGCTCTATGGCCCTCATCATTCCGCCCATCTTCTGAATCTTCTCGATGTACTTCAGGGCCTCCTCGTAGATGTGGTCGGTGAGCCACTCGATGTAGTAGGCACCTCCGAGCGGGTCAACGGTGTCAACGACACCGCTCTCGTAGGCGATAATCTGCTGGGTCCTTAGGGCAATCCTTACGCTCTTCTCGGTCGGGAGCGAGAGGGCCTCGTCGTAGGAGTTGGTGTGCAAGCTCTGGGTTCCGCCGAGAACCGCCGCGAGGGCCTGAATGGCAACGCGAATGATGTTGTTCTCAGGCTGTTGAGCCGTAAGGGTTGAACCTGCGGTCTGGGTGTGGAAGCGGAGCATCATGGAGCGCGGGTTCTTGGCGTTGAACCACTCCTTCATGATGTATGCCCAGAGCCTCCTCGCGGCCCTGAACTTGGCAATCTCCTCGAGGAAGTTGTTGTGAGCGTTGAAGAAGAAGCTCAGCCTTCCGGCGAACTTGTCAACGTCCATACCGCGCTCGATGACGGCCTTGACGTACTCTATACCGTCGGCCAGGGTGAAGGCAACCTCCTGGACCGCGTTGGCTCCGGCCTCTCTTATGTGGTAACCACTTATGCTTATCGAGTTCCACTTCGGTATGTTCTCGGCGCAGTACATTATGATGTCCGTTGTAAGGCGCATGCTCGGCTGGGGCGGGAAGATGTAGGTTCCCCTCGCTATGTACTCCTTCAGGATGTCGTTCTGAACCGTTCCGCGGAGCTTCTCCTGGGGAACGCCCTGCTCTTCGGCAACCAGAATGTACATTGCGAGTAAATTAGCGGCGGTCGAGTTAATCGTCATGCTCGTTGAGACCTTGTCGAGCGGAATGCCGTCGAAGAGAATCCTCATGTCCCAGAGCGAATCAATGGCAACGCCGACCTTTCCGACCTCTCCCTCGGCCATGGGGTGGTCGGAATCGTAGCCGAGCTGAGTCGGCAGGTCAAAGGCGACGCTCAAACCGGTCTGCCCCTGTTCGAGGAGGTACTTATAGCGCTTGTTGCTCTCCTCTGCAGTGGCGTAGCCCGCGTACTGCCTCATCGTCCAGAATCTGCCGCGGTACATCGTTGCGTAGACACCGCGCGTGAAGGGATACTCGCCGGGGAATCCAAGCTTCTCAAGGTAGTCCCAGTCCTCGCCGAGGTCAGCGGGAGTGTAGAGCCTCTTAATCTCGAAACCGTCATCGGTCATGAACTTCTCCTTTCTCTCCGGCGCCTTCTGGAGGAACTTTTCAACAGTGGTCTCCTCCCAGCGCTTCTCCTCCTCGCGAATCTTGGCGAGCTTCTCCTTATCGAAGGTCATATCAACCACCGCTTAGGGTAGGGCGGGGAACTATAAAAACCTTTTACATAGCGAAAGGAAGCATTTGGCATTGGATAAAAAGTCCATCAATCCGGAAACTCCCCTTTGACGAGGAGGAGCCACGTGACTAATAGCAGGCTGGCGGAGGCAACTGCAAAGGCCACCGCAGTCTTCCAGGGCGTTCCGGTCACGCTCAGGCTTTCAAAGCCTGCCTTCAACATCACGAGGGCCTGGTAGCCGAGGGTCAGCCTCTCGGGGTGCTCGAAGTAGGGAACCTGCGGAAGGAGGAACTGGCCGAGGAAGAGTATCCCGAACGTGGCGAGGGTTGCGTAGAGGGGCCTCCTGACGAGGACCGCCAAAAACATCGAGAGCGCCCCGAGAAAGGCCAAAATTACGGCGGTCGAAGCGAGAACCGCCCCAAAGTCAACGGCGAGGGCCTTAACCCCGGCCAAACCCGCGCGGTAGGGAAGGGGAGCGTAGAGCCAGACCACCGCGTAGGGGATTCCGAAGAGCACGAGGAGTGCAGATAAACCCGCGAGGAACTTCCCGGCAAGGAACTCGCCGATTCCGATGGGCCTCGCGAGGATTAGCCTTATCGTGCCCCTGTCAATCTCTCCGGCGATGAGGTCGCTCATTATTATGACCGCTATGAGCTGGCCGATTATCCCGAGCCAGTAGTTTGGAAGCAGGTCGGCGAAGAGGTCCTCAAAGCCCTTCTTAAGAGGTTCAACCCCCGTCCCGCTCGCGTTGGGGCTGAGCAGGTAGATTACCGCCGGGAAAATCGTAACGAGGAAGAGCAGCTTGAACTTCCGCGAGCGGATTAGCCTTAGAAACTCGGTCTCGAAAACCGGCGTCATTCCTCCCACCCCGCGTTGAAGCGCTTCATGAGGATTCTCTCCAGCGGACTCGTGTGGGGCTTGAAGAGCTTCAGCGCGAGGCCGTTCTCGCCTATAAACCGAGGAACCTCCGTGAAGAACCTCTCCGCGAAGCGCTCGTCGAGGCGAACCCGCAGGATTCCCTCTTCCTCCCAGACCTCGCGCACGTAAACCTTGTCGCGCAGGAACTCCATCAGCCGGGCGTTGTCCGAGACGACCACGTCGTAGTCGTTGCTCTCGAACCTCGTCAGGTCTTTGACGCGCCCCTGCTCTATCATCTGGCCGTCCTTGATTATGCCCACGTAGTTGCACGTCCTCTCGATTTCGCTGACTATGTGGCTCGACAGGAAGACCGTCTTCCCGGCCTTCGCCAGCTCGAGAACCTTTCCTATGAACTCTATCCTGCCGATGGGGTCGAGGTTGCTGGTCGGCTCGTCGAGGATGAGCAGTTCGGGGTCGCCGATTAGGGCGGACGCGAAGGAAACCCTCTGCCTCTGCCCGCTCGAGAGCTCCCTCACCCTGTTGAAGGCGAGCCTTCCGACGCCGGTGTAGGCCATCAGCTCCCTCGCCCGCGCCCTCGCTTCCTCCCGCCCAAGGCCGGAGAGCCTGCCCATATAAACCAGAAACTCGAAAACAGTCATGTCCTCGTATGCCAAGGGCTTCTCGGGCATGTAGCCGACCTTCCTCATGATTTCAACCCTCTCGCGGGGCATCTCAAGGTCTAAAATCCTAATCTCGCCGTAGGTCGGCTTCAGCGCGCCGGTGAGCATCTTGATTGTCGTCGTCTTTCCTGCCCCGTTCGGCCCGAGAAAGCCGTAAACGACCCCCTTCGGAACCCTGAGGTCGAGGTTATAAACGATGTTGCGCTTTCCGAAGAACTTGGTGAGCCCGAGGGTCTCAATGGCGTAGTCGGCCATCTTAACACCTAAATTGAAATCGAAGCGATGCTAATAAGCTTTGTGCCGGCACATGTACAAAAACGGAGAGAATGGTTGGCGCTCTGACGGAAACTTTCCCAACGCCCCACAGTCGTTTGAACATTTTACAAAGATTGCGCCAAAAGACTAATATTTTTCGAACTTTATTCGAATTCTCGAAAACTTTGCGGAGGTGGTGGCGTGCAGACCGTGGCAAGGAGGGCCAGCTCCAAGTGGGTCACGGGGCTGAGGCCCCGGCTGGAGGAGGCCTTTTCGCGCGGGGCCTTCGAGGGGACCCTCTTTGGCAGGGCCGAGCTCAAGGGGCTCGACATGCTGGAGGTCGTTGAGGTAAAGCTCGTCCCAGGAAAGCCCGAGGGGCCGTCCTTCGAGGTCTCGGGTAGAATCGTGACGTTCAAGTTCCCCGTGGAGAAGGGGGAGAGCCTTGACGACATCTACTACCCCCTGATGGGCATGCTCAACAGGGTTTAAAGCTTTAAGCTCCCTCCCCAAGTTTTTCTGATGCTCGTCAAAGGTATAGGCCTCGACAGCTCGGCTCGCTTCACTTTCCAGAGCCACGCCCACAGCGACCACTTCGTCAGCGGGGAGGTTATCTTCGCGACCAGGGCGACCAAGTTCCTCAGCCACCTGCGCAAGGGCGGTTTCTACCGCGAGGTCAGCTTCGGGAAGAGGTTCTACATCGGCGACGTTAAGGCGAAGCTCTATCCAGCCGGCCACATGCTTGGTTCGGCCGGAATAAAGCTCTGGCTCGAGGCCGGAACGCTCTTCTACACCGGCGACACCAAGTGGTTCAAGCTGAGAACCGCTGAAAAGAGTCGCTTCCCGAGGGCGGACTTCCTGATAATCGAGGCCACCTTTGGCGTTCCAGCCTTCACGTTCCCCTCGCCGATGGAAGCTGAAAAGAAGCTAATCGCCTTCGTCGAGGAAGCCATTGACAGGGGGAAGAGGCCGGTTCTCTACGTGAACCAGACCGGGAAAGCGCAGGAGGTCATGAAGATACTCGACGTCCACGGAATAACCGTAAGGCCCTCGCGCGAGATGCTGAAAGTGGCGAGGGTTTACTCCAAGTTCGGGGTTCGCTTTGGCAACATCGAGAGGAATGGAGAGGTAATCCTCCGCTCCTACCGCTCGCCGAGGGTCGAGAACTCTTTGAGTCCCTGGGAGCTTACCGTTTCCGGCTTCGGGAGGCTGAGGCTCAGCAACCACGCCGACTTCTGGGAGCTGGTGAGGATAGTGGAAAGGGTGAAGCCTGAGAGAATCTTCACCGTCTACGGCTTTGCCAGGGAGTTCGCGGGAATCCTCCGGGGGCTCGGCTACGATGCCGAACCCGTGGAAAGAACATCAGAGCTCACAGTTTAACTAACCTCATGGAACTAAAATCGAAAAGTTTATAAAGGGTTGACTTTTTAGTAACTATCGGTAACCAAAATAAAGACCGTCGGGAGGTGATGCCCGATGGTCTGGAGGAGGGACCGCTACTGGGACCCGTTTGACATAATGAGGGAAATCCAGGAGGAGATTGACGCCATATTCCGCGACTTCATGAGGGGCCCAAGGCTCTGGAGCTACCGCGAGCCGGAGCGCATTGAAATCAGCGAGACCTGGAGAGAGCCCTTCGTGGACATCTTTGACAGGGGAGACAGGTTCGTTATCACCGTCGAGCTTCCGGGAGTCAGGAAGGAGGACATCAAGCTCAGGGTTACCGAGGACACCGTCTACATCGAGGCCCAGATAAGGCGCGAGAAGGAGCTCGAGGAGGAGGGCGCGATAAGAATCGAGCGCTACTACACCGGCTACAGGAGGGTCATCAGGCTTCCGGAGGAGGTCATTCCCGAGAAGGCGAAGGCCCGCTACAACAACGGCGTCCTCGAAATCGAGCTTCCCAAGAAGGCCCCGAAGAAGCCCGAGGGCGAGGGTGTCGAGATTAAGATTGAGTGAAATTGGCTCTTTCGTTGTTTTTCATTTGAAGGGGCTCCGCCCTCAGGTAAAATAAAGCCCGTCACAATCATCGCTCACAAAACGGAGGTGGTGTATATGAGCGAGAGGAAGGAAATCAAGCTTAAGGTCGCGTCCGCTTATCAGAGGGACGTTGGTAGGGGAATCGTTAGGATTGACAGGAAGGCCATGCGCGAGCTCAACGTCCAGCCCGGCGACATAGTCGAGATTATCGGAACCAAGAACACCGCAGCGGTCGTCTGGCCCGCTTACCCGGAGGACGAGGGACTCAACATCATCAGAATGGACGGAACAATCAGGAAGAACGCCGGCGTCGGACTCGGCGACGAGGTTACGGTCAGAAAGGCCGACGTTAAGGAGGCAAAGAAGGTCATCGTTGCTCCAACCGAGCCGATTAGGTTTGGAAGAGACTTCGTCGAGTGGCTCCACAGCAGACTCGTCGGCAGGCCCGTCGTCAGGGGCGACTACATAAAGATAGGAATCCTCGGTCAGGAGCTCACCTTCGTCGTCACCGCGACTACTCCGGCCGGAATAGTCCAGATAACCGAGTTCACCGACTTCCAGGTCAGCGAGAAGCCCGTCAAGGAGGTCGCCAAGACCGCAACGCTCGGCGTTACCTACGAGGACATCGGTGGCCTGAAGGACGTCATCCAGAAGGTCAGGGAGATGATTGAGCTCCCGCTCAAGCACCCGGAGATATTTGAGAAGCTCGGCATCGAGCCTCCGAAGGGTGTCCTGCTCTACGGTCCGCCCGGAACAGGTAAGACCCTCCTCGCCAAAGCCGTCGCCAACGAAGCCAACGCCCACTTCATAGCCATCAACGGCCCCGAAATAATGAGCAAGTACTACGGTGAGAGCGAGGAGCGCCTCAGGGAGGTCTTCAAGGAGGCCGAGGAGAACGCACCGGCGATAATCTTCATCGACGAAATTGACAGCATTGCCCCGAAGAGGGAAGAGACCCACGGCGAGGTCGAGAAGAGGGTTGTTTCACAGCTCCTGACGCTGATGGACGGTCTGAAGAGCAGGGGCAAGGTCATAGTCATAGGTGCCACCAACAGACCGGATGCAATAGACCCGGCCCTCAGGAGGCCAGGAAGGTTTGACAGGGAGATTGAGGTCGGCGTTCCGGACAAGCAGGGCAGGAAGGAGATACTCCAGATACACACTAGGGGAATGCCCATCGAGCCCGACTTCAGGAGGGACAGGGTGATAGAGATACTTGAGAAGCTCCGCGGTGACGAGAGGTTCAGGGACGTTATAGACAGGGCCATAGAGAAGGTCGAGAAGGCGAAGGACGAGGAGGAGATAAAGAGGGCCCTCAGGGAGCTCGACGAGAGGCTCTACGACGAGGTCAAGGCGAGGCTCATCGACGCCCTGCTGGAGGAGCTGGCCGAGGTCACCCACGGATTCGTCGGAGCGGACCTCGCGGCTCTGGCGAGAGAGGCGGCGATGGCCGCGCTCAGGAGGCTCATCAAGGAGGGCAAGATTGACTTCGAGGCCGAGCACATACCCAGAGAAGTCCTCGAGGAGCTCAAGGTCACCAGGAAGGACTTCTACGAGGCCCTCAAGATGGTCGAGCCCTCAGCGCTCAGGGAGGTCCTCCTCGAGGTTCCGAACGTCCGCTGGGACGACATTGGAGGCCTTGAGGACGTCAAGCAGGAGCTCAGAGAGGCGGTAGAATGGCCACTCAAGTACCCGGAGGCCTTCCAGGGACTTGGAATCACCCCGCCGAAGGGAATCCTGCTCTACGGTCCGCCGGGAACCGGTAAGACCCTCCTCGCCAAGGCTGTAGCGAACGAGAGCGAGGCCAACTTCATCGCCATCAAGGGTCCAGAGGTGCTCAGCAAGTGGGTCGGCGAGAGCGAGAAGAACATCAGGGAGATATTCAGGAAGGCTCGCCAGGCGGCTCCAACGGTGATATTCATCGACGAGATTGACGCGATAGCTCCGCGCAGGGGAACCGACGTCAACCGCGTAACCGACAGGCTCATCAACCAGCTCCTCACAGAGATGGACGGAATCCAGGAGAACAGCGGTGTCGTCGTCATCGGTGCCACCAACAGGCCGGACATCATAGACCCGGCCCTGCTCAGGCCAGGAAGGTTCGACAGGCTGATACTCGTGCCAGCGCCGGACGAGAAGGCCAGGCTGGAGATATTCAAGGTGCACACCAGGAAGGTCCCGCTCGCGGAGGACGTGAACCTCGAGGAGCTCGCCAAGAGAACCGAGGGCTACACCGGTGCCGACATAGAGGCCGTCGTCAGAGAGGCCGCGATGCTCGCCATGCGCAGGGCGCTCCAGGAGGGCATCATCAAGCCCGGCATGAAGGCCGACGAAATCAGGAGGAAGGTCAAGGTCACCATGAAGGACTTCGAGGAGGCACTGAAGAAGATTGGGCCGAGCGTCAGCAAGGAGACTATGGAGTACTACAGGAAGATACAGGAGCAGTTCAAGCAGTCGCGCGGTTGACCGCGTGGCACCTTCACATTTTTTAACTTCTTCCGCCTAACCTCTGAGGTGGTTCGATGAGGAGGAAGCTTGGGGTTTTGGTTTTTCTGGCGGTATTTCTGATGATGTACCTCTATCCACTCTCGATAGTCCCGCTCCTGCTCCTCGCGAGGGAGTGGGAGGAATTCCAGGAGGAGTGGAGAAAGTCGGCCCTCTTAATAGGGCTCTCAATACCGCTCTATGGGGCGAAAATTGCCCTCGGCATCTCCGGCTGGGCCAAGACCCTTGGAATAACGCCGGTTCACGTTTCGCCGGCAGTCTGGTGGGGTGTTTACCTAACCTTCACAGCGCTCCAAACGCTGGCGGTTTACTACGTCTACCGCGTTGGAAAGGGGCTGGGCGACTACGCGAGAACCGGTGGACTCGTAATGCTGATTGCCGTCCCGCTCCACCTGCTCAGCCTCAAGCTCTACTTCATCCTCACGTGGACCGGGTTGCTCCTGTTCCTGCTCGGTCTTGAAAAGAGAAAGGAGGTGATAGGATGATTTACGGAGTCCTGCTCAGCATACCCGAGAAGTTCGTGACCAAGTACGAGGACGAGGTCAGGAAGACCATCGGCTACGGCATAGCGAGGGGCGACATAATAAGCTTCACCGAGGCCCGCTACAAGGGCGACGTCGCCTTCGTGATGCTCGCCCGCTCCAACAGGGCCGCGGAGAGGGTTGTAAACGAGCTCAAGGAACTGCCGATAAACGTCAAGGTCATTGAGATTGAGGGCGAGAGCTGATTTGCTCCCCACTTTTTATTGCGCTCGTTTTCTTTTTAGGCAACCGGGAAAGAGAACGGGAAAAGTTCCGGCCAGGCCGCGCGGGGCATGAAGGACAGCAGGTTCAACAGGCTTGATTAAGCAACCCACTCGAGCTCGTAGCCCCTCGCACGGAGCTTCACCATCTCTTCCCTCGCTATTCTCTCGGCCTTCTTTATGTCGTTGGTGACGACTATCTTCTCCTTGGGCAGGGTGTTGTTCATATAGTAGACAATCCTCACGAGCATAACACCACCCCCAATGTATCACTGGTGGTGAGGGGTTTGTCGGAGGTTTTAAAAACATTATTGACCATAGCAATACATCAACGAACAGAATAGTGCGAACAGAATAGTACATTGCAGAACAATTATAGACACGAGAACCAATGTGCTGAAGCATGCAAGGAAGTTAAGAAAGGGGAGGTCACTCAAGCTTCTCAAGCTCGTAAACCACAGCGTCCTTCCGCCTGAGCTCCTGAACCGCGATTCTCCTTGCCTCGTCGGCCGTTTCGGCTTCAAACACTATCGTCTTCCCGCTCTCCTCTCCACCGTGGAGGGTGAGGGCCCACCTCATAGTATCACCGCGGGGTTTGTCATATTGCCAAACTTTATAAGTTTATTGGGGCCAGATTTGTCACATGAGGCTCATTATAGGGCGAGAGATTATCGAAATGCTCATCGAGATGACCAAAAACGCCAACGTTGAGGTCTGCGGCTTCCTCTTGGGCCGGAGAGATGGAGAGGGGGTTCTGGTTTCGGAAGTGAGGAAAGTCAGGAACAGGCTCAACTCCCCGAGCGCCTTCGAGATGGAGCCTGTGGAGATGGTCAGGGTCATTGACGAGGCCGAGGAGAGGGGCCTCGAAGTCGTCGGAATCTTCCACTCCCACCTCAAATGCCCACCAGTGCCGAGCGAGCGCGACTTGGAGGGAATGAGGAACTGGCCGGTTGTGTGGCTCATCGTCACACCGGAAGGGGAAGTCAGGGCGTGGGTTCTGAGAGAGGGAGAAGTGGAGGAAGTTGAAATCGTGGATGAGAGAAGATAAAGAAATTTCCTAAGGCTTAGGGTCAACGCTGCCTTCGTGATGCTCGCCTGCTCCAACAGGGCCGCGGGGATAATGGCGAGCGAATCAAAGAACTTTCGATAACCGTTAAGGTCATCGAAATTGCGGACGAGAGCTGATTTACTCCCTACTTTTTATTGTTGTGCCAATAACGTTAAAAGAGTTTGAACGCTATCCTCCCCGGTGGTCGTATGGACGCAGGCCATATTCTAATCATTGTGACCATCGCCCTGTATTCACTTGGAAGCGTTGGTGTGCTCCTGTGGTTCTGGTGGAGGGTTCGGCCAAAGCTACCCTCAGCCCTTGCAACAGGCATAGTGGTGGTCTTCGCTTTCTTTGTGGTGTTCTCCATAGAGCTGATTCTCGCCTTTGCGATAGCCCCTACAGAGAGAACAACTGCAATTCCTATAAAACAGGCGTTTAAAATTTCAATCACGGAGGAAACTGTAAAGATATTAATCGTATCGCTGGGCCTTTTTATAGCCAGGGACGATTCTCATTGGACCGATACGAAGCTTACACTCGCGCTCATTGCGGGGCTCGTATTTGGCGTTTCAGAGGGAATCGTATACGCGGCAAACCGGCACTACGCTCCCCTCAACCTTGTTATTCTCTTCACCACGAGGACATATCACGCAGTTCTGACAGTTACTCTGATGGCGGGGCTCATCCTTGTGTTAAAGGGCAGGAAACTTACCGGAGCACTCATAGCGGCCTCTCCGTATCTGACTCACGCTTTCTTTGATTACTTCGTGTCCCTAAGGAACTACGTTGGAGCGTCCGTCATGCTCATATTAACCTTTGCGCTGTTCCTCGCCGGGGTCTACCTTCTCCTGCCGGCAATCGAGGAGGAGAAGAGAACCAGGGAGAAGTTCCGGCACGAGGCCACCGTGAACATCGAAGACCACTGGCTTAAGAAAATGTAACAAAACCCGCAAAACCGTTCGAAGGGGAATGTTCGGCGAGGGAGGAACGAACGAGGAATTCAAAAGACTGAGACTTGAGGCACTCACACAGAGGGACCCGATTAATCCTCCCTAATCACTATCTCTATCCTCCTGCCCTCGCGGTAGCCTTTCATGGCCGAAAGCATGCCCTTTATCGTCTTCTCTACCAGTTCCTGAACCCAGTCCTTCATCGGCAGGACCTGTCCGTCTATCTTGACCGTGACTTTGGGCTTCGAGCTCAGCACAACGCAGTCCTTGAGCGTTTTCTCGCCCCTAACTATCATCCTCGCCATCTCGGCGCACTTGAAACCGCAGAGGCCGCAGTCTATGTTTGGCAACATAAATGCCCTTTTCTCGATGAGGTCGGCGAGCCTCTCGGGTTCCTTCGTCGCGTCAATAACGGGGAGGCCGTCTATCTCCTTAATCCCCGTCGAAGCTATGACCCCGCTCACCGCTATGGCGAGGCCGTCGTTAAGTTCTCTAACGTCCTCCTCGCTCCTCGCGCATATCACCTTGGGGACGTGCTGGATTGATTTGAAGCCCTCCAGCAGGAGGAAATCCGCCGAAACCATTGAGAAGAGCGCGTTTATGTCCTTGGCCTTGAAGAGCACCGCGTCGGTGTCGTGAGCCCTAACGAGAACCGCATCGGCAACCTTCGAGAACCGCCAGGTGTCGCTTCCCTCCCTGTCGAAGTCGGCGTGCATACTCTTCGCTATCGCGACGCGATAGTTTCTCTCCTTCAAAACCCTCGCGACGGCCTCAACCGTAGTCGTCTTTCCGCTCTTCTTGAAGCCGACGAAGGCAACGGCCTTCATGTTCTCACCTCACAGCAGGGTTATCCAGTTGAGGTCGTCTATCTTGACTATCAGCTCCTTGGCCCTGTTGCCCGCGTAATCGGTAACTTCCTTGAGAAGGATTACCTCCTCGTCAAAATCCTCAAGGATTCCCGAAAAGCTCGTCTCGCTTCCAATGCCCACCGCTACTCTCTTCCCCTTCCAGCGCTCCAGCGTCTTGTCGAGCAGGTACTGTTTCTCGCTCATGGCCACCCCCGCCGTTGCTATGTTAGGGACTTTTAATACTTTCCTGGTTGCCAGATACGATACCAAGACACTGTGACGAAAAGAGAACGGAAAAGTTTATTAACCTCAATGGTCGCCGATAATATGGTATCACTATCAGTGATACTAAAGGCCGCGGCCAGGTACCGTCACCCGCCTCCCCTTTCTTTTCCCTGCCCTTCTGCCGTGAAAGATAGGATTTCAAAAAGGATATAAACAAACCACCGTTCCCCATTCGGGTGGTGACATGAGACTCGTCACGAAGAACGAAGCCGTTAAGCGCGCGCTCATCGAGGAGCTCAGGAAGGAGGGAATACGCTTCGAGGTCCGCTCAAGGGAAAGCTATGAAGCCTTCGTCGGCTACCTCATCGAGGGAACGCTCAGGGAAATCGAGGAGAAGATTGAGAACCTTGAGGGGGCCGACGTCGAGGCGATAAAAGAGGGCTTCCTCTCGTTTAGGGAGAGCCTCAACCACGTCCTTGAGCACCTCAAGGCCGGCGAGAAGGCCGACGAGCTACTCAAAGAAGGCCTCTGGGTGGCTGAGCTTCTCGACCAGCTCTACCGCAACGGGGCAATAGAGTACGACGGCGTCAACGTCAAGCTCAAGGAGGGAATCAACGTCGATGAGCTAAAGTTCGAGTTCAAGTTCCCCTTCAACCTCGTCCACGACCCCGGAAAGGTTGAGGAAAAGGTCAAACAGTTCGCCTTCGTTGACCTCGTCATAGAGCACGAGTTCGAAATCCTTGAGCTGAACATCGCCAAGGTGAACGCCCTCGGAAAGATAGCGAGCAAGTACTTCCCCGAGGACTACCTGCTGAAAGCCTACTTCGCCCTCGTCGGCAGGGCAATCCTCGCGGAGGAAATCCTAAAGGCCCTCGGCGACAAGAAAATCCCCGAGGAGGAGCTCATTAAGGGCTTCCTGAGGGCCTCGCCGATAGCGGTGCCAACGCCGAAGGGAACCCTCGTCATCAACTACTCGCGCGACTCCTTCGAGGAGACCCTCAGGCTTCTCAAGAGGCTCGGCTACGTCGAGATAAAGGGCGGAAAGGTCAGGAAGCTCAAGGATTTGAGCTGATTTTCCCGTCTCTGATTTTAGAGTAAAACCACTTCCTCTCTCGTCTTTGTCCCTGTTTCAGCACTCCGACGTTTGCACCCTTGGGCAACCTTTATAAATCTGGTCATTCAAATGACCAAAATGGTGGTGTTATGGTTCAACCTGATGACTTTATTTTGGAGCACCTCCTCAACACCCAAAACCTGCTCGCTCCGTACAACAAGCCCCACAGAAGGGAGCTGTATCGCTGGCTTTCCTCAAAACTGAAAGCGTATCTTGAAAATGAAACTCCGGACACGGTTCTTCTGCTCGGCATAAGGGGAGTTGGGAAAACGACCCTTCTCGCCCAGCTGTACTTTGAGGCCATAAAGAGAACGAGCCCGAACAACATACTCTACCTCTCGCTCGACAGGCTGAAGGCCCTTGGTCTGGAACTGTTGGAGGTAATTGACGCCTACCGGCGTCTTGTTCGACCAAAAAACGCGGTGCTACTGCTCGACGAGGTGCAGTACGAAAGGGACTGGGATTTAAAGCTCAAACTCCTCCATGATGAGAGGCGGTTTCTCATAATTGCCACCGGTTCATCGGCGATAAAGCTCAGGGAGAGCCCGGACCTTGCGAGACGGGCACTGCACAGGGAGCTCTTTCCGATGACGTTCAGGGAATACCACCTCCTCAAAACCGGTCGCGAACTTCCCGAGCTAATGGAGAGAATCCTCTGGGGGCAGGAAGTTTCGATGCCCCCAATAACGGAAGATGTGGAACTCTACGTAAGGGCCGGCTCGATGCCATTGATTCTCGAAATGGAGGAGTGGGAAGTCTACGAGCGCCTGACCGCGATGCTCGACAGGGTTATCTACCGCGACCTCAGGGACGTGCACGAGTTCGATGCAGAAACTCTTGACAAAACCCTTGACCTCCTCCACCTGCTTGCAACGCCAAAAGGAGAACGCTTCAGCTACGAGAGGCTCTCAAAGACTCTCGGTCTTGCCAAGGGAACCGTTATGAAGCTGATTGATGCCCTTGAGAAGGCCGGCCTCGTGCAGAGGATTCCCCCTTGCGGTTCGCTCTCAAAAGCAAAGAGGAAAAGCCCGAAAATCAAGTTTATAGCGGTTCCGATAAAGTCAGCCCTGCTCTTTGGCTCCGGCTTCAGCCTGGGGAAGAAGGAAGTCTTTGCCTCGTTGCTTGAAGATGTCGTGGCGTTCTATCTGTTCCTCCTCGCAAAGTCCAGAAACGGCAAACTCTGCTACGAACCCGGCAAAGGAGGGGCAGACTTCGTTCTCGAGGTGGGTGGAGAGAAGGTCGTAGTGGAAGTCGGTCTCGGCAAGGTCAGAAAAGACCAAGTTGAAAGGAGTATGGAGCGCCTAGGAGCAAAGAAGGGCATCGTATTGGGTAGCAAGTATGAGGTGGGGGATAGGATAGCGTTTTATCCCTGGCAGATGTTTGTGGCAGGATTTTAATCCATGAGCTCCGGGGAAAGGTACTCAATCCTCGCCCTTCCGTTTTTCTCCAGCCACTCCAGCAGTTCCCTTGCAAACTCGAACTTCTTTCTCTTACTCTCCCAGACCAGCGAGTGCTCCTTCAGTGAGGGTTTGCTCCACTTCCCAACGATATCACCGAAGTCGAAGCCGACCAGCGTTATCTCCCTGGCCCCGAGCTCTTCCGCCAGAAAGACCGCCCTGTCTCCGTCGGTGAAGCCCCCGAAGTTGTAGATTATGTCCAGGGGCTCTGTCTGACAGGTGCCGAGGATTCTCGACAGGAACGGGACGTAGGAGACGAGCTTATCTCTGTTGTCCCCGTGGGCGTGGACGACGAGGAAGGAACCTTTGTCGTTGGCGAGTTTTATGTCAGAAATCCTTCCGTCGAGGTCCGTGACGATTACATCGGGGACGAGGCCGAAGTCGAGCAAAGCCGTCGTCGCCCCGTCTGCAGATATGAGCGTCCCGTCCGAGAAGTCGAACTCCTTCAATGCGTTTTCAAGGCTTGGACCCGCGCCGAAAACGTAGGCTTTCCGCCCGATTACCGCGTCAAGCTCCTCGCGGAGGATGTACTCATCGCCCTCGAGAAGGAGCGAGCGGAGTAGCTCAGCCGACTTCCGGTCTTCCTCGATTGAGTAGCCCATCTCCCTCACGATGCGGAGGTAGAAGGGCTCCCAGTCCTCCCACTTCATATGCGTACAATTGGACGGAAGGTTTATGAAGGTTTTCTGGAATGGAGCCAACTTCATGTTACAATCTTGTAAAGCTTAACCCATTGTCGTTTAGACAAATTCAGCCACGAAAGGTTTAAAACATCAACGAACTTAAAGGAACACTCGGTGACAACCATGAGCAGGTCAAAGCTTGGACTTTTGGTAGTTTTTTTGGTTGTTTTTTCGGTCGTGGCCAGCGGCTGTATAAGCGGCGGTGGTAGCTCTTCAACGAGCCCCTCTTCGACCCCAACGGCAACGGGCTCGGAGAAGGACACGATAATAATCGGCGTCACAGACAAGGTAACAGACCTTGACCCGGCAAACGCCTATGACTTCTACACCTGGGAGGTTCTCAACAACGTTATGGAAGGCCTCGTCAAGTACAAGCCGGGAACACTTGAGATAGAACCCGCTTTGGCTGAAAGCTGGGAAGTCAACAACGACTCAACAGTTTGGACGTTCCACCTCAGGAAGGACCTCAAGTTCGACGACGGAACGCCCTTAACGGCGAAGGACGTCGTCAGGAGCATAAACAGAGTAATGACCATTAAGGGTGACCCCTCCTGGCTCGTCACGAGCTTCGTCGAGAAGGTCGAGGCCAAGGACGACTACACGGTCGTCTTCTACCTCAAGCACCCCACAGCTTACTTCCTCGCGCTCCTAACAACTCCACCCTACTTCCCGGTCAGCCCGAAGTACGACAACGACAAGATTGACAGCGACGCCACCTACGGAGGTGTCGGGCCCTACAAGATAGTCAAGTGGGTCCGCGACCAGGAGCTCGTCCTCGAGGCGAACCCCTACTACTACGGCGAGAAGCCAAAGACCAAGAAGATAATCATCAAGTTCTACAACGACGCCTCAACCATGCGCCTTGCACTCCAGAACGGCGAGATTGACGTGGCTTGGAGGACGCTGAGGCCGACCGACATAAAGAGCCTCAAGGAGAGCGGAAAGTTCAACGTCATCGAGGTTCCCGGTGGATTCATCCGCTACGTCTGTTTGAACACCAAGATTGACCCGACCAAGGAGGTAAAGGTCAGGCAGGCCCTCGCGGCGGCCGTTGACAGGAACGAGATTTCCAAGATAGTCTACCAGGGAACGGTTGAGCCCCTCTACAGCCTGATTCCGAACGGAATGTGGAGCCACCTCGACGTATTCAAGGAGAAGTACGGCGACGGCAACATCGAGCTGGCAAAGAAGCTCCTCAGCGAGGCAGGTTATTCGGAGAGCAACCCGCTCAAGATAACCCTCTGGTACACGCCGACCCACTACGGCGACACCGAAGCCTCGTTGGCTCAGGTTCTCAAGAGCGAGTGGGAGAAGACCGGAATGATTAAGGTCACCATCAAGAGCGCCGAGTGGAACACCTACACCGACTACGCGAGGAAGGGCCAGATGATGGTCTACCTCCTCGGCTGGTACCCAGACTACCTCGACCCCGACGACTACACCACGCCGTTCCTCGACAGCGAAGCCAACAGCTGGGCCGGAACCGGCTACGAGAACGAGCAGGTGAACGAGCTCCTCAGGAAGGCCCAGACCATAACCGACCAGAACGAAAGGGCCAAGCTCTACGAGCAGGTTCAGCAGATACTCGCCCAAGACGTTCCCTACATACCGCTCGTCCAGGGCAAGCTCTTCGTCGTTACCCAGAAGAACGTCAAGGGCGTCGTAATCGGCCCGGACATGATATTCCGCTACTCCACCCTCTACAAGGAGTGATTTCCTTTTCTTTTCCCACTTTAGTGAGGTGATAGAATGGCAAGGGGACTCGGCAGGTACATCCTTATCAGGGCTTTAATGATAATCCCGATGATACTCATCCTCTACACGATTGTCTTCTTTTTCCTGAGAATCCTTCCCGGAAACCCGATTTTAGCCGTTGTCGGAACTAAGAACATCCCTCCAGAGCAGTTGAAGCATCTCGAACACCTGGCCGGCCTCGACAAGCCCCTCTACGTCCAGTACTTCGACTACCTCTGGAAGATGCTCCACGGAGACTTGGGCGTTACGCTCGCCTCCCCGATGGGCAAGCCCGTTTCGAGCTACATAGCGCTACGCCTTCCCGCGACGATAGAGCTGACCATATTCGCCTTCACAGTCAGCGTGCTCCTCGGAATAGCCACAGGCGTCCTCGGCGCCGTAAAAAAGGGCACGAAAACCGACACCACGATGAGAGTTTACAGCATAGTGGCCTACACCCTCTTCATCCCCTGGTTCGGCATGATGCTCCAGTACCTCTTCGGCGTCAAGCTCCACTGGTTGCCGACCTCGGGCAGGATTGACCCCTCGATAACGTCGTTCCACCCGATAACGGGCCTCTACATCCTCGACAGCATAATCCAGGGCAACTGGACGGCCCTCGGAAGCGTGCTCGAACACCTGATTCTGCCGAGCCTCACCCTCGGAATAGTGCTCAGCGGTGCCTACACGAGGCTCGTGAGAAACAACCTCGTTGACGTCCTCAGCCAGGACTTCGTGAGGGCCTACAAAGCGAGGGGCGTTCCCGATAGAAAGGTCCTGCTCTACGCGCTCAAGAACGCCTTCATTCCCGTCGTCACGCTCATGGGCCTCCAGTTTGCGATACTCCTCGGCGGAGCCGTTCTGACCGAGACCACCTTCAACTGGCCGGGGATGGGAACGTTCATAATGGACAGGATAAGCTACCGCGACTACAACTCGATACAGGGAGCGGTGATAGTGTTCGCCTTCTTCGTCGGCGTAATCAGCCTCATAGTGGACGTCATCTACGCCCTCCTTGACCCGAGGGTGGAGTACTGAGGTGATGGCAATGATGGTCATCGAAGGATTCGTCAAGCTCCTCCGCGAGAGGAAGCCCGGGAGGGGTCTCTTCATATTCGGCTTCTCCATAGTGCTCATCGTAATCCTGATGGCGATTTTTGCGCCCTGGATAGCGCCCCACAACCCGACGGAGATAAGTGCCGACGTATTCCAGCCCCCGAGCTGGAAGCACCCGATGGGCACCAACAACCTCGGCCAGGACGTCTTTTCAAGGATAGTCTGGGGCTCGCGCGTAATCCTCTACGTCGTCGCCGTTGCGACAACGCTCTCAATTGCCATAGGGGTCCCCCTCGGCCTGCTCTCGGGCTACCGGGGGGGCAAGATAGACAGGGTCTTGAGCATGGTAATGGACAGCATCTACTCCTTCCCCTCGCTCATCTTAGCCATAGTCATCGCCGTCGTCCTCGGCCCGAGCCCGATAAACACCGCCGTCGCGATAAGCTTCGTCTACGTGCCAACCTACTTCAGAATGGTTCGCGGGCAGACTCTCAGCCTGAAGGGCCAGCTCTTCGTAGAGGCCGCGAGGGCACTCGGCGTCAAGGACTGGGAGACCATGAAGAAGTACATCCTCCCCAACGTCCTGCCGACGGTTCTCGTCGTCTTCACCCTCAGCGTCGCCGATGCCATACTGACGGAGGCAGGCCTGAGCTTCCTCGGGCTCTCTGTAACCCCGCCAACGCCTGACTGGGGCTACGACCTGCGCGTTGGACAGCCCTTCCTGCTCGACGGCTACTGGTGGCTGGCCTTCTTCCCGGGAGTTATGATAATGCTCCTCGCGATGGGCTTTGCCATGATTGGAGAGGCCATCAACGAGAGGCTCTCCCTTGGAACGAGGTGATGGGAATGCTCCTTGAGGTCAGAAACCTTAGCGTTTACTACTACACCCTCTCCGGAGTCGTTAAGGGGGCGGAAGGGGTCAGCTTCAACGTCGAGGAGGGAGAGTGGATAACCTTCGTCGGCGAGAGCGGGAGCGGGAAGTCAACCGTTGCCCACGCCGTCATGAACCTCGTTCCCTCACCGGGAAAGGTCGTCTCCGGCGAGGTAATCTTCGAGGGGAAGGACATACTCAAGCTCTCCAAGGAGGAGCTGAGGCAAATCAGGGGGAAAGAGATGACGATGGTCTTCCAGGACCCGATGACGAGCCTCGACCCCCTGCGGACGATAGGCGACCAGATGATTGAGGCCATGACCGTCCACGGCGTCCCCGAGGACGAGGCGAGGGAGAGAGCCAAGGAGCTCCTCCAGAGGGTGAATCTGCCCCCGGACAGGCTCGATTACTACCCGCACCAGCTCTCCGGTGGCCAGAGGCAGAGGGTGAGCATAGCTATCGCGATGGCCTTCCGGCCGAAGCTCCTCATAGCGGACGAGCCGACGACTGCCCTTGACGTCATCGTTCAGGACTCGATAATGGATTTGCTCGACGAGATGAAGGCCGAAGGAACGAGCATCTACTTCGTAACCCACGACATATCGCTCGCGGTTGAGAGGAGCGACAGGATAGCGGTGATGTACGCGGGCAAGCTCGTCGAGCTCGGAACGGTTGAGCAGATAGTCGAGAACCCGCTCCACCCCTATACGAAGGCGCTGATAGAGGCAGTTCCAGACCTGTGGAGCGAGAGGCCGGTCAAGGCGATACCCGGCTATCCGCCGGACCTTAGGAACCCGCCGAAGGGCTGCCGCTTCCACCCGAGATGCCCGCTCGCAAAAGCCGGCATCTGCGACGCGGAGGAACCGGAGCTGAGGGAGGTCGAGCGCTATCACTTCGTCGCCTGCCACTTCCCAGGGGGTGCAAAGGATGAGTGAGCCACTCCTAAAAGTCGAGAACCTCAAAAAGTACTTCCCGGTCAGGAGAAGCCTCATCGAGTCACTGAAGAAAGTCCCACCGAAGTACGTGAAGGCCGTTGACGGAATAAGCTTCGAGATAGCGAGGGGAGAGGTCTTGGCTCTCATCGGCGAAAGCGGTTGCGGAAAAACCACCGCCGGGAGGACGGTGCTCAGGCTGATAGAGCCGACAGACGGGAGGGTAATCTTTGATGGGACCGACATAACGAAGCTGAGCCAAGAGGAGCTGAGGCCCTTCAGGCGGAGGATGCAGATTATCTTCCAAGACCCATACTCAAGCCTGAGCCCGAGGATGAAGATTGGCGACGCCATAGCGCACCCGCTCCTAGTTCACGGCCTCGCGGAGAAGGAAGAGGCCAAGGAGATGGCCCTGAAGATGCTCAAGCGCGTCGGCCTGACACCGGAGGAGGAGTTCTACGAGCGCTATCCGCACCACCTCAGCGGCGGCCAGAGGCAGCGCGTCGTCATAGCGAGGGCGATGATACTCAAGCCAGAGTTCGTGGTGGCCGATGAAGCGGTCTCGATGATAGACGTTTCAATGCGCGCCTCAATCCTTGAGCTCCTTGAGTCCTTCAGGGAGGAGTACAACCTCAGCCAGCTCTTCATAACCCACGACATAGCGGTCGGAAAGCTCATAGCCGACAGAATAGCCGTGATGTACCTCGGGAAGATAGTCGAGATTGGGCCGACCGACGAGGTGCTGAAGAACCCGGCTCACCCATACACGAAGGCCCTCATAGACGCCGTTCCCTCGATAGCGCGCAGGAAGAAGGGCAGGAAGTTCAGGGTGAAGGGTGAGGTCCCGAACGCTGTAGATGTTCCGCCCGGATGCCGGTTCCACCCGAGGTGCCCGTTCGCGACCGAGGAGTGCAGAACAAAGGAGCCGGAGCTCGTTGAGGTTAGCCACAACCACTTCGTCGCCTGCCACCACCCGCTTCACTGACCCCTCAGCTTTTTATCCATTTTCAGCATCTCCCGCCACTGTTTTCCGGGCCAGTAGATTTGTCCACAGTTCTGACAGACGTAGAATTCGTTGTAATTCTCGTAGACCCTCGGTGGAACCTTGCCTTTAACGGTCTCCTTTGGAACCGCCTTTATCGGTCCGTTGCACTTCGGACAGCGCGCGTTTGCGGGAAAGAGCTCCCCAAACTGGACGCCGAGGCGCTTCAGCTCTTCAACCTGTCCCTCAAGCGAGTTGGAGTGTAGCAGGAAAGCTTTGACGCCGAGCCGTTCAGCCCTCTCTGCAAGGGCGACGTCCTTGGTGAGGATTACCCTGCCCTCTTTCTGGGCAACCTCGATTATCTCGTCGTCGTCCTCGATTCCGTAGAGTGTGTCGTAGCCGTAGAGCCTAAGCCAGCGGGCGAGCCTTCCGAGCATCATGTCGGCGATGAACCTCATTCGCATCGGAAAAAATTGGAAATGGGGTTAAAGGCGTTTGCGGAGCAGGGGCAGAACCGTTAGGAGGACGATGAAGGCGGGCCCGCAGAGCTTTTCATTCACCTGCTCGCTGGTAGCGGTTGTTGTGCTTCCCGTGGTCGTCGAGACGTTTGAAGGTGCTTCTTCAACGGGCCGAATCGGCGCGCTTCCCCTCATGAAGACGTAGTAAAGCCAGCCCTTTTCGTCGAGCCTCGGCTGAAGAAGCGGATAGGTATAAACGGTACCGTTTTTGGAGATATGGCCGATAAGAGGTGGAAGTTCGCGAAGGGTCATGGTGTAGTCACCGCTGAAATGAGGGGAGAAGTAGTAGGTGCCGTTAAAGAAGACGACCCTGGGACAGCAGTAGTACACTATGAATCCGTCGTTCAGGGGGATGACGTAGAGGTATTTCACAAGCTCCCGGTTGGGCGCGAACTTGAGGAGGGTCTTCAGGGGCAGGTACAGCCTCCTCGGATTGGGCCGGGGTTCTATGAAGGCAACCGAGCCGTTATTGAGAAAGTCATCGAACCAGTAGACCCCTTGCATCTTCCCCGGCTCCACCCATTCCACTCTAACGAGATTGTTTCCCTCAATGCGGTAATAGCGGTCAACGGTGGTGTTGTAGACAAGCCCGGAGAGATACTCCTTTAACGTCGGTCTTGGCGAGGGAGGATACGGATTAACGAAATGGTCCTCTGTAACTTCTACGTAACTCCCTCCTTTGGAGCTAAAGAAGCCTATGAAAATGTTCGAAGCAATAACCGCATCCTCGCTCTCGCTGGTCGGAATCTTCGGAAGAAACCTCTCCCAGCTTCCCCTATGGCAGAAACCTATGTGAACGCTTTTCGGCTCAATCCCCCTCGAGGGAACCTCAGGAACACTAACCGCGAGAGGGGTTAGGTTCGAGCCAGAGTAATATATTACAATCGGCGGAACCTTCTCGTAAGGAATCGTTCTGTTGCCAAATTCGTTGGGGTTCCCAGAGGATGCCGTGAACACGAAGGTGCCGTTAAATCCCATCAGCGACCAGCCCGGCAGGTAGATTAAGTAACCGTTTCTCACAGGCACCGCCCGGAGGTAAGGCTGAATCCAGTCGAGGACGTAGCGGTCGAGGAGGTCTTTGGGAATCAAGAACGAGAAGCCGCCGCCGGAGAACTCCACGCTCCCGTTCTTTATGGTCGGGGAAAGCACGGGAAGAAGGTTCCCGGATTCCGGAACGTCCGAAACTCTAACGGCGCACATCTTATTCGTGTCGACTCTGTAGGCGTAAAGAATGCCGTGTATGGTGTCGCGCCCCCACAGATACCAGTCGCGGGAGAATGTGGCATTAACAACCTGAACCCCCGCTGGAAAAATTGTCTCGTTGAGGTAGTAGAACCCGCTGGAGTTCAAGAGGTAAAGCGTGCTCCTAACCAAGTCGGGTTCGAACTCGATTCTGGCCAGGTAATCGTCCCAGTCCTCAAGGGGGCCGTTGAGGATGGTGTAAGGGTAGATTACCAGTCTTATCACTGCCGTCGTGCCGTTCGAGAAAACGTCGGTCTGAACCTGAACCGGGTCCATGACGCAGGGCTGAGACTGAACGAATGGCAGGCTTAATGAGATGATTAGGACCATCAGTAAAATCATCGGTATGTAACGTTTCATGCCATTCACCACCAATACAAGGAACAAGCGGTATAAAAACATTGGCATCGCCGTGGAAACCCCACTAGCTCAGGGGGACAACTTTTATAAGCGCGCACCCTATTTTACAACCATAAAATAGGTGGTTGCTATGCTCGTCTACTTCATCGGCACCGGCGGAAGCGAGGGGATTCCTGCTCATCTCTGCACTTGCTCGACCTGCAACGAGGCGAGAAAGTTCGGCTTCGCCCAGAGGAAGCCCTCAACGCTCGCGGTAATTACTGGCAAGGGGAAGGCCGTTCTCTTCGACGTCGGGACAGACATAAGGGACTTTCTCAACGTCCCGCTGGAGGCCATCTTCCTGACCCACTGGCACCACGACCACATCTACGGGCTCTACAAGCTCCGCTGGATGGCGAGGGAAACTGTTCTCTACGCGCCTGAGGGGAGCGCCGACGCGCTAATTCTGCAGGACCCGAAGAACCTCCGCCCGAGAACGCTCAGGCCCTTCGAAACGGTCGAGCTCGACACGCTGAGGATTACTGCGTTAAAGCTCAACCACGGCGTTGAAACCCTCGGCTACCTCATCGAGGAGGACGGAAAGGGCGTGGCTCTGCTCTATGACACCAAGGGCCTTCCTGAGGAGACGCGGGAGTTTTTAGAAGAGAGGGCCCCGCTCAGGCTGGCGATTGTAGATGCGACCTATCCGCCGGGCCTCGACGACCCCTACCACAACAACGTTGACGAAGCGGCCGAACTCGGGCTTAGATTAGCTGAGAGAACCGTTCTGAGCCACATCTCCCACAAGAACCTGCCGTTCCTTGAGCTAACCGACTACGTGCGGAAGAGGTGGGGGAACAGGGTTTTAGTTGCCTACGACGGCATGGTTTTCTACGTTTAGTCATCCTCCGGAAATCCGAGAAAGGCTATTGCAGTCATGGAAGTCGTCTCGGTGTTCGGGTCTCCGACGGGAATTATCCTCCCATCTTTGACCTCGTAGCCCGTCACAATCCCGCCGTCCTTCGACTGGAGCGCCGTCAGAATCCAGGAGCAGGATAGGTAAACGCTTCTTCCATCCCCCGGTTCTCCAAGGGCCCGGTAGAGGTAGACGAAAAGGGCGCACTTGTAGGACTGGTAGACGCCGGAGAAGGCCCTGTCCCTGAAACCGCTGCCGTCCCACATGGAGAGCAGACGGGAGTAGAGGTGAAACGCTTCATCCCTCTTCCCCCGAAGGAGGTCGCTCAAGGCACCGTAAACGACCAAATCGGCGTAGGAGCGCCAGTCGCGCATAACGCACGAGCGGTTCGCGGTTTCGAGCTTCAGCGTGAAGGTCACGTTGAACCTCTTCGAATTAACCCTGCCGAGCGTTTTGACTTCGGGGCAGTAAAAGCCGTCGAGCGGTCTGCCGAGGAGGGGGTCAACCCTGCCGTTGTAGGAAACGCCGTAGGCCGTGAGCGAGCGGCTCACGTTCCTCCCGAGGTCTGAGTTGAGGAGTTTCAGCGCCCTAACGGCCAGAATGTTGTCGTTGGCGAGCCATATCGTCTCGTTATCCGGATAGGAGGTCACGGAAGCCCTCAGGAGGCCCGCTTCGGGGACGTACTGGGACTGGAGGAAGGCCCTCATCGCGGAGGCATCGGGGGTAGGAGCTCGGGCCGGGGGCTCGATTAGGGGAATGGCAACGAGGAGGATGAATAAGAGCGCGAGTAGAGCGAGCTTCCGGGTCATCAAAGGCACTTGGGGTAGGAGAATAAAGGGCTTGCGGTCGCTGACTTTACACCACGACCAAAAGATTATTAACTACCGCAGAGCTATGTGCGAATAACACTTTTTAAAGTACTGCGGGGAATCCACAAAATCCGGGTGACGGGGATGGGGGTTGGGGAGATTATAACCGCAGGAAGGCTCGAAGATGCGGAAACAATGCTCCGGAGCGTGAACCGAGCGGGGCTTGACGAAATGAAGTTGCTCAACTACACCCATAACGTTGTGGAGCTTGCACTCGCTTTCCTTCAGAGGGATGGGCTTGACAGGGCAGTCAATACGGTTCTATCACTCATCGATGCCCCCGATGATATTTCATGGGGACTCGAGCGGATTTTTGAGGAATACCTGGTGGAGTGCACACCCGAGCGCGCCCGCAGAGTGTGGAGGAGAGTTCACCTCATTCCAGAACCGGAGAAGAAGGTCGAAGTCCTGCTGAAAGTTTTGGACTGTCTGGATGGCGAAGAAGAGAGGAGGAAGGTTCTCTCTGAAGCGTTCGGATGGGCCCTTCGAGTTAGGGGACGCTCCTGGAGAACTTACATGCTCTCAAGGGTTCTCTACAGGGTTCACGACCTCGAATACTACGACCTGATGCTAGAGCTCTGCAGAAGGATAAGATGGCGGGAGAGGCGGCTCGTATTCGAGGACTTTCTCTTCGAAGACGAGAACGCGGAAACATGCGAGGAGTTCGTTGAGACCCTGAGGAAACGCCTCGAGGCCTCGGAGAACGCCCTCGATACAGTCATCGAGGTTCACCTGAAGTACGAAAAGGAGCTCCTGCGAGCAAAGGGGCTCAACCCGGGGTTTTACAGGCTCCTGCCCTGGAGAACCCCCGAGGGTGTTATCTTTTACGCGGTTCCAAAACCCCTCTATCCCCTGGCGGTGCTCTACCTGTGGCTGAGGGGTATCGCCGGGAGACGGAGAGTTCGGGTAGTGAAAGCCGATTAAAATCCCGATGAGGCCGAGGGGAAGGCACCTCGAATTGAGATGGCATGTTCATAGGGCTTTACAGGCCGTTACTTGAGCTGGCCGCTTGCGTGTGGGGTAGATGGGAGGTGAAGTTCCCGCTGCTTACCTTTTCCCAAAAAGGACATCATCTTTTCCCGCAGGGCAGGAGGTCGTAGTTCCCGGTGACGTGGGCGCGGAAGGTTTTCCTGACGAGGGAAAGCAGCTCATCATCGTGGACGGGCTCAAGCTCCTCCAGCGGAAGCAATGAAGCCCCCGTTAAATCGAGTGAGAGCCCCATCCCCTCACCGAAGGCGTCGCAGACCTCCTCAGGGTCGCGGAAGTCCACGGCTCCGGCAACCCACGTGACGGTGTAGCCATCGAGGGGTTCCACGAGAACGTAGCCGTAGCGCTCCCTCTCAGGGAGGAAAAACCTGTAGAGGCCGTAGCCGATGTCCAGAAGGTTCCCTTTAGCCAGCGTAAGGGAGGAAGGAACAACGGGCAGGCTCCCGAGGGCCGTCCACTCGGCGAGCTTGGCAACGAAGAGCTCCATATCGTCGAGCCTGAGCGCCCCTTCGAGGTCCGCCCAGTCGTTCAGGCCGGCAATCAGGAGGACGTCCCATTTGAAAAACTGCCTCAGGAACGCAATCACCTCGTGGCTGTAGGCGTCCCACCACCAGCTCCTCGGGTTCGGGTGAAGCTCAAGGACCGAAAGCCAGCCAACGCGGTAAATCGAGAAGTCCATATCACGGATTTCCTTTCCCTCAATCGTTTTGATGCAGCGCTTCGGGAAGAGCACCCCCGAGTACACCCTCACCGGCTCGGGCACTTTTATCCCGTGTCTGTGCCACTCCCGGACGAGCCGTTGCCTTATTTTCTCCTCAAACTCCCAGTCGACGGGTTTAAAGGTTACCCTGCCGAGCTTGTTGACGATGTTAAGCACTTCGTCCAGCATCCTGTCAAAGAAGAGATAAACGTAGTGGTCAACGCCCATTCTCCATCACCTGCGCCCTGAAGAACTCTTCGGCCCTTTTAAGCAGTTCTTCGTTCCCGACCTTCTGGCCAATGCGCTTAAGGGGAAGTCCAACGAGTTTCAAACTGAACCATGCTTTGTCCTCTAAGAGGTCGCGATAGCACTCCTCGTCGGTTAAATCACTCTCCCTAATTGAAACGAGCAGTTTGTAGCTGTCCAGACTTTTAATGAGCACGTACTCCCCCTCTTCCCTCCAGGGCCTTTCAAGTAACTCATAGAGCCCGTCCTCAAGGTCGAGGAGTTCTTTCTTCACTAGGGTAAGGCCAGATGGAAGAACCTCAAGCTTTCCCCGTTTCACGGTCTCGACTAACCATTCGTAGAGGAGGAACTGGTTGTCTTCTTCAAAGCCTGCATCTCTGAGGTCGTGGTCGTCCGTGTAACCGCAGATGAGAACCGCCCCAGTCCTCATCAGCTTTCTGAGGAACTTCATAAGTTCAGGGCTCAGGACGAACATCCACATGCCGGTGGAGACTCCAATCTGGAGGAGCGTCATGTTATCCTTCGAGTACGTTTCAACTTCAAGCCAGTCAAGGGAGTCCCCCTCGGTGGTTTTCAGCTCGTAGTGTAGTTCCCCCACTGCAACAAGTCTAAAGCCCCTCATGTCAAAGATGAACTTCAGGTGCTCCTCCCTTTCCTCCCGCTGGTACGCGAGTTCGCGGGTGTACCTGAACTCGCGGGGGAGGTTCTCAAGTACTTCCTCCCACGGTTTATCGAACACGGCGAGGGTATAATACGTGGTCCCCATGTCACTCCCCCGATTCATAAACGGAAAGAAGGTAAAAAGGTTTCAGTCAAATTCTGAAGCGTACGGAACCTGCCCATCCCTATTGGTCCGGGCGGTAAGCTGGCCAAGCCTTACAGGTCTCCCACGGCAGGGTGTAATTTCTGTCTGGGTATACAAAACCCCTAAAACTGCCGACCCCTATTTTATCCCGGTGATGCCATGCGAGTCCTTGAGCTGGCGAGGCGAAGGAAGACCGTGAGGAGTTTTCTTCCGGATAAACCGCCGAGGGAGGACATCCTAAAGGCCCTAAAGGCTGCAAAGGAAGCGCCGAGCGGAATGAACGCCCAGCCCTGGAGGTTTGTTGTTATTGACGACGACTGGCTGAAGGGGAAAATACGGGAGCTCTGCGAGAGGGAAGAGGAGAAGTTCTACTCAAGGACGAAGGGCGACCTGATGGCGTGGCTCAACGCCAAGGGCTTCAAACCGGAGAAGCCGTTCCTCAGCGAGGCACCATATCTGATTCTCGTCTTCGGCCACACCAGAGCGCCGTACTGGCTCCAATCGACCTGGATTGCCGTAGGATACCTACTCCTCGCGCTCGAAGAGCTCGGCCTCGGGACTGTAACATACACCCCACCAAATCCGAAGCCGGTCGAGGAGCTCCTGAACGTCCCGCAGGATTACAAGCTCCAGACGATTCTGCCCGTCGGCTACCCCGCGGACCCGAAGCCGAAGTACGAGAGGAAAAAGCTTGAGGAGGTCGTGAGTTTCAACGGGTTTTAATTGCCCTTTCCAGCTCCTGCAAAAGCTCAATCTGGGACTCGGTTTCGACGGCGCACGGTCTGAGCCTCCTGACGCGGTAGAGGGCCTCCCTGAGGGGCAAACGCTTGGAGTACATCAGCCACGCGACCGCTACCGTACCGCTCCGCCCGCAACCGCCGATGCAGTGAATCAGAACTTTCTTCCCTTCCAGAACCTTCGCTTCAATCCACTGGAGGACACTGAGCAGTTCTTCGAGTGAAGGCGCCGAGAAATCCGGAATTGGACTGTGAAATACCTCGACCCCCCTCTTTTCCCACTCATCAAGCGAATACGGGAGCTCGAAGTCCTCAACGAGAACGACCACAGAGTTAAAGACCTGCGACAGCTCATTCAAGCTTTCCTTCGGGGGCAGGGGACCGAATGCAACGTTTTTGTCAATAAAAGTTGCAGGATACCTCATCCGAACCACCGCTGAAAACTATGCAACGAAGTAGATAAGCTTTTGGAAAACCGTTAAAAATTCGAACGTCGAATTAGTATGGGTGGAATAGGGAAACCACAAGGTTTTTAAATAGCGAGACATATGTAATAACAAAGTTGCATATGGAGAGGTGAACGAACCATGAGAAGGATTCTTGCCCTGCTACTGCTGGGCATAGTGGCCATGAGCGTCCTCGGGGCAGGATGCATAAGCAGTGAAACTACCAGCAACACATCATCGTCTTCGTCCCCTACGGCATCACCAACCGAGTCCGACCAGATACCCGTTACAGTCAACGAAAACGGCAACATCAACACCGCCGACCTCAAGTCTTACATAGACTCCCTGCCCGCGGGAGAACTGACCCCAGAAGAGAAGAAGGGCCTGCTCTACATGGTTGAGGAGGAGAAGCTCGCCCACGATGTGTACACCAAGCTCTACGAGAAGTGGGGCCTGCCAATATTCAAGAACATCGCCGAGAGCGAGAGCACCCACGTTAACGCCGTCAGGCTGCTCCTTGAGAAGTACAACCTGACCGACCCGACCCAGAACGAGGGCGTTGGGGAGTTCCAGAACGAGGAACTTCAAAAGCTCTACGACCAGCTCATTGAGATGGGCTCAAAGAGCGAAATCGACGCGCTGAAGGTCGGGGCACTGATAGAGGAAACCGACATAAAGGACCTTGAGGAGTGGCTTGCGCTGACAGACAAGCTGGACATCATAACCGTTTACGAGAACCTGATGAAGGGAAGCAGGAACCACCTCCGCTCCTTCGTGAGCCAGCTCGAGAGCAGGGGCGTAACCTACGAACCGCAGGTTCTGCCCAAGGACGAGTTCGAGGAAATCATCAACAGCTCACTGGAAACTGGAGGAAAGGGCAACGGGCCGTGATTCCCCGCCCAATCCTTTTTCTGCTTTACACTTCGACAGCATCGAAGATAAGGACATCGTCCCCCGCAGCTGAAGCCAAGAGCCCACCGTTCCTATCGAAGACCCACGCACCTCCCGGAGGGTAGCTGTTGACGATGAAGGTTCTAACGCCAAGCAACTTTGCCCGCTCAGCCATCGCCCCAACGTCTTCATTGTTAAGCTCCCCGTAGTCAGGCGAGTACTCCATCGGCACGAACAGGTAGTCCGGCCTCTTCCGCTTAACCCACTTCGCTATCCTCTTGTTGTAGAGGTCGCCGCAGATGATTACCGCCACCTTTCCGAACTCCGTTCCGGCGGTCCTTACGGTGTTGCCTGTGCAGAACTTCATCGGCTCCTGGAACTTCCTGTGCTTGAGGAGAACCTCACCGTTGCGCCCGATGAGGAGGGCCGAGTTGTAGACGCAGTCCCTGTACGGCTCAAGGAGGCCGAAGACGACGTAAACCCCGACCTTCCGGGCGAGCGCGCTAACTTTCTCGACTATCTCGTTATAAAGCCCCGCCCCGCTGAAGTCCCACTCCTCAAAGCCGGTCAGGCAGTATTCGGGAAAGACGAGGAAGTCGGGCCCGTGTTTAAGCACCTCTCGAAAGCGTTTCTCGAACTCCCTCCAGTTGGCCTCAAAGTTTCCAGTTTCAACGCGCATAGGGATTAGCGCTACCCTCATTCTCCCACCGCGGGTTGTAGTCCTTTACCGACATAAATTTTTTGAGAACGGAAGGTGTTGGATGTTAGGTACATATGAACCTGCTCAACCGCTACCGCCTCCTGATGGTGCTGATGCACACAGGCTTCCTTGGGAACCTCGTGGTCATCTACTACCTCTCCAAGGGGCTGAGCTACGCCCAGATAGGACTCGCCACAGCCCTTACAGCGTGGGGAATAGTCCTCCTCGAGGTGCCCACGGGCATAGTTGGAGACCGGGTAAGCAGGAAGCTGAGCGTTCTAATCGGGCTGACGCTGAACGCCATCGCCACCCTCGTTCTGATATTCCTCAACGGCTTTGCAATGCTCCTCCTCTACGCCCTTCTGACGGCCCTGAGCGTTACCTTCGTCAGCGGGAGCCTGCAGGCGTGGCTCTTCGACACAATGAGGCACCTCGGCAGGGAGAGGGAGTTCCGGGAGTTCATGAAGGGCACCAAGAGCCTGACGATTCCCGTCTCGGCGCTGACGCTCGTAATAGGCGCCTTCCTCGCCCAGCTCTACGGATTCACCCTTCCGCTGGTTCTCTCTTTCATCATCGAGGTTGCGATGATAATTCTCGCGCTCTCAATTCCGGAGTACGGCTTCGAGCCGGTTAAGGAGAGCTACGGAAAGCACACCCTTGGAGCCTTCAGGGAGCTTTTCAGCGGAAGAATCTTCCCGCTCGTTGCCGTTTCAATCCTCGTCTCGCTGGAGACCAACCAGTTCAGGAAGTTCTTCGAGCCGTACCTCGGCAGGGTTTTGGCCATCTACCTCGGCACGACCCTAACAGGAACCCTCGGACTCCTTGGAATAGCCGAGGTCACCGTGAGAACCCTCCCGAAGTTCATTGGGATTAGAATACGGGACTCGTGGAGCCTCAGGCTCTATTCGGTCGCCCCGGTTCTCGTCCCAATCCTGACGATTTTATCGGTCCTCTACAAAAACCCGCTCTGGATTGTGCTCCTCGGCGTCGTCGCAACGGTCGTCTCAACGGCCTTTCAGTTCAACATTGCGATAGAGCTTCAACACAGGCTCCCGAGCGAGAAGAGGGCGACGATACTCTCGGCCGATTCGATGGTCTCGGCTCTGACCATGGGGAGCTTCTACACGGTTTACGGCTTCGCCGTGAACGCCCTCGGGCTTGCGAAGGCGAGGCTGGTCTTTGCACTCGGCCTTCTCGCGCTCGGCCTTCTCGTGAAGGTGCTTGAAGTTCTGGGACCTTTGGGGGAAGTTCTTAAAGTGGGACACATTAAACGGGAACATTGAAGGAACGGGAGGCTTGTAAAATGAGAACATACTCCTTCGGCACCGAGACCGTTCCTGTCGCCCTCGCCGGCGACTTGCTCGTCGGGAGCGTCCACGACGGGAAGCACTACAGAATCATGCTCGCGAGGCTTGATGGCGAAGAGATAATAGAGACCCGCTTTTTGGCGGGGGAGAACGACTGGGAAGGACACAGCGGAGTTAAGCTCGACGACGGCTACCTCATCGGTGGGGCGGTTGAGGGAATTGCAACGCCCGATGGCGGTGAGGGCTGGAAGGCATACCTCGCGAGACTTGATGAGAACTTAAACGTTCTCTGGGAGCTGAAGCTCGACGTTAGAAGCAACGGGGCCGTTCACTCAATCCTGCCCGCGGGGGATGGAATCATCATAGCGGACGAAACCGGGAGGCCAGGAAACAGGGGCTTCTTCGTGGGGAAGGTCTCCCCGGAAGGTGAGCTCCTCTGGCTGAAGGATTTTGGAAGCTGGGACGACATCCTCTTCACGGTCCTTCTCCCATCGGGAAACGGCCTAAAGCTCATCGGGAGCGTCAAAGATAGGCGCTGGGAGGTCAGGGCCTTTGACTTCGATGAAAACGGCGAGCTTCGTGGCGAGGAAGCCCTTGCGGAGGGGATAGCGCTGACGGCCTGCCTCTGGAACGGAGAACTCGTCCTGGCCGGCTACCGCGGGGAGAATTTCTGGCTCAGGATTGGTAAAAGGGATGTTGAGCTCGGGAAGGGTAGCGCGACCTCGCTTCTGCCCCTCAAAAATAAGCTCCTCGTTGGCGGCGAGCTCGAAGGGAACGCGGTCGTCGTTGAAATATCCGAGGGAAGGGAGCCCAAGGTTCGGAAGCTCTGGGAGAACGGCTGGGTAGAGGTTTTAGGGGAGGGAATTGTCGCGGGCGTGACGGAGGATTGGGAGATGGTCATCGCCCGCCTCTCCTCCTAATAGCCTTTATTCCAGCATAGACAAAGCCAAAGTGAAGACCGAGAGCGGGTTCACAAGTACCACTGAAACCAACGTCATGAAAAACGCTTAAAACTCCCTCATGGAGTAAACGCTTATAAAGGGTTTTTATTTTTATTAGGTTTTGGGGAGTGGGATGTTAAGAGAAAAGACCAAACAGCTGACTCTCTTCGCGCTCGTCTGGTTCCTCTGCATCAACTGGGGGCTTGAAATTGTAATCGGCATGGCTTTTAAAGGTGCAACCGGCTCGTGGATTTCAAAAACCGCTTACGTTTACCTTGCCAAGGTATGGACGATAAACCTTCTGAAGCTTTTGGCGGGAATTCTAACACTCAAATGGCTGGGCCTGAATTTCAGGGACTTAACAAGCGGAAAATTCGGAAGAAAAGAACTCGCCTACTCGACCGCGGTTGTCCTGCTGTTCCTCGCCGTTGAGATAGCGTATTTTGGAGGAAGTTACTCCTTTCAGATTATCCGTGAGTTCCACTATCACCTTCGCATCTCCCCAAACGAATGGCTTGCCGTCCTGTCGTTGGCCTCAGAGTATGTCTATTACGTCATTGAAATCATGATGGTAAACCTTCTCTACGTTGGGGCATTGAAGATTGGCGGTAAAAGGCCAGCGGTTTTACTGCCAACGTTCCTCTGGGGCTTTGCCCACGTTCTCAACATCATAATCGTCCCACCTATTCAGGCCTTCCTGCTTGGAGTGTACATGATGCTCTTCGCCCTGCTGACCTACGGACTAGCCCTAAAAACGAGGAGCCTTAAGGTTCCAATTTTCATATGGCTGGTTACGATGGCCCTGTGAAACGATAACCGGGGGGAGTGCGGTGATTAACCGCCTAAACCTTCACTTAAACCTTGACTTCAAAAAGGGAGCGCTGGAAGCAGAGGCGAAGTTAAAGCTGGCCGGAAAAGCGGGAACCTTCCTCCTCAACAGGGGCCTGAAAGCGGACTCCGCGAGCGTCCCGTTTTCATGGCGCTTGGAGGGTCTGGGGGGCTTTGAGGCCTTTAAGACCAGCGTCGTTCGGCTTAAAGAACCGCTCGAGGAAGTCGAGCTTAACTATTTGGGAAGGCTTGAGAGCTATGAAAGCGTCCTCCCCTACCTCAAGGACTCCATAAGCCGGGGGTACACCCTACTCAGAACGGACTCGCTCTTTTATCCAATCCCGTCGGAGCCGGACTTTGAAAGCATCATCAAGTCGGTCGTGGGCCCCGAATTTAACGCGGAAATAACGGTTGAGGGCGTTCCAGAGGGGTTGGTGGTCGCTTTTGGTGGAGAAATATGCGGGAACCGGCTGAGAATCGAGGGCACAAACAGGCTCGACATTGCCATAGCGCCCTTCACAGTGATTGAAGAGGAGCCCTTCAGGCTTTTCGTTCTCAGCGAGGAAGGAATTGAAAGAACGCTCAAACTGCTTGGGAAGGCATACGGGTTTTATTCGTCCATCTTAGGGCACAGAGCGGGAAAGTTCACCGTCATCGAGACGCCGGAGGACTACGGCGGGCAGGCCGGGAAGGGCTACGCGCTCGTCTCCGGAAGCTCGCTCAGGGCCGAGATACCTGCGAACCTCTACCATGAGCTCGCCCACCTCTGGAACCTGAGGGCAACGCCCGATGCACACCTAAGCAGGTTCTTCGATGAGGCCTTCGCCAACTACCTGGCGGCGCTGGCGATTAGGGAGATACACGGCGAGGAAGCGTTCAACAGCTTCATTGAAGGCCTGAAAAGGGACTACGAGGTCATCGTTAGGCGCTTTCCAGAGGCGGAGAAGCTCAGACCATCGGAGTGGGGGAGGCTCGGCCTCTGGGAGCTCTCCTACACGAAGGGCGCGCTGATTCTGTACGAGCTCCACCGGCGGGCAGGTGATGCGTTCTACGATGTCCTAAGGAGGCTCCTAAAAGAGGAGAAAGTGGGCTTCGAGAGGTTCAGGAGAATCGTGAAAGAGGTCGCGGGCATTGAGGTTACCGTTTGAAAAGAGACGGGAGCTGTGGGGAGAAATGCTCTCCAAGCTCATCAACCACATCCTCGGGAAGGCCCTCAGCCCTGAGAATACGCTTAAAGCTCCGCCTCGCCCGGTTGGTTATCCTCACTAGCCCGGCGATTTTAAACGCGAGCGATGGAAGGCGGAGAAAAAAGCGGAGAAAGGAAAGAGGGTTCATTCGCTACCCCCGTCGGTCTTTTTATCCCCTCCAAACCCCTGAGGAAAGCCCGGAACCTGGAACCTTCCGCCATGTCCCTTTATAAGGCCGCCTAGCATCTCCATGAGCTTCTTGCCGGGGTTTATCGAGTCCATGTACTCCTTGGTGAGCTCAAGCGCCGCTTCCTTGTCCATGCCCGCCTCGACGAGGTTCTTGTAGAACTCCGCCACGCTCCTACCCATTGCCTGAACCCTCTCCGGGCTGTAGAGCTCGTTGAGGAGCTCTTTCAGCGGCTGGAGGATGTCCTCCACCATGTCGCCAACCTTCTCCATGAGGAGGGGTATCTTCTCCAAATCCTTGTCGCCCTCGTAGGTCTGGATTAGGTCTTCCACTATCTCGGCCTTCTTTTTGAGAAGCTCGACCTCCTCCTCAGTTTTTGCGTTCCTTATCCCCTCGACCAGCTCGTCGAGGAGTTCCTCCAGCTTCTCCGGTGCTCCAACCTTCCCGTTCACCATATCAACCACCTCGATAATCATTAGCCCGGTCAAAGTTAATCGGGATTCCGATTATTTTGAGCCACTTTTTGACCACCTTTTTTGAGAGGGCGTAGGTCTTTCCCCTCTCGCCGGGAACCTCAACGACGATTCCCATCTCCTTAAGCTCCTTCAGCTTGGTCCTCACGGTGTTCCGCGAGGCCTTTCCGCGCCTGCCCTTCAGCTCCCGCGCTATCTCGCTCACGTTCGCCCGCTTGAGGTCGAAGAGAATCCGGACGATTTCCCTCGATATGGGGTCGGTAACCTCTGGAACGGCCACCTCTATTCCCAGCCCGCCGTACTGGGCGTAGAGGTTGATAAGGCGAAGATAAGCCTGCGCCAGCTGGGAAACGAGGGCAAAGCTCTCCCTGAGCTCTTCGAGCGCCTTCCTGAGCTCCTGTACTTCCCTAGCGAGTTCCTCATCGGGCATGGTTAATGATTGGGTGGTCAGTCCTTTAGCGTTTCCGGTCAGTGGTGAGCAGTTTAATGGCTCACCACGAGAGGCCTTCCGTCAGGTTGAGGAGCTGGGAAGCCATGCTTTTTGTGACGTTGCCCCTTGTCCACTCCCGGTACATCCCCGAAACCTCGCGGTCAATCTGCAGGAGGACGTCTAGGTTCTCGGCCACGGGTTTTCTCGGGTCTTCGCTGTTCTTAGCGTGGTTGAAGAAGTCGGCTAGGTTTGAGGCTGCAACGTGAACGTTCCAGTAAATTTCCTCCCCGGTGGCCTCGTAAAGGGACGAGGAAGCTTCACTGAGCATGAGGGAGCAGAAGGCGTACCTTCCAACCCTCTCCCTAACGAGTTCCTCGCTCGCGTTGTTTTCGAGCATCGTTTCGAGGGCACCCAGGTCCGACAGACAGAAGAGGGCGGTGTTGGAGACGGCCATTAGGCCAGCCCTGGCGTCATCAACCTTAGCGCTCTTCTCGTGGTAGGCGTAGCCAAGGGAAGCCGAGAGGACGAGCAGGGCAACGATGATTGCGATGAGGCGATTCATTAACACCACCCAGCGTAATTGGGAAAGGCCCTTAAAAGGTTTCCCCAACTTAGGGCGGTGATGTTCATGCTCATACGCGAGGCAAGGCCGGAAGATAGGCCCTTCATCGAGGAGATAGCGAGGCTGACCTGGGACGGCGAGGATTATCTAGCGCGGGTCTTCGACGAGTGGCTTGAGGACGGAGGTTTTTACGCCCTCGAGGTTGACGGAAAGGTCGTCGGAACGACAAAGCTAACCATTCTGCCCGGAAAGGTCGGCTGGCTCGAAGGATTGAGGGTTCATCCCGACTACCGGGGCAGAGGCTTTGGGCGGAAGCTCCACGACTTCATGCTCCAGCTCGGTGAGAGACTCGCGAGGGAAGGCAGGATTGAGGCCCTTGAGTTCGCAACCTACTTCCTCAACCGCGAGAGCATCTCGATGGCCGAAAAGACAGGCTTCCACGTCAAAGCGAAGTTCTTCGTTTTCGGGGCGAAAACCGGGGACTTCCAGCCGGAAGAGCCCGAGCAAATCGAGCCAGAGCTGAGCGACCTGACGCTCGGCCTCATTCCTGTAGGTTGGCGCTTCGTGAGGAGGAGCGAGGAGGCTTTAGACTGGATTCGGGAAAACGCCTACATTTACGACTTCAACGGCTTCCACTTCCTCGTCTCAAGGAAAGGAGCGATGTTCACGCCCCTCGACGTCGGCCTGGCCACGCTCAAGGCGATGCTTCCTGCTATGGCATGGGTGGCCCGCGAGAGGGGGAAGGAGAGATTTGATGTTATGCTCCCGAGCGGGGTCAAACCGCTCCTGCCCGGGCTCAAGAGACTCGGACTCCTTCCCTGGGACGGGACTGAGGAGCCGAACGTTCTGGTTTTCAGGAAGAAGCTCACGTGAGAGCAAAACAGGGGGACCATCATGATATTCGCCCTCTCAGCAGAGCGGATGAGAGAGCTGCTGCCTCCAGATAGCCCGGGGCCTTCCGGAGTGGTTCAACGAGGCCGGCCTTAGGGCCATTGAACGGGATTTAAGGACGGAGTAGACCCATATCCCGAGTGGAACGAGCCGGCGCCGATTTACGTAAAATGCCTGCGGTAAAAAGAAAACGGGCGGACGGTCATTCTTCTATAAACTTCTCTATCTTCTCCACCTTCTCCTCAATTCCCCCGAGCCTCTTCTCAATCTCCTCAAGCTTCCTCGCCAGCTGAGACGAGTCCCGGGACTCCTCCGGGATGGTACGAACAACTCCCCAGGACAGGGCCGACGAGAGCAGGAGGACGAACACAACGCCAAAAATCGCGTCATCCGGTGTGAGTTCCATTCCCCAGAGGATTCCTATGGAAACGACGATTGCGAAGGCCCAGATTCCCGCCAGGAAGATGGTCCTACTCCCCATCCAACCACCCCCTTATGGACTCGGGACTTACGTGAAGCTCAAAGGGAAGGAGCTCATAGAATCGAAGGGCCTTGCCCCTCTCCTCATCAATCACAAGCCTGCTTTTCACGATTCCGGCCTTTTCAAGCTTTTTCAGGTGTATCTTTGCCAGCCCCCTGCTTACTCCCAGGGAGCGGGCTATCTCGTTGAGGTACATTGGCCTTCCCTCTTCCGCGAGCAAGGCGACTATCCTGAGTCTGAGCGGGTGTCCAAGGCCGTCAAGGAGCTTCGCTATCTCCTCCAGCCGCATGTAATCACTCACTAACATGTAATCATTTGATTACATTTAAAGGTTTCGGCACTGACCAGTCGAACCACAGGGAAGAGAAAAATCTTTAAATCTGGAGCGTAATCTGAACGGGGCTTCAAATGCGCTGGAGCGAGATTCCGAAGGATGCCAAAGCCTACATGCTCTACCACACGCTCATTGCTCCCGGCCTGATAGTCTGGATACTCTTCCCGCTCTACCTCATGGAGACCGGCTACTCAATCTTAGAGGTCGGGGCGTTCTTCACAGCGGTCAACATAATCGCGATTCCCCTAACTTACCTCTTCGGCCGGCTCTTCAACCGCTGGGACATCAAGAAGGGCCTCATCGCGATAGACGTTTTAGACGGCATCGCCTACGTTTTGTACGGCCTTGCCAAGGGTGCGATAGCTCCAATTATGCTCTTCGCCGGCAGAACGATTGAGAAGCTCTCGACGGTTCTCTATCCGCTCTACCGGGCCTACGAGCAGGTAATCTACCCGGAGGACAAGTACGAGGAAATCTTTGCCTGGCATCTCCGCTTGCCCGAGATATCTCGGCTTATCACCTTCCCGATTATGGGCTACATCCTCGGCTACGTTTATCCGGGGCCGGAGAGCTACCGTTGGGCGTTTCTGCTCTTCGGCCTCTTCTCGGCCGTCACGGTAGCGTACATCTGGCGGTTCCTCCCTTCCGTTGGTCGGGAGGAGAGGATAACACCGGAGGGCTTCACCTTCAAGGCCGGCGAGTTCAAGCTTCTCCTCGCCTTCGAGGCCCTGCTGACGCTCGCTTGGTCTTTAGCTCCTGAAATCGTGCTGATTAACTACGTCGTCTTCGTGCTCCACAAGACCGTGTTCGAAGTGACGCTGATAGCCTGCGCGAGCAGTCTGGCTTCGATAATAGGAACCTACGCGAGCGAGAGGGTTCCGAAGGGGAAGGGATTCCAGGCGATAGGGGCTGGCATGCTGATTAACGCATTCTACGCGCTGGTGATGGCCCTCTCGCCACCCTTCTGGCTTGCCCTCCTCGTCTACGCGGTCGGCGACTTCGGGAGCACTTTCTGGTTCCCCTTCTACCGCTCCTGGATGTTCAAGTTGATTCCAAAGGAGAAGGCCAGCGAGTTTCACTCGGCGATATCGAGCTACCGGAAGCTCCTCGCCCTCTTTACGCCCTTCGTTGCGGGAGCGCTGGCAAGCCTTCACCCAACGCTGCCCTACGCTGTGAGCTTCGGGCTGTTCCTTTTGGCGGGGGCGATGTTCTGGTGGCTGGCTAGGAAAGGTATTTATTCAAGAACCGCGAGTTAGGAACGTGGTAGGGATGAGTGAGGTTGTGGTTTCAAAGAGAGACGTGTTGACATACGAGAGGCTAAGAGTAATCTCCGAGCTGGCACCCATACGTGAGAGAGTGAGAGCCTTCGAGAAGAAATACGGCATGACGCTGAAGGAGTTTGAGAGAAAACTTACGAACTCGGAAGAATCCTTCGAGGCCTGGGACGACTACATCGAGTGGAAGGCCTATGTCAAGAAGCTTGAGGAGCTGGAGAAGAGGCTAAAGGAGATTGAACATGCTGAGAGAGTTAGAATCGCTTGAGAAGAGCTCAGCAGTCAAAAGCTACGAAATCCTCGACTACAAAGAAGGGGACAGCTTTTATTTCCTGAAAATCAGGGCAGAGCTAATAGATGGGAGCGTTCTTTACATCCGGGAATTCGTATCGGAGGATGAGTATAACTACTCTTTTCAATGGCAGAAGGACGGAAAGCTTATAGTCCGCTGGGACAACGCTCCACACCACAAAGATGTTGAGACTTATCCCCACCACAAGCACGTCGGCTCAAAAGACAACGTCCAGCCTTCAAAAGAAATCTCTCTTGAGGACATCCTGAGAGTTATTGAGGAGAAAATTAAACCCCAGTCCTCAGCCTCCAGCCATCTATGCTGAAACCGCCCATCTTCTCAAGGACGTGGTTTACTAACACCTCGGCGTTCTCGGTTTTGACTTCTTTCATGGCCCTGAGGAAGAGGGCAACGAATTCATCATCCGGAAAATTCGGGAAGAGATAAGCCCTTCTGAAGGCCTTATCGCTGAAGAGCCGATAAACTTTGTCCGCAGGGGGTATTTCAGTCCCGAGAAATCGGGCGTAGGACTCAAGCGCCCTCTTCAGGGTCAGGTGATAGAGGTAAGCGTAGTCTGGGTTTCCCCTTTCCTCGGCGTTCTTTAAACTGTCCAGAGCGTCCCAGAGGAAGTACTTGGCCAGCTCGACTTTCAGAGGGTCCGGCTTTGGAAACGGCTTCCTCATGTACTCCTCGGCCTCGGCTCGAAGGGTCTCTACAATACCTGCCTTGTCGAAGAGGACTTTTCCGGTTAGGATTATCCTCGCGGTGCTCCTGCTGTTTTGAACCAGCTCCTCCTCGAAGTACCTCCTAACGGCCCGCACTGGGTTCGCGAAGTACTCAATCAAAAAGCCGTCCACGAAAACGTTTCCCCTCTCCCGCCAGTCCACATCGTCGGAGAGGATTACGTAAACGTCCACGTCCGAGCGGGGAGTTTGAAGACCGAGGGCGTAGCTTCCCGTGAGGATAGCGGCCTCGACGACCTCGCTTTCCTCCCAGGGCTTGAGGAACTTTCCGAGGGCAACTTCCCAGGGACGCACCGCAAATCACCCCTCATAAAGCCTCGCGTAGACCTCCTCAAGGCTCGGCTCCGTCCTTTTAATTTCCTCGACCCTCAGGCCGGCTTTCACAAGGAGTGCGTTCACCTCCGACGGCTCGACGTTCCTCAGGGCTATGTAACCATTCACGACCTCGGGGGAATAGCCCCTCTCCCGGAGAACCGCGATGGCCCTCTCAACATCGGCCACCTTCACGAGGACGGCCTCTTCCGCCGGCGCACTCTTCCTGAACTCCCCCAGGCTTCCGGAGAAGAGAACCCGACCCTCGCGGATTACCGTCACGGTGTCGCAGACCTCATCGACGTCGCTGAGGATGTGCGTCGAGAAAACGATGGAGGCATCCTTCTTCCTTGCGTACTCCCTCAGGAACCGCTTGAACCTCAGCCTCCACTCGGGGTCGAGGCCCCTCGTCGGCTCGTCGAGGATTAGAACCTCGGGGCTCCCGAGAAAGGCCCGCGCTATCGCAACCCTCCTCCGCGTCCCACTGGAGAGGGAGGAGACCTTTTTGTCCGCGTATTCTTCAAGTTCGAAGAAGTCGAGGAGCTCTCCAAGCTCATCCTCGTCGTAAACCCCCTTCAGCAGGGCGTAGCGCCTGAGGTTGTCGAGGACAGTGAGGTTTGGATAGAGGAGGTCGTACTCCGGAAGGTATCCAATTCTCGCCCTCACCTCTGGGTTCTTGAGCGGGTTGACTCCGAGTACCTCAATCCGGCCGGAGTCGGGGACGAGGAGACCGAGAATAAGGCGAAAGGTTGTCGTCTTGCCGGCCCCGTTGTGGCCGAGGTAGGCGTGGATTTCGCTCGGCTTTACGGTCAAGCTTACCCCGCGGAGGACTTCTTTTCCCCTTATGGCCTTCCGGACGTTCTCAAGGACTATCATGGAACCACCTCAGACGAGCACCATCCTCTCAGCGAGGCGGTCGCCCAGGGACCTCACGATTGTGAGTGAGGGAATTGAAATCCCAGCCGAAATGGCAAGGGACAATACGAGGGCGAGCTTCAAGGACAGAACGTTTCCAAAGTATTTCGGGACGTAGAGGGGAACAAAGAACGCCACGAAACCCACGGCAACTTTCACGGCGCTGAACCACGCGGACTGGAAGAGGAGCGTCGTTAGAATCACGAAGAAAGTGAAGGTGAAGAGCAGGGGCATTGAAATCAGCAGGCCAGAGAGCATGAGGGTCAACGGAATGTGAGCCCCGCTGTGCCAGGCGAGAAACAGTCCAATGAAGCTTCCCAGGAGGATTCCAGTCACTTCAATGACGAACCCGGCAAGCGTTTTGAGTAGAATGAGGCGCGTGGGAGGAAACGGGAGCGAGAGAAGGAGCTCGTGAATGCCAAGGAGCTTCTCCCGGAAAACCGCCCCGCTGAAGAAGAGCGGGAACATTATGGCGAGTGAAACGCTTGCAAGGCCGACGATTGTCCCGCTCGAAACTGGAAACCAGCTGGACAGCCAGTAGATTGTCGCCGTTACCCAGGGGATGGAAATCAGATTAAGCCCTATGTGCTTCGCGGTGTACTTTACTTCTTCGCGGAGCTGGGCGAGTGTTAGCTTCATTTCTTTGCCTCCGAATATTAAGTTAGGTGCTCACCATTCTAAAAACCCATATGTAAATGAGGCCAAGGAGAGCAAACACAGGTATCATAAGGGCAAAACTTCCGACGAGTCCAGAAAAATTCACCAATCTGCCAATTAGAGCGTAGAACAAGGCGCCAACCAAAGCGGAGGCGCTCATCCTCGTCGAGATTATTGTACTGCGGTACTCGTTTGGAATGACATCATTGATTAAGAGAGTGTAACCGGTGAAGTAAATCGTCTCTCCGAGGGAGTATAGAGCCAGTGCCAAGACACCTATAATTTTGGCGTGCATTCCAGCGAACAGCAGATAGGAGAGGAGCATCAATGAAAGAGAAACCCTAAACAGCGGAGCGTGGGATTCCTTCTTACCCTTTCCAACCCACAAAATCAGAAATCCTGCCAATATTCCCATCACGGATTTCAGAGAGTAGAGCAAGCCAAGAGTTTCCACTTTGAGGTTAAGAACGTTGGTAAAGTATAGTTGCCACACGTATATGAAGTGTAAGTGGGGAAGTGTAAAGAGCATATCCGCGATAAAAAGGTAGCGCAGAATGTGAGTGTGGATAATGAAGGAAATACCCTCCCTAACTATTGACAGGATACTCTTCCCCTTATCTCCGTAGTTTTCGTTAAGAAGGAGAACCGCAAGAAGGGCCCCGAGAAAGTTCAGGACGGCCGCGGCGTAGAAAACACTCCTCATCCCTGTGAGAGCAACGATTGTGGCAGTGATAATACCTATCAGGAGTGAATTCGCACTGTTTATCGACCTCAACAAACCGTAGGCCTTCTTGGTCTCATTCCTTTCCAAACCCCGGGTTTTGACCTCTGTGAAGTACCAAGCCTGAAGGGTCCCCGAGATGAAGGAAGAACCAAGAGCGGCAAGGGCATAGGCTGGAGCACATACGAAGAAGTTACGGAAAGCACCTATGAGTGCCATGCTGAGGCCGTAAAGGAGCAGACCGATGGCGAGGGTTTTCCTTCTTCCGTACCTGTCGGCAATTCCGCCTGTAAAAACGTCGGTTGCAAACATGACGAGAAGATAGAGCGAATACAGGTAGCCAACCTGTGAATAGCTCAGACCAAGGGCATCCTTGAAGTAAACTGTGAGAACAGGCGTTATGATGTTTCTGCTGTAAAAGATAACAACACTAACCAGAATCATTTTCATAGAGATTGAGTTCAGCGATTTGGAAGGGTGGGGAGGAAAGGGAATAGAAACACCCCCACATCAGATAATAGACAAATCCAAGAACCAAAAAGAATCTCGGAATTTAAAACTTTCTAGATACATGGGTTGACAACCGGACGTTAAAATGAAAATGCCGTCAGAACTCCGGAATCCTTATCGGTGCCTGGAGCTCCTTCTCGTTCTTCTCAAGGTTGGTCGCAAGCATTCTGATTCTCTCGCAGCCCTTGATTTCCCGAATGAAATCGGCGACGCTCCTCGGCACCAAATCCTCCCATGGCTTCCCCTCGACCATGCGCTTCCTTATCTCCGTTGCCGAGAGGATGTCCTTCCTGAACATCGGCTGAACGATGACCTCGTAGCCCTTCTCGCGGAAGAGCTGGGCGACGAGCGAGTTCCCTGTGAAGACGACGTCGAAGCGGGGCACCATACTAACCACGTAGGTCGCCCAGATGGCGTTGAAGTTGATGTCCGGGAGAGGAATCAGGTAGTAGCGCTTCTTTGGGAACTCCGCTTCATCGAGGGCCCTTATCAGCATCTCCATCCTCTCGCTCGTCGTGAAGGGATTCTTTAGGGTGTGGCTTGCCTGGGCGCTCCCGATTCCGATAATGACCTCGTCAACCTGCGAGAATACGAACTCCAAAGCTTTCATGTGCCCGTTGTGGACGGGCTGGAAACGACCGACGAAGAGACCGCGTTTGACCATGCAACCACCTCGTTCAACCTTTTTGAACAACCCGTTCAGTTTCGCCGAACGAATCACCTATGACAATTTCTATTCCCTCACTCTTGGCGGCATCGAGGAAGTCGGAATCGAGGGTAACCAGAGTTAGGTCATAGAATTTCGCAGTGGCAAGGATTAGGGCATCATTGGGGAGCAAGCCGTAATTCAGAACGAACTCAAAGGCCTTTTCTTCTATCTCCTCAGTGAGGGGAAGCTCCGAGAAATTGTCCCTGAGGTAGAGATATACCTTCTCAAGCTTATCCCTGTGTTTTCCAATCTCCTCAGGATTGCCCCTTAGCGTAAGGTAGCTCTTGCCAGTAACGAGTTTTAGAAAAACAAACAGGACTTCGCTGAAAATTATTGGATTTGTAAACTTTGGGTTGTTTTCAATGGACTGGAGCACTTGCTTGGCAACGGGATTGCCCTTTAAGACCTCAATAATAACCGACGAATCAACCAAAGAGCTCCTCATAGGCCTCCAACCTCAGCTCCTTGGCACTCTTCTCGCTCCTGACGATGCCGAACACATCATCGAGGGTAACCCTCGGTCCCTTCTTTCCGCCTTCAAACGACTTAACCAAGGCCTTTATCTCCCGCTCAAACAGTCGCTCCATGCCGTCTGGAACGCGAACCCGAAGGGTTATCTCTCCCATTTCGCCCACCTAAGTTAATTACACTATTTTCCTCAAAACACTTTCTAAACCAGCTTCACCCTCACGTCATCTCCAACATTCAGGCCGAGCCTCTCGCTCGCGCTCCCCTGGTTGACGGCAATCTCGAGGTAGTCGTGGCTTCCTGGGAGTGCAAGCAGTTCTCCGGGCTTCACGTAGCCGTAGGCGTCGAGGTAAGGAATCCTCAGCCCGAAGTCGGGTAATTCAACCGCCTTCGGCCTTCCGTAGTTCTCAAGGTTGAGTATTACGTTGCCAAAGTCGTCCACATAGATTACCTTCAGCAACCAGAGGTCGCCTTCCCTTCTCGGCTCGACGTCGAGCTTAACCATCGAATCGAGCGGAATCTCCTCCGCGAACTCCGCAGGGTGAATACCTTTCTCGATGAGCGCGCCGGCCGGCCCAAAGACGTCCCTGCCGTGGAAGGTAGAGCTTATCCTCCAGCCGGTGAAGCGCTTAATCCTCTCAAAGTCTATCTCCCAGGCGCGTCTCGGGTTTATGTGCTTGAGCGGAAGCGTTGCCAGCCCGTTGTCCGGAACGACCAGCCACTGGTCGCCCTCGATGATTACCGCCTTCCTCTCGGTCCCGACGCCGGGGTCTATGACGCCGACGTGAACCGTTCCGGGAGGCGAGTACTTGACCACCTGCTCCATGACGAAGGAGCCCTCGATTATCGAGTGCCTCGTTACCGCGTGGGTGACGTCAACGAGCTTCGCGTTCGGGTTGACGCGGAGCATCGCGACCTTCATCTCGCCGACGTAGGGACCCTTGAGCCCGAAGTCCGTTGTTAGCGTTATCACTCCCAACCACCCAAAGTTTAATTAACGGTTCGGCTTTAAAGGGTTTGGAGATGAAGGTGAAGAGAACGGCCGTCCTTCTGATACTCGCGCTCATCGTGCTCGCGTCCGGTTGCCTCGTGAAGCCACCGGCGAAGGTTACCTTCTCGATTGACAAGACGACTGTACCCCCCGGCGGAACGTTCCACATAATCGTGACCGTCAACAACACGGGAAAGGTCGGGCTCGTCGGGGCCACACTAATCCTGGGCAACGACAACTTTCAGATAGTCCAGGAGCCAAGGTTTCCGCCCGTTCTAAAGGTCGGCCAGTCAACCCAGCTCGTCTGGATAATCCGCGCTCCCTCAAGGCCCGGAATATACACCTTCCAGGTCTCCCTGGAACTGCGGGACGAACTTAAGAGAACCTGGACGGGTTTCTACGGCCACTTCAGGATAACCGTCTCCACAGAGGAGAACGTTCCGGTGAGGCTCTCGCTGAACGTGAGCGCACCCAAGAGGGTTTTCGGAGGCGACGAGATTCCCGTAACCGTTGAGATAACCAACGAGTACGACGAAGAGGTCGAGCTCCTCAAGGTGAGCTTCGTGCCCCTGCCAGGGATGAAAGTTCTCGGGGCGCCAACACCTCCGAGGGTTATCCCCCCAGAGGAGAGCGTGACCCTCCGCTACACCTTCAAGGCACCCTACGCCTACCGCGACGGTTTCGTCTCGGTTCTCGTCCAGTACCGCGTCGGAACAGCTGAGAAGAGCATGGCAAAGAGCTTTAGAATTCAGGTCGTCTGGCAACCCTGGGAGGCAACGGTCGAACAGCTGAAGGAAGCGTACGGGGAGAACTACGCCTGGACGGCCAGCGGGCACATCGTTGACAGGTACTGGGAGGAGAAGTACAACTCAAGCTCGGTTTTCAACGCAACGACGTTTAAACCCGCAACTCTGGCGATAATCGGGAACGCGAGCTCCGAGTACCAGGCGGCGGTTGAGCTTTACAAGTGGATTAAGGCAGTCTACAATTTCACGGACAACACGACGACCCTCAACCCGAAGGAGCTTCTCAGGATGGAAACCATAAGCCCGAGGGAGGCCCAAATCCTAATAACGGCGATGCTCAGGTCAATAAACGTTCCCGCCAGGGTTGTAGGCCTCTACAACGGCGTTGACTGCACTGCCCATCCAATTACGGAATTCTACACCGGCGACGGCTGGTACGTGATTGACTTCAGCCACGACTTCATAGGTCCCCTGGACGAGTACCTGGCCAGTCCATACTTCCCCAGGCTCTACCAGCTCATAACGACCAGGGGCTACCGTCTCGTGGCCCTCAAATACGGAACCGGCCTCCACAACCACGTTGACGTCACGACCCAGTTCACGAACGACCTCGAGGACAGGCTTATGAACGTGATTATGAACCGTGTAAAGCCGTCTCTCCGCTCCAAGCTTGACCTCGTCCTCAACGGCCTGAACGAGCAGGAGAAACTCTACGCGCTCTTCCTCTTTGCGTCGGCACCCAACGAGGCCGAGCTGAACGAGGTCCTCTCAGAGTGGAGCGCGGACAAAATCCAGAAAAACATAAAAGTCCTGTACGAGTTCTACAGGGACATACCCTGGCGCGATGATTTCACTTACTACTGGAGGGTCTTCACGGGTGAGGTGTGATGATAGCGGTGCTCAGACTCGGCCACAGGCCGGAACGGGACAAGAGAATAACCACTCACGTGGCCCTGACGGCGAGGGCCTTCGGAGCCGACAAAATAATCATCGCCGCCGAGGAAGACGAGCACGTCAGGGAGAGCGTTGAGGACGTCGTGAGAAGGTGGGGAGGGCCGTTCGAGATAACCTTCGACCCCAGCTGGAAGAAAATCCTGAGGGAGTGGCGCGAGAAGGGCGTTATAGTCCACCTGACGATGTACGGGGTGCACATAGACGACGCGATGCCGAAGCTTAAGGAGGAGCTTAGGGCTGGAAAGGACTTCCTCATCGTCGTCGGCGCCGAGAAGGTTCCCAGAGAGGTTTACGAGCTGGCCCACTACAACGTGGCAGTTGGCAACCAGCCCCACAGCGAGGTGGCGGCTCTGGCGGTTTTCCTCGACAGGCTCCTCGACGGTGAGGGCCTGAGGAGGGAATTCGAGGGAGCGAAGCTCAAAATAATTCCGCAGGAGAGGGGGAAGAAGGTAATCCAGCTCGACGGGTGAAGGAAATGGTCCTCAACAGGTATCGAGAGAACGTCAGGGGCTACCTTGAGGCGATAGTTAAACCCCTCGCAAAGGCCGGACTGACGCCGAACGCGGTTACTGTGATAGGCCTTCTCCTAAGCCTCCTCGCGGTCTACCTCTACTACCTCCGCGAGCCGAGGTTAGCAGCTTTAACCCTCCTGATAGGTTCTCTCATTGACGCCCTCGACGGAACTTTAGCGAGGCTGACAGGGAAGACGAGCCGCTTCGGGGCCTTCCTCGACTCGACCTTCGACAGGATAAGCGACGGCGCGGTGCTCTTTGGAATAGCGCTCGGAAGTCTCGTCGACTGGCGCGCTGCCTTCCTGACGTTCATGGGAAGCTACTTGGTGAGCTACGAGCGCTGCAGGGCCGAGCTGGCCGGCTCAGGAAAGCTCGCGGTGGGTATAGCCGAGAGGGCGGAGAGGCTGATAATCCTGATGGTTTTCTCGTTCCTCGGGGCGAAGATACGTCAAGTACGGCGTCTACATAGTCGGAATACTCGCGTGGATAACCGTCGTCCAGAGGTTTTACGCCGCCTACCAGAGGCTGAAGTGAAGAAGAGGGGAATGACGAAAATTTCGCTATCTGAGGCTCCGATGAAGAGCCCTGCCGTTGCCGACCCCCATCATTTTTCCATCAGGCCCTTCACTATTTCAACGACGTCGCCGAGTTTGGAGACCACGAAGTCGCAGTTGCCCCAGAGCTCCCTCTTCTCGGTCTTCGGGTCGAGGAGGACGCTCGTCATGCCGACGTTCTTGGCTCCAACGCAGTCTTTCTTCGGGTTGTCGCCGACGTAGAGGGCCTCCTCCGGCTTTACACCCGCCTTTTCGAGGGCCAGCTGGAAGGGCCTCGGGTGGGGCTTGAAGTAGCCCGCTTCCTCGCTGGTGGTTATCGAGTCGAAGAGGTCGTAGATTCCGAGTGCTTTTAGGTGGCTCTCGATGTAGTCGTTGTCCGAGTCGGTTATGATTCCCACGTGGAGGCCGAGCGCCTTGAGCGCCTCAATCGTCTCGACGGCATCGGGGAAGAGTTCCCCATAGCGAGCGTGCATTTCAAGGCTGATGTTCCAGAAGTCCTTTGGAACCGAGAAGCCGTAGCGCTCTGCGACGCGCCTTAAAGCTTCCGTATCGACCTCGCGGATTTTCCTCGCCTCTTTGCCTGCCAGTTCACTGAAGAGCCTCGAGCTCTCCTCCTCGTAGGCCCTCCAAACCTCCTCGGCGTTGAGCTCGGCGTTGGCCCTCCTGAGAACCTCGCGGATTATGTTGAGGTGCGTTACGTTTTCGCCGTCCTTCGTTATGAGCGTCCCGACGAAGTCGAAGAAGACCGCCTTCATTTTCACCACCGTTTTTAGGTTCCATAAGGGCGTTAAAACGCTTCCCGCCGGGAAGACGAATTTCACCCGAAAATATTTCGAATGGTTGTAGGTCTGACGGAAAAAGCTGAGAAAGGCTTTTATCGTAGGACAACCCCCTTTTATGGCGGAGGTGAGGAAAATCGAGGCCATACTCCTCGTCTGGGGCGTTAGGGACGAGGTTCTGGAGAAGCTCCCCGTGAGCGGGCAGTGGCTCTACGGGGAGTACGACTTCATAGCCAAGGTGGACTTCGCGGGAGAGGAGGAGATGGAGGAGTTTGAGAAGACCCTCAGGCACCTCATCAACGGAAACACCTTCAAGCTCATGCCGGTTAAGCTTTCAGCCGTTAAGAGGGAGGTCGAAGGGGAGGAGACTATAGCGCTCCTTGAGAGCGTTAAAGCTTCGGCCCCATGATTCCTTTCTTCTTCAGCTCCTCGTAGGCCCTTCTCAGCGCGTCCCTTATAAGGTAGCGCTTGTTCAGGCCGCCGAGCCTGTAGGCGGCTTTCCTGAGGCTTCCCGTTTTGAGGAAAAGCTCTATCAGCTTCCTGTCCTCCTCGGACAGGTCGAGGTACTTTAACGCCTTCTCGGCTATCTCAACCGGCAGGTTGCCCTCGTAGGCGTAGTCCGAGCTCATAACCGGTTTGTCAAACTTCTCCACGAGGCGGAAGACTATCACGTGGGCCTTGGAGTCGTCGTTTACGTACTTGTAGTGCTCCTTCAAAGCCCTAATCAGCTCCTCCCTGCTCGAGAAGCCGTCGAGGAATGCATCTTCATCGGTGAGCTCCTTCACAGTTTTGCTCTCGACCCTCTCGATTACGGCCTTTCCGAGGGCGTAGCCGCCGGCGTGGATTAGAACCGTGTCCCCCTCCCTGAGGTTCGGTTTTCTGCCCAGCCTGACGGTTGCTCTCTTCTTCCCTTTCAGTATAGCATCGGCGTACTTCCCATCGAACTCGAGGTGCTTCATCGCCCCTCACCGATGAGCTTGAACTTTATGGCGATAACACCGTAGCGGTTCTCCTTCCACTTGGGGTAGAGGTTGTGGAACCTCTTTACCGCCCTCTCGAAGCTCGGCTCGTCGGGAAAGATTTTCTTTATGGGCTCCTCGCGCAGAACCTGTCTAAACGTCTCGTAGCGCTTGACCTCGGTAACAACGGCCGGAACCGAGTCGTTGAAGATGAGCTTGTCCCCGGGCTGAATTTTCCTGAGTTGCGGGTAAGCGACGCGAACCTCTATCCGCTTCTGGCCGGACTTTATGAAGTCCAGATACTCTTCCTTGACGAACAGTCTGTAAACCTTCATCTTCGCTCCCGAAGAAAGTTCAGGGAAACTTTTAAAGGCTTTGGGGCGTAACCTTATTGGGAGTGACCATGAGAAGGGCTCAAACTGCACTGGAATACCTATTCATGCTCGCAGCGGTTCTCGTGCTCGTGCTCATGGCGACGAGGGTCGTCCTGAACTCAATGAGAGACCTCAACAGGAACGTTAACAACTACGTTGACAGCGTCAGGAAAGAGCTCCTCGAAAACCTGTGAGGTGGAAGCATGGACGCGGTTCCGCTTCTGGCCGGGCTAGTCATGGGTTTGGTGACCTCCTACACCGACCTGAAGACCGGTTTTATCTTCGACAACCACGTTTCCGTTCTTTTAGCGTTCGTAGGGAAGTTTCTCGGCTGGGATGAGGACGAGGAAGAGATTTCCCTCCCGAAGTGGCTCGTCAAACTGCCGGTCCCGGCCGTGGAAGTTGGCATAATCTACTACCTCTACAAGGGGCTGAGTGAGGGTAGCGTTCTGGTCGCGCTATCGGGAATAATAGCACTGTTCGTGGGGCTGATTCTTGGCCTGCTCCTCTTCTACATCGGGGCGTGGGCAAGCGGTGACGCCATCATCCTGGCCGGTTTCTCCGCCCTCCTTCCGTATCCACCGGACACAGCCAGGATAACTGCCCCGTACTACATCCACTACCCGCTCTATCCAATAGCAATTCTCCTCAACGGCCTCATTGCGGTGTTCCCATTCATTTTCATCTACGCTTTCGGTGTTATAATCGCAAGAAAGCGCTTCTCAGAGCTCAGGGAGATATTCGTCTCGGGAGCGGGCCTCACCATTGAGCTGTCCCTCTGGATTATGGGGGCCCTTGGAGTAAAGGTCATCCTGGAAGAGGGACTCGGCGTCTCACTGAACCCCATCCTCGGCTGGCTCCTCGCGATAGTCCTCATAACAATCTTCGGCAAGCTCAGGAGAATCGGAGACGTCGCCGGAGCGCTCGTCCTGGCGTACCTCCTCTACCTCTCCCCCGAGAACACACTCCTGGCATTCCTGAGGCTCCTCGCGTTTCTCTACGCCTTCAAGGTGTTCCTGGCACTCGTCAAGTTCATAAGGAGGAACGTCCTCATCGAGGAGGTTCCGGTTGAGGAGCTGAGGGAGTGGGACATACTGGGAGAAACAATCTTCGAGAAGGACGGGGAAATCGGGCGCGACAGAACCGACCCCTTCGAGAGGCTCAAGGTCGCGCTCCTGAAGGCGGACCTTTCGCTCCTCAAGCCGGACTACGGGAAGGTCATAGCATCACCAACGGCGGAGGGACTCACGAAGGAGCAGATTGAGGAACTCAAGAGGCTCGTGGAGAAAGGAAAGCTTGAGAACAGGTTCCTTAGAAAGAAGGCGATGCCCTTCGCACCGGCGATATTCCTCGGCTTCCTGATAAGCTACTTCATCGGTGACCTGTTCTGGCTCCTCGAGCTCAAGCTGATGGGCCTTTAAAGTTTTAAGGCCTTCCCCCCATTTTCCACCGGCCCGGCGCCCGCCCTCCCTGGGGAATCGTGAACCGGGGGTTCCGGCCGGGCCGACAGGGGGATGACGAGCTTTTGCTTTGCCGAGCGGTGAGGAGCACGCCCTTCACCGACCCCCTATCAGTCCCTCAACTATTTCCCGCACTTCTCTCAGGCTCTCGACGACGTGGTCGCCTTCGACTCCCTCGTGCGGGTTTATCGCTATCGCCACGTCCGCCTCGCGGAACATGCTGAGGTCGTTGAAGCCATCTCCAACGGCCACCGTCAGTTCCGGTTTGAGCTCTTCCTTGAGCCTTCTGAGTATCGCGCCCTTCCCCTCGAAGTCCACAGCGGGAATGACGCCGGCAACTTTTCCGTCCTTGAAGACCAGCTCGTTGGCGAAAACGTAGTCCGCTTTAAGCTCCCTCGCGACCCTTCCGGCCAAACACATCAGCCCGCTCGAGAGGAGGGCTATTTTGAAGCCGTTCTCGCGCAGGAAGTCCATCAGCTCAAAGGCGTAGTCGTTGTACTCAACCGAGTCCGCCCACTCGAGGATTTCTTCCTTTTTTCTGCCGAGCCAGAGGGAAGCGTCCAGCTCCGCCCACTTCGCGTAGTCTATCTTTCCGGCAAAGAAGAGCTCCGCGTACTCCTTCCCCTTCTCCCATGTGCCGAACTTCTTGTGGAGCTCGACCCAGCTCGAGCGCGCCTTTACAAGGGTCCCCTCCACGTCGAAAGCTATGAGCCTCATTCTATCACCAGGTTATGAAGAGGGACCGAACTTAAAAGCCTACTCCCTCCAGCCGTGTTCCCCGATGAGGGGCACGAAGGCAACGCCCCCGTGGTTCTTCACCTTAATCGAGCCATCTTCAAGCTTGATTACCTCAAGAAGGTCCTGCCAGAGGTGGTAGCTTCCGACGGGGATTATGAGCTTTCCGCCGGGCTTGAGCTGTTCCACCAGGGGCTTTGGTATGTCCGGCGCTCCGGCCGTTACGATTATCCTGTCGTAGGGAGCTTTCGGCGGGAAGCCGAGCGTCCCGTCGCCGGGAATCACGTGGACGTTTTTTACACCGGCACGCTCCAGGTTCCTCCTCGCGAACTCGACCAGCTCTGGAATCCTCTCGACGGTGTAGACGTCGGTCTTGACGAGCTCTGAAATCAAGGCTGCGTTCCACCCGCTCCCTGTTCCTATTTCGAGGACGTTCATGCCGGGTTTGAGTTCGGCAAGCTCGAGCATTATCGCGACCATGTGGGGGGCGCTTACCGTCTGCCCGGCCGGAATAGGCAACGGCTCGTCGAGGTGGGCGTACTTCCGGTACTTCTCCTCAACGAAGAGGTAGCGGGGGTACTTCAGAAAAGCCCGCCTAACCGCTTCGCTCCGTATGATTCCCTCGCGAACGAGGTTCTCAACTGTTCTCCTCCAGAGCTCGTCGAGGTTCATGGAAACCCCCTACCCCTCTGGAAAGAAAAGAATAAAAGGCTCACGACGACCTGGCCTGGTACCAGGCTATCGCTATTATTATCCCCGCGCCGATTACCACTCCGATGACCAACCAGATTAGCTTCGTCTTGAGCGGGGTGTAGGGGACGCTTGAGGTGGTCGTTGAGGTTACCGTCTTCGTTTTTATCTCCGTCTGGGTCTTGGTAACCGTTATCGTGACGGTGGAGTTTATCCTCTCCGTAATCGTCTTCGTGGTCGTGAACGTCGTCGGCGCCGTTTGGTTCTCCTTCTCAGTCCCGGCACTGAGGACGGTTATCGAGAGGCCGGTCTCGTTGACGACCCCTGGAACCGAAACCACCGCTATCTTGAAGGATTTCTCTCCGGGGGTGTAGGGAATCAGGACGAAGCTAACGACGCTCTCGTTGCCAGGAGGTAGGTAGAGGGGAAGGACTATCCTGCTTCCGCTGGCGAAAACGTTACCAGATGACGCCATCGCAACACCGGGCGGAACGGTTAGGGTCAGGTTCGCGGGAAGCGTCTCGTCCCCGGTGTTCCTGACAACGACAGTCAGGTTAACGGGCCGGTAGAGGGAGGCGTTGGCCGGGGCCGAAACCCTAAGGGAGTACTCGACCCTGGTCGGCTTAACGTTCAGGGTAAGTTCGTTGGAGGAGAACTTAAGGAGGGTGTATCCCCCGCAGGCGAGCTCGTACGGGGCCATGGCAGTGACGGTGACCCTTCCGGCGGAGACGTTGCCCGACTTCATCGGTAGAACCGCGAGCTTAAACTCCTTCTTTTCTCCCGGCGCCAGGGACTTCAGGAAGAACTCCGTTTCGGAGAGCACCTTGACGTCGCCCGGAACGAACTTGACGGTGAGGTTGGAGAGGGCAACGTTGCCCGTGTTTTCAACTTCAACTGTTAGGGTCGTTGGAAGGTACTGCCTGGCGTTTCCGTCCCGAAGGGAAACGAGAACGTTGGCAACCTTGTCAGGGGAGGGGAGCTCGTTGGGGTTTATGAAGCTCGCGAACTGGGCAGTTCCGTTGGCGTCAATGGAGAGGGGAATAACGGTGAGACCCTTGTGGTAAAGGAGCGTCGAGACGTTGGAAACTATGAGGGAAGTCGAGGCGAGAACGACCTGACATGGGTTGAGGAGGGAAACCTTGAGCTTGTTGCCGAGGTGGTAGTCGTAGCGGAACACGTAGGGACCGAGGGTCTTGGTCTGGCCCGGAGCGAGGGAGAAGACCTCGTTTGGAACGATTGTGAGGTTCATCGAAACGCCGAGGAAGTGAACGTCAACCTTGGTGTAGTTGAGCCCTATGAGGTCGTCCACCTTGACCAAGAACGGGCCGATGACGCTCTCGTTGCCAACGGGCAGGGCGTATGTCGTGTTGTCGTAGGAGAAGAACACCGTCTCGATGAACCCGCTCGTTGCGTTCTCAACCTTTGCCCCGGTGAAGGTTACGGTTTCACCTGCAAAGGAGAAGCTCTCGTTGAGCTTCAAATAGCCAGAGTAAACGGGAAGGAAGCCGGAAACGTTGGCGACGAGATTCTCGAACTTGAAGGAGGACTTAAAGGTCTTGCTCTCGTTTCCATAGGTGACCTTCAGCTCAACCCCGTCCTTGCCAACGGAGAGCACCTCTATCGTGTAGGGCCCGAGGGTGACGTTCTGGCCGGGCAGGACGTAGGGGAACTGGGCAGAGAGAAAAACGAGCGACCTGGAGCCAAGGAATACCTTTTCGAACGTCAGGTTCAGTTCACCAAGGGAAAGCACGCTGCCGAGAGGAAGCTTTTTCATCCCGCTCCAGTTGGGGGTGGAAACGTCGAGGAGGAGCGAGCCGTCGTCCAGCGAGACGTCCTTAACCGTCACCGTGTAGTTGCCCACCCCGACGGTCGAGGACACCCCTATGTAACCGGTGAACGTTGATGCCCCAACGAGCGGAAGGAGCAGGATAAACAGGAGAGCGACCAGCCTCTTCATGGAATCACCCCCAGGAGATAGGCCACAATCTCGGCGTTTCCGGCACCCATGCTCATCATCTTCGCCATGAGGCTCTGGCCGAGGTACATTCCAACCGCGAATATCCAGGCGAGTATGACGAAGTACCTCGCGGAGCCGAGGATGTGTCCGCCGTCGGCGAGCTTGATGACCATTGCCGCGAGGAGGGAGTGGAGAACCATCAGGGCGAGCATGATGTAGGTCAGGAACGCCATTCCGGAGGGCGGGATTATGTGGATGAGGTCTCCGATGTAGTTGTTGGCGAGGTTGAGGTTCATCTGGGAGAACATCTGGCTTATCGAGACGGCAACCTGGAACGACGCCGCGAGGGAGAACGCAAAGGCGCCGGTCAGACCGTAGATGATGCCTATGAAGCTCGCTATGCTCTGCTGTCTCTTCCTCCTGAGGCGGACGAGCCTCTCAAAGTTCCTGCTGATGATGAGACCGACGTAATCGGGCTCGGCACCCATCCTGAGGCTCTCGCGGAATATCTCCGAGAATATACCGATTAACCAGCTCCCGGTTCCGGCGATGAAGAAGTCCCAGGCCCTGTCCCTGTCAACGCGGATGGCGAGCCTTCTGTACAGTGCCTTGATGTCGTCGGTGAGCGAACCGAAGTCGTGGGCGCTGAGGTACTTAAGGACGAGCACGAGTGAGGCACCGCTCGCGGCAAGGGACGAGCTCAGACTCCTGATGAAGGCCGGAAAGTTCTCGTCCTTCCTGAATATGGATTTCTCCTCCTTGTCCACGACGCGCCCGAGGTAGTAGAACGGGGTCAGGATTAGCGCGAGAGCGAAGGGCGTTGGAATTGCGAAGCGGGGCCTTATAATCAGCATGTAGACCAGCGCGGTTATAATCATGCCCATGACTGAGTAAATCGCGGCGCGCTTTATACGCTCCCTGCGCGGGTCCCGTATTCCCCTGCTGTCCGCCCATATTGGGTCCTCGGGCATTCTGAACTTGACGACGAGCAGGATTCCCAGCTCGGCCGCGAGGGTCATGGCAACGGCGTAGAGGCCCATCCTGCCGATGTCCATACCGGTGATTATCGGACCGATGATGACGAACGAGGCTATGAAGACGACCGAGATGATGATTGACTCGTAAATCTCCTTGAAGATGTCGAGGTCGTAGAGGGCGCCCTCGTAGAAGGTCTGATAGTCATCCATAACGGTCTGCTGCTCCTGGAAGAGGTACTCCTTCAGGTCAACACCGCTGTCGAGGGAATACGCGAGCCTGTCAAGGAAGTCGGCGAACATCTGGCTCGGAGTTCTCCTAGCGAGGAAGCGGAAGGCCTCCGGCATCGAAAGGTGGAGCCTGTTGACTATGGTGTGAACCTTCTTGAGCTCGCTCGCTATTGCACCGAGTTTAGGGTCCTGGGCGAGGATTTTGATGAGGTCGGAACGGCCCATCTCGCTCGTTGAGAGCACGGCGAAGTAGGTTATGAAGTAGGGCATCTTCGAGTTGATTGATATCTTCTTCGAGTCCGCCACGATGTAGGGGTAAACGGCCGCGTAGATGAGGAGGATAATCGGAATTAGGAACATCAGCACCCTTAGGCCGGCGGGGATTGGAAAAAGCCTCGCCATCAGGCCGACGACTATGAAGAGAACCGCTGAGATTCCCATGTAGGGCAGCAGGACTTTCTTGAGGTAGGTTTCCATGTTTAGGTCGGCCTTGGTGAAGATGCTGATTTTCTCGTCGGCCATTGGCATCACCTCAGAC